>NZ_CP197470.1:0-305670 GCF_052180235.1 Microbacterium sp. F51-2R | reverse complement strand
ACGTCGGGCGCATCGGCGATGACGCGGCCGTCCTTGCCCAGGATCGTGCGGTTGGGCAGGTCGAGCTCGCGCCACCAGATGATGTCCGTCACGTCGCCGAAGGTGCAGATCATGGCGATGCCCGACCCCTTGTCCTTCTGGGCGAGGGGGTGGGCCAGCACGGGCACCTCGACGCCGAAGACGGGGGTGCGCACCGTCGTGCCGAAGAGCGGCTGATATCGCTCGTCATCCGGATGCGCCACGAGCGCGACGCAGGCCGCGAGCAGCTCGGGGCGCGTCGTCTCGATCTGCACGTCGCCCGAGCCGTCGGTCTTGTGGAACGCGACGCGGTGGTAGGCGGCGGGCTGCTCGCGGTCTTCGAGCTCGGCCTGCGCGATGGCCGAGCGGAAGTCGATATCCCACAGCGTCGGAGCGAGCGCCTGATACGCCTCGCCGCGCTCGAGGTTCTTGAGGAAGGCGAGCTGGCTCGTGCGGATCGTCTGGTCGGAGATCGTGCGGTAGGTCTGCGTCCAGTCGACGCTCAGCCCGAGCTTGCGCCAGAGCGCCTCGAAGTGCTTCTCGTCTTCGACCGTGAGCTTCTCGCACAGCTCGATGAAGTTGCGGCGGCTGATCGGCACCTGGTCGGCGGCCTTGCTGCTCTTGTTGTCGCCGCCCTCGTACGGGGGCGTGAAGCCGGGCGTGTAGGGCAGGCTCGGGTCGCACCGGACGCCGTAGTAGTTCTGCACCCGGCGCTCGGTCGGTAGGCCGTTGTCGTCCCACCCCATCGGGTAGAAGACGGTCTTGCCGCGCATGCGCTCGTACCGCACCTTGACGTCGGTGTGCGTGTAGCTGAAGACGTGGCCGATGTGGAGGCTCCCCGACGCGGTCGGCGGGGGAGTGTCGACCGAGAAGACGCCGGCACGGCCCACTTCGGCGGCCTTGGCGCGGTTGAACAGGTACGTGCCCTGCGCCTGCCACGAGGCATCCCACTTGTCTTCGAGACCCTCGAGAGCGGGCTTGTCCGGAATCGTCGGCGGTGTCTGCGCGTCGGCCATAAGGGTCTCCTCGTGCGATATGTGCGGCACTGTGTGAGCGTGCCTGAGTGTGGGATGCCCCACATTGTATCGGCCGAGCCTGGGCGGCCGGGCCGCGGCATCCGTCGCCTGCCCTTCCACACCCCGGCCCTCTCGCGCAGCCGCTGGCGGCCCTCAGTCGCCCGCTACCGGCCCTCCGCGGAGCGGAGGTGCTCACGGGAAGGGAGGACCGATCCGGCCGCATTCGCCCTCCCGTCCGGTGAGGACCTCCGCCCAGACGACGACGGATGCCGCGACCGGCCTCTGCTCCACAGGCGGCGGCCGCGGCATCCTTTCCCCAGATGGAAGGCCGCGGGGAGGCGCGCGTGCCACGCCGCCCCACGATCGGACGATGGATGTCGTGGAACTCGTCCGCTCGTACGGCGGGATCGTGCTCGGCTCGGTGCTGACAGCGCGCCACGTGCGCCCGCACGTCGTCGCCTCGGCGGTCGCGACCGGGCGGCTGAGGCGCATCCGGCGGCGGTGGGTCGCGCTTCCCGACGCCGACCCCTCCCTCGTCGCGGCGGCGCAGCACGGCGTCGTGCTGTCGTGCGTCACGCAGGCCAGACGCAGCGGGCTGTGGGTGCTGCCGACCGCGACGCCCGTGCACGTCGCCGCCCGTGGCCACGCCAGTCGCATCGCGGTGCCTGCGCCGGGCGTGGTGCACTGGCGGCATCCTGTCGTTCCCCGCAGTCCCGACCAGCTCGAGGACCGCATCGAGAACGTGCTCGCCCTCGTCGCGACCTGCCAGCCTCAGGAGACAGCCCTCGCGATCGTCGAGTCGGCGCTGCGGCAGGGGCTCGTCGACCACGCGTCGCTGCGGCGCCTGCCGTTGCCGCGCGAACTGCAGCACCTCCTCGACGTCGCGACGCCCTTCGCCGACTCGGGGTTGGAGACGCTCGTTGGTCCGAGGCTCCGGTGGATGCGCCTGCGGATCCTCCCGCAGGCGTGGCTCCTCGGACGGCCCGTCGACTTCCTGATCGGCGAGCGGCTCGTCCTGCAGATCGACGGAGGCCACCACGTCGGCAGACAGCGGACGAGCGACATCGAGCACGACGCGAAGCTGATGCTCGCCGGGTTCCACGTCATCCGCGTGGGCTACGACCAGGTCGTGAACGACTGGCCGAGCGTGCAGGCCATGATCATGGGCGCGGTCGCGCGCGGGCTGCATCTCGCCGCGTGAGGGAGCCTCCGCCCAGCGGAGGTTCTCGCCGGAAGGGAGGGCGGATCCGGCCGGATCGGCCCTCCCGTCCGGTGAGAACCTCCCGTGGATCGCCGCCGCGCCCGTGAGCCGCCGACCGCGAGCCGCCGATGGCCCGCCGCGGCGACGCCGACCTCAAGTCAGTCCCTGACGTCGATCCCGAGGGCCGAGGCGAACGCGGGGGCGAGCTGCTCCACCTGCGCGGAGGAGAGCGTCGTTCCGCGCAGGGCGTCGGGTCGCGTGACGGCCAACGCCTCGAGGCCGCGGAGGTCGGTGTGCTCGGCGCGAAGCCCGTCGGTGGCGACCTCGTCGGCCCGCGAGCCGTCGAACCTCACGCGCGAGAGCGTCGCGAGCGGGAGGTCGAGGGTCTGGATCGTGCAGTCCGTGACGAGGAGGTCGCCGACCGTCGCGCCGCGCAGCGAGAGGTAGTCCACGCGCACACCGCGCAGCTCGACGCTGTCGAGTTCGGCACCCGACAGGTCGAACGTGCCGATCCTTCCTCCCGCGAGAAGCACGTTGCGCCACCGCGATTCCCGCGCCACGACCTCGGTGGCCCGCAGCTGCGAGATGGCGACGTCGGTGAGGACGGCGCCGGTCAGGTCGAGGCGGGCGACGGATGCCTCGGCCACCGCGCACTCCTCGAGACGCGAGTGCGAGGCATCCGTCACCCCCTCGAGGCCGACGATGCGCGCGCCCAGCAGGTCGGCGCGGCGCTCGAGCCCCGTCACGTCCTCGAGCTGCGGCGGGAGATCGGGCGCCGAGATGCGGGGCGCGAGGGGTCCGCCGGCCCGTGCCACTCAGCCCTCCTCGGGCTCCGGCCGGCGGCGCGAGGCGGCCCAGGCGGAGACGAGTGTGACGGCGGAGAGGATCGCGAGCACGACCCCAGGATGCCACCACGCGAAGTCCGTCGCGTCGCCCAGGGCGACGGTCACCAGCGGCACGAAGCCCGAGATGGTCGCGGCGATCGCGTAGGCGACCGAGAGCGCCGAGTAGCGGAAGTGGTCGGGGAAGAGGTCGTTCATGAGACCGCCGAGCGCCGCCCACGACATGGTCGGCAGGATCCCGCCGACGATCATCGTCGCGACGAGGATCGGGAACGTCGCGAACTGCAGCAGGAAGTACATCGGGAACGCGATGAGGAGAGTGCCGAGGGCGCCCCACGCGACGACCTTCGCCGAGCCGATGCGGCTCGCCCAGGCGCCGAAGAGCGGGATCGTCACGAGCTGCAGGAGAGCCCCGATCGTCGTGGCGACCAGGAGGTCCTGGAAGCTGAAGCCGAGCCGCTCCACGCCGTAGTTGATCGTGTAGGTGTTCATGAGCGAGTACGACCCGATGCCGAGGAGGGCCGCGCCGATCGCGATCGCGAGCGCGAGGGGCCGCACGCGGAACATCGTGAGGAACGGGATGCGGTCCCGGCGCCCGGTCGCGACGACGTTCTCGAAGACAGGGGTCTCATCGATCGACCACCGCAGGTACAGCGAGACGAGCAGGAGCGGGAAGGCGAGGAGGAACGGGATGCGCCAGCCCCACGCCGCGAGCTGGTCGGCCGGGAGCGCCACGGTCATGACGATGAACACGGCGGCCGAGAGGATCGAGCCGACGGGCGAGCCGAGCTGGGGGATCGCGGCGTAGAACGCGCGTTTGACCGGTCCGGAGTGCTCCGTCGCGAGGAGGATCGAGCCGCCCCACTCGCCGCCGAGCGAGAGGCCCTGCGCGATGCGGAGGATCAGGAGCAGGACGGCGCCGAGCCATCCGGCCTGCGCGTAGGTCGGGAGCAGGCCGATGAGGCCCGTCGCGACGCCCATGATCCCGACGGTCCACAGGAGCGTCGCGCGCCGGCCGAGGCGATCGCCCATGTGACCGAAGATCGCCGCGCCGATGGGCCGCACGACGAACGCCAGCGCGATCGTCGAGAACGCCGCGAAGGTGCCGCCGACATCCCCGAGCGGGTCGAAGAACAGCGGACCGACGAAGAACGCCGCGAAGTACGCGTAGACGTAGAAGTCGAACGACTCGAGAGAGGTTCCGACCATCGACGCCCACGCGACGCGGCGGGCGGGGGCGGTGGAGTCGGAGACGGGGGAGGGAGCGGGAGGAGCGGAGGTCACGGACATCGATCTTGGCACGAGTCCAGAAACTCCGGTTCAGGATGCCGCATTCCCTCCTCCCTCGACGCACCGCCGCTCATCGCCTCGCGGCGCCACGCTCATCGCCTCGCGGTGCCGACGCGCCGCACCCTCTAGTGTTCACACATGGTTCATCCGCTCGCGGCAGTGCGCGCGGCGAGACCCACGGGGCGGCCGCTCGTCGTAGGTCTCACCACTGGGTCGGCTGCGTTTCTGCTACTGATCGCTGCGCAGGCTGCCGGTGTCCTCGGCGGCTGGACGTTGATCGTGCTCGGGACTCTGTGCGCCCTCGCAGTGCCGTCGTCTCGAGAAGCCGGTCGACGGATCTTCTACGTCCTATGCATTGCGATCGGGATGGCGGCGCTCGTCGTCTGGCTGCCACTGCCCGTCGCCGGAGTGACGAGATGGGGGTTGGGCACTGCCGCGATCGCAGGGACACTCGTCGCTCTCCTGGCAGCAAGGAGAGTGAGCTGGCGTCGCCTCGTTCCGCGTGTCCGACCAGCCGACATGCCGGCCTTTCTCGGGGTCGGATTCGCTGCGTGGTGCCTTGAGCCGCTCTGGGCAATCAGTGATGCGCCCAGCGCGCTGCGCCTCCTGCGGCTCGGCTGGGATCACGCCGCCCACTTCAACATGGTCGAGATGATCCGTCGGAGCGGCTCCCTCGCCGGACTCGTAGAGCCCGGCGAATTCGAGTCGATGGCCTACCGGAACTACCCGAAGGGATTCCACGCCGGCGCGGCGACGGTGATGGACGTCACTGTGGGCAGGAGCGTACTCGACCCGAGCGCTGAGCTGATGGGGTACGCCCAGGCGACGGCGCTCATCAGTCTCGGCGTCGTCGCACTGCTTCTCTTCGGCATCGTGGCACTGCCTCAGGTGCGCAGGAACCTGCTGCTAGCCACGGCCATGAGCGTGCTCGTGACCCTCGCATTCACCGTCGGACCGGCCGGCGCCGGCACCCTGATCTTCTACGGGTTCCCGAATTTCCTTGTCAGCGTCGGCTTGCTCGGTGCGATTCCCCTGCTGGCGATCTTGCTTGAGCGCGTCTCGGGGCTCACCGCGCTCCTCGCGCTGTCCGCGTGCTTCATCGGGATCGCCCACAACTGGGCGATCCTGCTGATTCCCGCTGCGGCGGGGGCTGCAGCTCTCGCATTCCCTTTTCGCCGCGGTCGCCTGCCCCGCTCGCGCGGAGGATGGGCGGCGCTCGCTGTGTCGGCTGCCCTCGCTGCTGTGGGCGGCCTTCTCGCCTTTCAAACCCTGCGCGGTGGGCCACAAGGGGGTACGACCGTCTCGCAGCTCCTCGTCAACGGGGGGTTCTACGGCGGGTCCCGCACCGAGATGCTGATCGCCCCCGCCCTGGCTGTGCTCGTGTGTGTCGCCGTCGGCTTGCGATCTGCGCGGCTCGCCGGCCACTCTCGGCGGGGGCGTGCGGTGCGCGTCGGTGTGCTGGCGCTGTTCCCCACGACAGGACTGCTGCTCGTCGGCGCGATCGCGGTCTATCAGCTCACGCAGATCCACGAGCTCGCGTACTACTTCTTCAAGACCGGAGCCGCGGTACAGCTCGCATCGACGGTCCTCCTCGCCGCGGCCTCAGCCACCTTCGTCCGCCTCGTGTCGGGCTCGACGCGATCTCGCGCGCTCGCGGCGGGTACCGCCGTTGTGCTGACCATGGTCCTCGTCGTCTATTCGGGTGCCGTGAATCCGACGTCGGAGGGGATCGGCCTCCGCGTCCCACCGGGTTTGGAGGCGCGCTCCACCTGGCAGGCGGCGGAGTATCCCGAGTCCGACGACTCCGTCTCCCGGATCGACGAACTCGCCGCCAGTGCGGTGACGAGCGACGGTCACCGCTACGTAGTCCCGAGCGAGCTCGACGGCTCAACCGCACCCCGACTGGCCAATCAGTGGCTGTTCGCCCTCACCGGTCAGTGGACGGACGCAGGATACAAGGTCATCGACGAACTTTGGGGCGACAGCGTGCCCCGCTCTGACCGGCCGGCGACCGTCGCCGAAGCGGTGCGCGCGCTGTACGCGGCCGACCCCCACGCTGTCATCATCGTGGCACCCGAGGAGTTGCCGGCACTCCGATCGGATTCTTCGCTCGATCGGGCGACCATCGTCTCCTGGTGAGACGAAGCGGCGCCGCCGCTCGTCATCTCGCGGTGCCGTCGCGCCGGTTCTCCTCACGCCGCGGCGACGGCGTTGGCCGCGACGACCTGGGAGTACCACTCGGCGCTCTGCTTCGGGGTGCGCTCCTGGGTGTCGAAATCGACGGCGATGAGGCCCCACCTCTGCTGATACCCCTCCGCCCACTCGAAGTTGTCCAGGAGCGACCACACGTAGAAGCCCTGCAGCGGCACCCCCTCGCCGATGGCGCGCGCCGCCTGCTGGAAGTGCGCGCGCAGGAAATCCGTGCGGTGCGGATCGTCGACCGTCACGTCGGGCGTCGGGTCGGGGATGCCGTTCTCGGTGATGAGGAGCGGGATCTCGGGATAGTCCCGGCGCAGCCGCATCAAGAGGTCGTAGAGCCCTTCGGCGCGGATCTGCTGCCACGAGGCGGCGGAGGTCGGCGCGATCGACGCCTCGTTCCCGCTCGAGTCGGCCCCGGTGACGCCGTAGTACTGCACCGCGAGGAAGTCGTTCGGGGCGGCGATCACCTCGAGATCGCCATCGCGCTGGAGCGCCGCGAACGCCTCCGGGTCGGCCGGCAGCTGACCCGGCTCGGCTCCGATCGCGTCCGTCGGGTAACTGCCCTTCAGCACGGGGTCGAGGAAGAGCCGGTTCTCGCGGCCGTCGAGCCGCGTGGCCCCGTCCGGGAGGGTCGGATCGAGCGGGTACACCGGGATGAGATTGAGCGCGATCCCGATGCGACCCGACGCCCCGCCCTCCCGGAACCGCTGCACCGCGAGACCGTGGGCGAGCAGCTGGTGGTGCACCGCGGCCGCGGCGACATCCGGGTCGCGCAGGCCGGGGGCGTGAGCCCCGTACCAATGCCCGGCGAAGGCATGTGACTTGGGCTCGTTCAACGTCATCCAGTCGATGTCGACGTCACGCAGCGCGTCGAAGCAGATCGCCGCGTAGTCGGTGAAGCGCTCCGCCGTCGCCCGGTTCTCCCACCCGCCGTCATCCTGCAGGGCCTGGGGCAGATCCCAGTGGAACAGCGTGACGGCGCTGCGGATGCCCCGAGCCCCGAGCGCATCGACCAGGCGCCGGTAGTGGTCGAGCGCGGCGACGTTCGCGGCACCGGAGCCGGTGGGCTGGATGCGCGGCCACGCGAGCGAGAACCGGTAGGCGCCGAGCCCCAGTCCCGCCATGAGCTCCACGTCCTGCGGGTAGCGCCGGTACTGGTCGGCCGCCGGGTCACCCGTCGACCTGTCGCGGATCGCTCCCGGCTGGGCGGCGAAGGTGTCCCAGATCGACGGGCGGCGCCCATCGGCCGTGAGCGATCCCTCGACCTGGTAGGCGCTTGTCGCAGCCCCCCACACGAAGCCGGGCGGAAACGCCATGGGGTCGGCCGGGGGAGTCCACGTCGGTGCGGGCACGGGCGTCTCGCCGGGCGCGCAGGATGCCAGGGCAGCCGCGAGCGCGGCGCCTCCCACGAGTGCGAAGAACCCGCGACGGCTGAGGTCCGGCCGGCGGCGAGGCCCATCGTCGGGCATGTCATCCCCCTGCCCGGGGAGAGGTCCAGCAGATTGCACCGCCAGGGTACTCCGCCGCCCGGTAGAATCGCAGGACCAGCATCGATCCGGCCATCACCGGGGAGCTCCCGGAAGAACAGGACTCTGGTCCTCAGTAGAACCGGGCGGGTCAGGCCCGTCACAGCCGCAGTGAGAGGGGACGGATGCCCCGGCACGAGGCATCCGTCAATGCAGGGTGGTACCGCGGTACGCGTGGACGACAGTCCAGGCCGTGTCGTCCCGGCAGAAGCCGATGAGACGAGACCTTGCGAGACGACATGACGTACCCACGCCCCTCCGCGTTCGGACCCGCCGCTGACGCGGTCACCCCCAGCCCGCGCTTCCCCGAGATCGAGAGCGGCGTACTCGCGTTCTGGGCGGAGGACGACACCTTCCGGGCGTCGATCGCGAACCGTGAGGGCGCCGAGGAGTGGGTCTTCTACGACGGTCCTCCGTTCGCCAACGGCCTCCCGCACTACGGCCATCTCCTGACCGGGTACGCGAAGGACCTCTTCCCGCGCTTCCAGACGATGCTCGGCAAGAAGGTCGACCGCGTCTTCGGCTGGGACACTCACGGCCTGCCGGCGGAGCTCGAGGCGATGAAGCAGCTCGGGATCACCGAGAAGGACGAGATCGAGGCCATGGGCGTCGCGACCTTCAACGCGAAGGCGCGCGAGTCGGTGCTCGAGTACACGCGGGACTGGGAGGACTACGTCACCCGCCAGGCGCGCTGGGTCGACTTCGAGCGCGGCTACAAGACGCTCGACACGAACTACATGGAGTCGGTGCTGTGGGCGTTCAAGACGCTCCACGACAGGGGGCTCGCGTACGAGGGATACCGCGTCCTGCCGTACTGCTGGCGAGACCAGACGCCGCTGTCGAGCCACGAGCTGCGCATGGACGACGACGTCTACAAGATGCGCCAGGACCCGTCGGTCACGGTGACCTTCCCGCTGACCGGCGCGAAGGCGGAGGCGCTCGGCCTCACGGCCGTGCGCGCGCTGGCCTGGACGACGACGCCGTGGACCCTCCCGACGAACCTCGCGCTCGCGGTCGGCCCCGACATCCGCTATGTCGTCGTGCCCGGCGGTCCGAACGGCGCTGCCGACATCCACCCCGGCGACGACCCCGTCGAGGCGACGGCGCATCGCTACCTCCTCGCCGACGAGCTGCTCGCCGGCTACGCGAAGGACCTCGGCTACGAGTCGGCCGAGGCCGCGCGCGAGGCCGTCGTGCAGACGGTCATGGGCCACGAACTCGCCGATGTCACCTACGACCGCCTGTTCGACTACTACGCGGATGCCGCGACCTGGGGCACCGGCGACGCCTGGCGCATCCTCGTCGACGACTACGTCACGACCGCCGATGGCACGGGCATCGTCCACCAGGCGCCGGCGTACGGCGAGGACGACCAGCGGATCACCGAGGCGGCAGGCATCCCGCTCATCATGAGCCTCGACGACGGCGGCCGGTTCCTCCCGCAGGTCGCCGATGTCGCGGGCGAGCTGTGGATGGACGCGAACCGCCCGCTCATCCGTCTGCTGCGCGAAGAGGGGCGCGTGCTGCGCGAAGCGAGCTACGAGCACTCGTACCCGCACTGCTGGCGGTGCCGCAACCCCCTCATCTACAAGGCGGTCTCGAGCTGGTTCGTGCGCGTCACGGAGATCAAGGACCGCCTGCTCGCGAACAACGAGCAGATCACCTGGGTGCCCGAGAACGTCAAGCACGGCCAGTTCGGCAAGTGGCTCGAGGGCGCGCGCGACTGGTCGATCAGCCGCAACCGGTACTGGGGTTCGCCCATCCCCGTCTGGAAGAGCGACAACCCCGAGTTCCCGCGCGTCGACGTGTACGGATCGCTGGAGGAGATCGAGCGCGACTTCGGCCGTCTCCCGCGCGATACGCAGGGCGCCGTCGACCTGCACCGCCCCTACATCGACGACTTGACCCGGCCGAACCCCGACGACCCGTCGGGCCTGTCGACGATGCGGCGCATCGAAGACGTCCTCGACGTGTGGTTCGACTCGGGTTCGATGCCCTTCGCGCAGGTGCACTACCCGTTCGAGAACCAGGAGTGGTTCGACGAGCACTCGCCCGCCGACTTCATCGTGGAGTACATCGGGCAGACGCGCGGGTGGTTCTACCTCATGCACGTCCTCTCGACGGCGCTGTTCGACCGCCCCGCGTTCACGGGCGTCTCCTGCCACGGGATCGTCCTCGGCAGCGACGGCCTGAAGATGTCGAAGTCGCTGCGCAACTACCCCGACGTCAGCGAGGTCTTCGACCGCGACGGCTCGGACGCGATGCGCTGGTTCCTCATGTCGAGCTCGGTGCTCCGAGGGGGCAACCTCGTCGTGACCGAGGAGGGCATCCGCGCCGGCGTGCGCGAGTTCCTCCTGCCGGTGTGGAACGCCTGGTACTTCTTCGCCACCTACGCCAACGCGGCGCGCGGGGCCGGCGGCGGCGGGTACGAGGCATCCTGGCGCACCGACTCCACCGACGTGCTCGACCGGCACATCCTCGCCCTGACGGGCGATCTGGTGCGGGATGTCGCGGCCGACCTGGAGGCGCTGGACTCGACGATGGCGGCGGCGAAGCTCCGTGACTTCGCCGAGGCGCTGACGAACTGGTACATCCGCCGCTCGCGCGACCGCTTCTGGCTCGGCGTGACCGAGGACCCGCGGTCGACCGAGGCCTTCGACACCCTGTACACGGTGCTCGAGACGCTGACCCGCGTCGCGGCGCCGCTCATCCCGCTCGTCTCGGAGCGCATCTGGCAGGACCTCACCGGCGGTCGCAGCGTCCACCTCCAGGACTGGCCCGACGCCGACGCCTTCCCCGCGGCCGATGACATCCGCTCCGCGATGGACGCCGTGCGCGAGGCATCCAGCGTCGCGAACGCCCTGCGCAAGAAGGTCGGCAAGCGGGTGCGGCTTCCGCTTCCGCGGCTCACGGTCGTGGTTCCGGATGCCGCGTCCCTCGCGCAGTTCGACGACATCCTCCGCGACGAGCTCAACGTCAAGGAGGTCGAGCTCGTCGAGCTGGGCGACGACGTCGCGGAGCGCTACGGCATCACGCGGCGACTGAGCGTCAACGCCCGCGCGGCCGGCCCGCGCCTCGGCAAGCAGGTGCAGCACGTCATCGCCGGCGCGAAGGCCGGTATCTGGGAAGAGGTCGACGGCACGGTCGTCGTCGACGGCATCGCGCTCGAGGAGGGCGAGTACGAGCTCGCACTCGAAGCCGGCGGCGTCGCCGAGGGCACCGCGATCGCGCTGCTCGCCGACGGCGGCTTCGTGCTGCTCGACACCACGACCTCGCCCGAGCTCGAGGCCGAGGGGCTCGCGCGCGACGTCATCCGCGCCGTGCAGGACACCCGCAAGGCCGCCGGGTTCGACGTGAGCGACCGCATCGACCTGCGGCTGTCGTTCGACGACGCCGACGACGCACGGGCCGTCGCCGACGCCTTCGCGGTGGCGGATGTCGCGGGTGAGACCCTCGCCCTCGACTATGCCGTCCTCGGCCCCGACGGGAACACCCTGCTCGCGGACGGCGCCGTGATCGCGAGTGCCGCCGCGACCTCGAGCGACCTCGTGCGCGAGCACGGCGCAGGCGACTTCGCCAACCGTGGCGCGTTCCGCGTCGCGGTGACACGAGTGGGGGCATCGACATCCGGTGCCGTGAGCGATGGGAGCGAGACCAAGTGAACGACCGCGAACGCGCCGACGCCGTCTACACGGCACTTCTGCAGCGACAGGGCGAGCGCTGGGTGCAGCCCCGGGTCGAACGCACGCGCCGCGTGCTCGATCTGCTGGACGACCCGCAGCGCACGTACCGCGTCGTCCACGTCACGGGGACCAACGGCAAGACCTCGACGAGCCGGATGATCGAGAGCCTCGTGCGCGCGCACGGCCTGCGCACGGGCCTGTTCACGAGCCCTCACCTCGAGCGGTTCACCGAGCGCATGATGATCGACGGCGCGCCCATCGACGACGCCGCCGTGGCGGACGCGTGGGACGAGGTCGAGCCCTTCATCGGGATCGTCGACGCGGAGCTCGAGGCGGCCGGCGACGCGCCGCTGACGTTCTTCGAGCTGCTCACGGTGCTGGCCTTCGTCGCGTTCGCGGACGCCCCCGTCGACGTCGCGGTGATCGAAGTCGGCATGGGCGGGTCGTGGGACTCCACCAACACCGCCGACGGGGACGTCGCGGTCATCGCCCCGATCGATCTCGACCACGCCGACCGCCTCGGCGAGACGATCGCCGAGATCGCCTCGGTCAAAGCCGGCATCATCAAGGACGGCGCGGCCGTCGTCTCGGCCCGCCAGAGCGCAGCGGCCGAGGCCGTCCTGCGCGACGCAGCTGCCGCGAAGGGCGCGACGATCGCCTTCGAGGGTCAGGACTTCGCCCTCGTCAAGGACAGCCTCGCCGTCGGTGGGCAGGCGATCACCGTGCGCGGCCTTGCGGGCGTGTACGAGGACAAGTACCTGCCGCTCTACGGCGCACACCAGGGCTTCAACGCGGCGCTCGCCATCGCGGCCGTCGAGTCGCTCATCGGCGGCGGCGCACAGCCCATCACGGGCGACGTGCTTGCCGAAGGACTCGGCCAGAGCACCTCGCCCGGCCGTCTCCAGCTGGTCGGCGTGAGCCCCACAGTTCTCGTCGACGCGGCGCACAACCCGCACGGAGCGCGTGCGCTCGTGGAGGCCCT
This sequence comes from Microbacterium sp. F51-2R, assembly GCF_052180235.1. Classification (GTDB taxonomy): domain Bacteria; phylum Actinomycetota; class Actinomycetes; order Actinomycetales; family Microbacteriaceae; genus Microbacterium. The sequence goes on along the minus strand of NZ_CP197470.1, from coordinate 292,913 downwards.
GCGCGAGTCGTTCGACTTCGACGAGTGGGGCATCGTGCTCGGCGTCCTCGCCGACAAGGATGCCGCCGGCATCGTCGCCGCCCTGGCGCCGGTCGCGTCGCACGTCTTCGCGACGGCACCCGACTCAGAGCGAGCGAACGACGCCGACCGGATCGCCGATCTCGCAGAGGTCGCCGGCCTTCCCGTGACGGTCCACGCCGATGTCGCAGATGCCTCCGAGGCCGCACGCGAGTGGGCCGCGGCATCCGATCGGCGCGCCGTCGTCATCGCCGGGTCGGTCGTGCTCGCGGGCGAAGCCCTCGCCCTCGCCTCGGCGGAGGACTGGAAGTCGGGGTGGACGCCGTGACGGCCGCCGCCGACCCACCGCGCCGGCAGCGCCGGGCACGGGGAGCGGCGGAGTCGCTCGGCTCGATCGTGCTCGTCTTCGAATCGGTCGTGGTGTTCCTCGGCGGACTCGCCGTGTTCGGACTGCAGGCGCTTCCGGCAGGCATCCCTTCGTGGTGGGGTGTGGTCGGGGGAGCCGTCCTCGCGGTCCTGATGCTCCTCACCGCGGGTCTGCTGCGACACCGCTGGGCGCTCGCCGTGGGCTGGGGGCTTCAGATCGCGCTGCTGCTGGCCGCGCTGCTCCTCCCCGCGCTCGCGATCGTCGCCCTGATTTTCGGCGGCATGTGGGCGTATGCGACGATCAAGGGGGCATCGCTCGACCGGCGAAACGCCCGCCTGGCCGCCGAGGCCGAGAATGCGAACGGAGACTGAAATGGCCACCGAAGAGACCCTCGTCCTCGTGAAGCCCGACGGCGTCGCCCGCGGGCTGACGGGGCAGATCCTCGCCCGCATCGAGTCGAAGGGATACTCGCTCGTCGACATCCGCCTCGTCGAGCCCGATCGCGAGACGCTCGAGAAGCACTACGCCGAGCACGAGGGCAAGCCGTTCTACGAGCCCCTCCTCGAGTTCATGATGTCGGGGCCGTCCGTCGCGATCCGCCTTGCCGGCAACCGCGTCATCGAGGGCTTCCGGTCGCTGGCCGGCACGACCGACCCGACGACGGCCGCTCCCGGCACCATCCGCGGCGACCTGGGCCGCGACTGGGGCCTCAAAGTGCAGCAGAACCTCGTGCACGGCTCGGATTCCGTCGAGTCGGCGCAGCGCGAACTCGCCATCTGGTTCTGACGGTCCTGACGACGCCGCTGCCACAACGCGGGCCGGCCGCGGCATCCGTCATCGCAGCGCCGTGGGTCAGAACAGCGCGCCGAGCACGTCCAGGCGCACCTGCGCGAGCACCGCCACGATCGCGTAGCTCACGATCGCCATGAGCGGCACCCAGCCCATGAGGGACTCGGCGACACGACGGACGCGGGGCGGCACCGGCACGATGCCCGCGCGCAGCAGATGGAGCGTCACGACGTAGAACGTCGGGATCGTCACCGCCCACGTCACCATGCACCACGGGCACAGAGTGCCGAGGATGAAGATGCTCTGGCTGATGAGCCAGATCACGAAGCCGAACGCGAAGGCGATGCCCGCCCAGAAGGCGATCCAGAACCAGCGCGCGAAGCGGGCGCCGGCGAGGATCGCCATGCCCACGACGATGGGCGCCACCCAGCCGGTGAGCCCCAGGATCGGATTGGGAAAGCCGAACACGCTGCCCTGCGCCGAATCGAGGTTCTTCGTGCACTGCACGAGGGGGCTGAAGTCGCACGAGGCGGCCTCACCGGGGTTCATGAGGGCGTGGAACTTCTCCATCGTGAGCGAGAAGGCGGCCCACCACCCGACGACACCGGCGATGACGAGCCAGACGGCCATCGCCGTGGGACGAGTGTGCGACTGAGGCGAAGGCATGCCTCGGATTATGACACCGGGGACTGTGCGGATGCCGCGCCGAGGCGCCCCGCGCAACGCCGCGGATGGCCCCGCCACGCAATCGGCGGGGGAAAGTGCGATAATGGTCGTCGATGCGTCGCGGCCGCGCCGCCTGCGCATCACAGAAGACTTCAGGGCGATGACAGCCCTTCGCAGCGAGAGGGCCCCCGCCCATGAGCCGGGTCCTGCTGCAGACCGAGTGAGTTCGCGGCACCGCAGGTGCGGCACCGCACGAGATTTCGCCGGGCGACGCGCGGTGTCGCCCCGCAGGGAGTACGCCGGTGATGGCAGATGAGAGCAACGCACCCTTCGACACCCAGCCCGAGACAGACACTCCGGTAGCCCCGGAGCAGTCGGAGGCTGCCCGAGACGAACTCGAGGCCGTCATCGAGTCGGTCGAGGTCGTCGAGGTCGAGGGCGGCGAGCGGCCTGAAGGCACGGACGACGGCGCTCCCGCGCCGGATTCCGCCGACGAGCCGGTTCAGGACGAGCCGGTTCAGGACGATTCGGTTCCGGACGACTCGGTTCAGGATGACTCGGTTCAGGATGCCTCGGCGCAGCCCGCCGAGTCGGCTGAGCCCGAGTCGGCTGAGCCGGAATCGGGCGAGCCCGAGCCGGACGCGAAGTCCGAGCCCGACGCGAAGTCCGAGTCGAACGCGAAGTCCGAGCCGGTCACGGCCGTGGCGCTCGGCCTCCTGCCGGAGGTGTTCGTCTCGGCGGTGTCGACGCAGCTGCACTTCTACGCGCCCGAGATCACGCCGCTGCCGCCCCGCCCGGGCCGACAGCAGGAGGCGGTGACCGTCGACGAGGGCACGAGCACCTCGTCGCGCCGCCGCAACCGCCGCCGCGGGGGAGAGGGCCGGGACGAGGCATCCGATTCCTCCTCCGACTCCCCGCCCGAGAGGCCGGTGCACCAGCGCCAGCGCGCCGTCGAGCTCATCACGGAGCCGCAGCGAATCAAGGGCTCCACGCGCCTCGAGGCCAAGAAGCAGCGCCGCCGCGACGGTCGTGAAGCCGGTCGCCGCCGCGCGGTCGTCACCGAGGCCGAGTTCCTCGCACGGCGCGAAGCCGTCGACCGCGTCATGATCGTGCGCTCGAAGAACGGGCGCATCCAGATCGCCGTGCTCGAAGACAACGTGCTCGTCGAGCACTACGTCGCGCGCAACCAGGACGCGTCGCTCATCGGCAACGTGTACCTCGGCCGCGTGCAGAACGTCCTGCCCAGCATGGAGGCCGCCTTCGTCGACATCGGCCGCGGCCGCAACGCCGTGCTGTACTCGGGCGAGGTCGACTGGGATGCCGTCGAGACCGGCAACCAGCCGCGCCGCATCGAGCTCGCCCTCAAGACGGGCGACCGCGTGCTCGTGCAGGTCACGAAAGACCCGGTCGGCCACAAGGGCGCACGCCTGACGAGCCAGATCTCCCTCCCGGGCCGCTACCTCGTGTACGTGCCGGGCGGCGCCATGAACGGCATCTCGCGCAAGCTCCCCGACACCGAGCGTGCGCGCCTCAAGCGCATCCTCAAGGAGGTCCTGCCGGAGTCGTCGGGCGTCATCGTGCGCACCGCCGCGGAGGGCGCGACCGAGGAGCAGCTGACCCGCGACGTGCAGCGCCTCACCAAGCAGTGGGAGCACATCTCCAAGCAGGTCGAGACGATCCAGGCGCCCTCGCTCCTGCACTCCGAGCCCGATCTGCTCGTCAAGATCGTCCGCGACGTCTTCAACGAGGACTTCTCGCGCATGCTCATCCAGGGCGAAGACGCGCACAGCACGATCGTCGGCTACCTCGAGGCGGTCGCCCCCGACCTCCTCGAGCGCGTCGAGCGCTACGAGAGCGAGCACGATCCGTTCGACCAGTTCCGCATCACGGAGCAGATCGAGAAGGCGCTCGACCGCAAGGTGTGGCTCCCCTCGGGCGGCTCGCTCGTCATCGATCGCACCGAGGCCATGACGGTCGTCGACGTCAACACGGGCAAGTTCGTCGGATCCGGCGGAAACCTCGAAGAGACCGTCACGAAGAACAACCTCGAGGCTGCGGAGGAGATCGTCCGCCAGCTGCGCCTGCGCGACATCGGCGGCATCATCGTCGTGGACTTCATCGACATGGTGCTCGAGTCCAACCGCGACCTCGTGCTGCGCCGCCTCGTGGAGTGCCTGAGCCGCGACCGCACGAAGCACCAGGTCGCCGAGGTCACGTCGCTCGGCCTCGTGCAGATGACGCGCAAGAAGCTCGGCCTAGGCCTCCTGGAGACCTTCAGCGAGGCCTGCGACGTGTGCGCGGGTCGCGGCGTCATCGTGCACCACGACCCCGTCGTGAAGCACCGCGGTCCCGCCGCCGCCGGTCCGCAGAACGGCCGTCGTCCGCGCGCAGGCTCGGCTCCGGCGCCCTCGACGGGCACGCACGTGATCACGGAGGGTGTGAAGTCCGCGCTCGCGCAGATCGCGGCATCCACGATCCACCATCACGACGAGGTGCCGACGGATGCCTCGGGCGCACCGGTCCCGACGATCGAGCTTCCGCTCGAGCCGCCGGTCGAGCGTCCGAAGAAGGCCCGCAAGAAGCGCGAGCCGAAGGCCCCGAAGACCGAGAAGGACATGCTTCTCGACTCCGTGCTGAACGCTCTTCCCGAGCCGAAGGCGCCGGGTCAGGGCCGGTCGCGTCGCCGGGTGACGACGGCCGCGCTCACCGGCACGCCCGTGCCGCACCTGCCGACGCAGGGGGAGTGAGCCCCGGCGGTCGCTGCGCCCCGGCGGGCTCAGCGACCGCGGCGCTCGCGCGCCGTCACCCGCAGGCCCGACGCGATGAGGGCGCGCACGAGCGTGTGCCCGTCGACGTGCCGGGCCCCGGCGGCGACGAGCCGCTCATGCGCCTCGTCGGGAACGTCGTAGTGGTCGCGGTCGAATCCCCGCCGGGGGATGCCGTTCGCGGCGGCGAAGGCGTGCAGCTCGTCGAGGTTGTCGTCCGACACGAGGTGCGCCCAGAGCCGGCCGTGCGCCGGCCACCTCGGGTCGTCGATGAGGATCGCCACGTGCCGATCCTATTGAGCGGATGCCGCGACACGGCCGTCCGCGCTTTTTGGGGATTGCCTCGGCATCCGGTAAAGTAGTCCTTTGGTGCGTCGAGACATCCGCACCGCGTCTTTCATGACATCCCGAGCGCGTGCGCTCCGAGAAGAAACAAGGTGTGAAGTGGTTTACGCAGTTGTGCGCGCCGGTGGCCGGCAGGAGAAGGTCCAGGTCGGCACGGTCGTCGTTCTCGACCGCCAGGCGGCCAAAATCGGCGACAAGATCGAGCTCCCCGCGGTGCTGCTCGTCGACGGCGACGCCGTCACGACCGACGCCGACAAGCTCTCGAAGGTCGTCGTCACCGCCGAGGTCGTCGGCGAAGAGCGCGGCCCGAAGATCGTGATCCAGAAGTTCAAGAACAAGACCGGCTACAAGAAGCGCCAGGGCCACCGTCAGGACCTCACGCGCGTCAAGATCACCGGCATCAAGTAAGTCCAGGAAGAGACGCAGAGATGGCACACAAAAAGGGCGCAAGCTCCACTCGTAACGGTCGTGACTCCAACGCCCAGCGACTCGGCGTGAAGCGCTTCGGCGGCCAGGTCGTCAACGCGGGCGAGATCATCGTCCGCCAGCGCGGCACGCACTTCCACCCGGGCGCCAACGTCGGCCGCGGTGGCGACGACACGCTGTTCGCCCTGTCGGCCGGCGCGGTCGAGTTCGGCAAGAAGGGCGGCCGCAAGGTCGTCAACATCGTCGCGGCCGCAGAGTAGGCTTCGACGAGCTCAGCCACCGGCTCAGCAAGACAGTCTTCGCGAGGGGCGGGCTTCGGCTCGCCCCTCGCAGTCTTTTTCCGCACCAAACCCAGGAGAAGATTCCATGGTCACCTTCGTCGACCGGGTCACACTGCACCTCCGCGCGGGCAAGGGCGGCAACGGCTGCGTGTCGGTGCGCCGTGAGAAGTTCAAGCCGCTCGCCGGCCCCGACGGCGGCAACGGCGGGCACGGCGGCGACATCGTGCTGGTCGCCGACCCGCAGGAGACGACGCTCCTGTCGTACCACCACTCGCCCCACCGCCACGCCGGCAACGGCGGCTTCGGCATGGGCGATCACCGCTCCGGCGCGGCCGGGGAGTCGCTCGAGCTGCCGGTTCCCGTCGGCACCGTCGTGAAAGACCCCGACGGTGAGACCCTCGTCGACCTGATCGAGCCCGGCATGCGCTTCGTCGTCGCCCCGGGCGGCCTCGGCGGTCTCGGCAATGCGGCGCTGTCCTCTCCCAAGCGCAAGGCCCCCGGCTTCGCCCTGCTCGGCACGCCGGGCTGGGAGGGCGACGTCCTTCTCGAGCTCAAGACGGTCGCCGATGTGGCCCTGGTCGGCTACCCCTCGGCGGGCAAGTCGAGTCTCATCGCTGCGATCTCGGCGGCACGGCCGAAGATCGCCGACTACCCGTTCACGACGCTGCACCCCAACCTCGGCGTCGTGCAGGCCGGTGACGTGCGCTTCACGGTCGCCGACGTCCCCGGTCTCATCGAGGGCGCGAGCGAAGGCCGCGGGCTCGGCCTGGAGTTCCTGCGCCACGTCGAGCGCTGCACGGCGCTCGTGCACGTGCTCGACTGCGCGACGCTCGAGCCCGGTCGCGACCCGCTGAGCGACCTCGACGTCATCCTCGGCGAACTCGCCGCCTACCCGGTGCCGGAGGGGCAGAAGCCCCTTCTCGAGCGCCCGCAGATCGTCGTCCTCAACAAGATCGACGTGCCCGAGGCCAAGGATCTCGCCGAGCTCGTGCGGCCCGACCTCGAGGCCCGCGGATTCCGCGTGTTCGAGATCTCGACCGTGAGCCACGAAGGCCTCCGCCAGCTCTCGTTCGCGCTCGGTGACATCGTCCTGAGGCACCGCACCGAAGAGGCCGGCAAGCCGGCCCCCGAGCGGATCGTCATCCGCCCCAAGGGCTCCGAGAAGGAGTTCAGCGTGCGCGTCGAGGGCGGCACGTACGGCGACCTCTACCGGATCCTCGGCGAGAAGCCGCTGCGCTGGGTGCAGCAGACCGACTTCACGAACGACGAGGCCGTCGGCTACCTGGCCGACCGTCTCAACAAGCTCGGCGTCGAAGACGAGCTCTTCCGTGCCGGAGCGACTCCGGGCGCGACCGTCGTCATCGGCGAGGGCGACGGCGTCGTCTTCGACTGGGATCCCTCGCTCAGCTCGACCGCCGAGCTCATCACGGCCCCGCGCGGCACGGATGCGCGACTCGACTCGTCCGGCCGCCGGACGACGAGCGAGCGTCGCGAGCGGTATCACGAGCGGATGGATGCCAAGGCCGACGCCCGCGCCGAGCTCGAGGCCGAGCGCCTCGCAGCGGCGCAATGGAGCGAGGAGGACGACGCGTGACGGCGCGCGTCCGCGCCGACCTCCCCACCGCGCGGCGGGTCGTCGTGAAGGTCGGCTCGTCGTCGATCAGCGGTGAGAACGCCGAGAAGATCCAGCCGATCGTCGAGGCCCTCGCCGCGGCCCACGCCCGGGGCACCGAGGTCGTGCTCGTCTCGTCGGGCGCCATCGCGACGGGCATGCCGTACCTCTCGCTGGGCGAGAGGCCGAACGACCTCGCCACGCAGCAGGCCGCGGCCGCGGTAGGGCAGAACGTCCTCATCTACCGCTACCAGGACGCGCTCCGCCCGTTCCGGATCGTGGCGGGTCAGGTGCTGCTCACGGCAGGCGACCTGGAGAACAGCACACCCCGGTCCAACGCGCGTCGCGCGATGGAGCGGCTCCTGGGCCTTCGCATCCTTCCCATCGTGAACGAGAACGACACGGTGGCGACCCACGAGATCCGCTTCGGCGACAACGATCGGCTCGCCGCGCTCGTCGCGGAGCTCATCGGCGCCGACGCGCTCGTGCTCCTCAGCGACATCGAAGCGCTCTACACGCGGCCTCCCGACCAGCCCGGCGCGCGTCCGATCGAACGCGTCGAGTACGGCGACGATCTGCACGGCTTCGAATTCGGCTCGGTCGTCGTCAACAGCGTCGGCACGGGCGGCGCGGCGACGAAGGTCTCAGCGGCGCGGCTGGCCGCGGCATCCGGTGTCGGCGTGCTCGTCACGAGCGCCGACCTCGTCGACGAAGCCCTCGCGGGCGCCGAGATCGGCACGTGGTTCGACCCGAACCCCGAGCCGGCAGCGCCCGCGCCCACCGGGCCGATCCGCACCGCCGGCTCAGGCCTGCCCGCCGATAAACTGGCGGGATGACCACGATCGCGACCACTCCGCGCGAGCGCATGCTGCTCGCGAAGGACGCCGCCCGCCGCATCGGCCTGCTCACCGACGATGAGAAGCGCGCCGCGCTCCTCGCGATCGCCGACGCGATCGAGGCGGCTGCGGCCGAGATCGTCGCGGCCAACCGCGAAGATCTCGAGCGCGGACGCACGAGCGGGCTCTCGGAGTCGCTGCAAGACCGGCTGCGTCTCGACGAGCCGCGCGTCGCGGCCCTCGCCGCCGCTGTGCGCGATATCGCGGCCCTTCCCGACCCCGTCGGGCGCGTGCTCGACGAGCGGACCCTCCCCAACGGCGTCGAGCTCACCAAGGTCTCGGTGCCCTTCGGAGTCGTCGGCTCGATCTACGAGGCGCGGCCCAACGTCACGGTCGACATCGCCGCACTCGCGCTCCGCGCGGGCAACGCCGTCGTGCTGCGCGGCGGCACGGCCGCCGAGCTCACGAACGCGGCCCTCGTCCGCGCGATGCGCGGCGCGCTGGCAGGTCAGGGCATCGACCCCGAGGCCATCCAGACGGTCGACGACTTCGGCCGCGACGGCGCCAAGGCGCTCATGCAGGCGCGGGGGATCGTCGACGTGCTGGTGCCGCGGGGGAGCGCACAGCTCATCGAGACGGTCGTGACCGAGTCATCCGTCCCCGTCATCGAGACCGGAGCCGGTGTCGTGCACATCGTGCTCGACGCGACCGCGCCGCTCGAGTGGGCGCGCGACATCGTCGTGAACGCGAAGGTTCAGCGGCCGAGCGTCTGCAACTCCGTCGAGACGGTGCTCGTCCACCGCGACGCGGCGGAGAGGCTCGTGCCGCCGCTCGTCGAGGCGCTGCAGGCGCGCGGCGTCACCGTGCACGGCGACGGCACGGTGGGAGCGCTGGCCGGGGGAGTGGTCGGGGCCACCGAGGAGGACTGGCAGACCGAGTACCTCTCCCTCGACATCGCGATGCGGGTCGTCGACGACCTCGACGACGCGCTCGGCCACATCCGCACCTACTCGACCCACCACACCGAGTCGATCGTGACCGAAGACGACGCCAACGCCGAGCGCTTCCTCGCCGAGGTCGATTCGGCCGTCGTCATGGTCAACACCTCGACGCGATTCACCGACGGCGGAGAGTTCGGGTTCGGCGCCGAAGTGGGCATCTCGACGCAGAAGCTGCACGCCCGCGGACCCATGGGGCTCGCCGAGCTCACCAGTACGAAGTGGCTGGCGCGGGGCTCCGGGCAGGTGCGGGCCTGACGGCATAGACTGGACGCGCGCCTTCGAACGGGGCGCGAGCCCGAAACGGAGATCGAATGACCGTCGCCACGCTGATCGCCCTCGCCGCCGAAGAAGCCGAGCACCACAACGTCGCTCTCGAGACCGTCGGCTTCGGCATCATCGCGATCGTCGTCTTCCTGTCGCTCGCCTTCGTCACCCTGAGCTACCGCAACGTCGCCAACCGTCACGCGCACAAGGCCGAGGCCTACGCGCGTGCCCACGCGAACGACATCCAGCGAACGGGCCACGGCCACTAGGTCACCGCATGACGGTGGCACGAGCCCCGAGGATCGGGGTCATGGGCGGGACGTTCGATCCCATCCACCACGGTCACCTCGTCGCCGCCAGCGAGGTCGCCCAGCACTTCGAACTCGACGAGGTTGTCTTCGTGCCGACGGGGCAGCCGTGGCAGAAGATCGAGGTCAGCCCGAGCGAGCACCGCTATCTGATGACGGTCATCGCGACGGCATCCAACCCCAGCTTCACCGTGAGCCGCGTCGACATCGATCGAAGCGGGCTGACGTACACGATCGACACGCTGCGCGACCTCAAGCGGGAGCGACCCGATGCCGAGCTGTTCTTCATCACGGGCGCCGATGCGATAGCGCAGATTCTCAGCTGGAGGGACCATGATGAGTTGTGGGAGCTCGCCCACTTCGTTGCGGTCTCCCGCCCCGGGCACGTCCTGAGCACCGATGGGCTGCCCAGCGACGACGTCAGTCAGCTCGAGATTCCGGCCCTCGCCATCTCCTCGACGGATTGCCGTGAGCGCGTTCGTCGGGGTCATCCCGTGTGGTACCTCGTTCCGGATGGCGTCGTCCAATACATTGCGAAGCACCATCTCTATCGGAGCAACGAATGAGCACACACGAGCAGCCTGAGACTCCACCGCTCACGCGCAAGCAGTTGCGAGAGATCCGTAACACCGGAGCCAACCCCGTCATCGACACCGGGGCTCTTGCGGTGATGGCCGCCGAAGAGACCGCCGCTGCCACCGAAGAGACGGATGCCGCGCCTGTCGCGCCGCCTCCCTTCGAGGCCTCTCTGACCCCGGTCTCGCCGCTGCCGCGCCCTGCGGAACCCGTCGTCCTCCCCGAGCCTCCCGGTCCCGATCGCGGGGTCGACCTCGGCGTCTCACCACTCACCCGGCGCCAGGCCCGCCAGCAGGAGCGCATCCGCACCGCATCGGTGCCGGTCATCACGCCCGACGTGGCCTCGGCCTACGAATCGGCGACCTCTTCGGTCCCTCCCGTCATCCCGCCCCTCGTCGAGAGCGTCCCCGAGGCCCCAGGTGAAGACGAGGCCGAGATCGATCCGTTCGCCGCGCTCGGCGTCGACCCCGATGCCGACGGCGAAGATTCCGACGGCGGGGACGCCGAGGAGGACTCGGCCGAGCATGGCTCGGACGACTCACCTGAGGAGCCCTCGCACGAGGATGAGCCCGGCGAGGAGCCGGATGCCGGCGTGGAGTCGTCGCAGGGCGACGAGTCGCACGGCGACGAGTCGATCGAGGAGCACTCGGACGAGGAGCACCCCGCCGACGCGGCGCCCGAAGAGCACCGCGACGAGGCTGCCGCCGATGTGACGGACGCCCCCGACTCGGACGCCGACTCACGCCAGACCGATTCCTCTCACGGCACGCCGGATGAGCCCGCAGAAGACGAGACGCCCCGTGTCGTCGACCCCGGTTTCGGTGCGGCGCTCCTCGCCGGCGGGTCGCAGCCGGCCGAGCCGCTGCCGCCGTCGTTCGACGATCTCATCGCGCGGTCTTCGAGCGGATCGGTCGCGACGCCGAACGCCCTCATCCTTTCGCAGTCGCCCAACGGAGGACCCATCGTCGCTCCGGTCAACGCGACGGGCGAAGTGCTCATCACTGGCACGTTCAACCTGCCCGAGGGTCTCGGCTCGACCGGCCATGCGCCGGGCACGGCTGACGGCAAGGAAGTCGACGCGGTTCTCGTCGACGGCGAGCTGCCCGCTCACTCCTCGCCGACGCCCATTGCGGCGAGTGCCGCGATCAGCACGGCGAAGGCACCGGGCGAGATCATCAAGCCGCCGGCCCCCGAGAAGGGTGGCCGCCTCATGCTGACGCTCGCCATCACGGCCGGTGTGCTGGCATTGGCGCTGGTGGGCGTTCTCATCCTCGCCTTCACGACAGGAGTCTTCTGATGACGGCGAGTGACAACGGACGACGGATGCTGCAGATCGCTGCAGCCGCGGCGGACTCGAAGGGCGGCGAAGACCTCGTCGGTCTCGACGTCTCGGAGCCGCTTCCGCTCGTCGACATCTTCCTTCTCGTCACGGGTCGCAGCGAGCGTAACGTCGCCGCGATCGCAGACGAGATCGAAGACAAGCTCCTCGAGGCCGGGCACAAGCGTCTGCGACGCGAGGGCCGCCAGGAGTCGCGCTGGGTGCTGCTCGACTTCGGCGACCTCGTCGTGCATGTCTTCCACGAGCAGGAGCGCGTCTACTACGGCCTCGAGCGGTTGTGGAAGGACTGCCCCGTCGTGCCCATCGATCTGCCGGAGCACGCCACCCCCGCACCGTAGGGCGGGGAGGCGAGGGTCTGCTTGCCTCCCGCGTCTTCAGCCATGGCGCGCTGGAGAGGTCACCCGCGGCCAGTCCGCTGGCGAGGGGCTGCGATTTGAGCGGCTCGTCCCACCCCTCGCGCGGATAGCCGAAGACCTCGGCCTAGACGACCCGCAGACACCCGGATGTGTTCGAGGCATCCGATCGGATGTTGTAAGCTTGAGGGGTTGCCCCGGGCTTCCCGGGGTCGCAGATGGGCCTGTGGCGCAGCTGGTAGCGCACCTGCATGGCATGCAGGGGGTCAGGGGTTCGAGTCCCCTCAGGTCCACCAAATTCTCCCGGAAGTCCGCGGCTTTTTGCCGCCGCTCCGGCGCGCGGTGGGGGATTGACGGGGCTCGGTCGCCTTTTACTCGCCCTTTTCAACCGTTCGCACTCGGTGACAACCGGTGCGGACCGGGAAGACTCGCACGGCGATCCCGCCGCTGGGACTTGGCGCTCAGATGCAATGAGCAGCTGCGTCGGTCGTGCGAACGCACCTATCCGGCAAGTCGACGGACCTCCCCGCGCACAGAGGGAGCTCATCGAAGCACCGTCGATGCCGATTCGACGTGCAAAGCGGGGCGCTGAGATGCCGCGACCGAAACTTCAGGATGGCACCTGGGGCGGGTTCACCCAGACGACCCTTCCGAACGGCAGAATCGTCCTCACCGCCCGCTATCGCCGCACGGACGGCAGCGAGTCCAAGACCACAGCCCAGGGCAGGAGCAGATCGGAAGCCACCCGCAAGCTGCTCGGCAAGCTTCCCGAGCTCGTCGCGGCGGCCGGCCCTGGGAAAGGGCAGCCGGAGCGAGCGGCGGCGCGCACATTCCGTGATCTCGCGCTGGAGTGGATCGACCACGATCGACTCCGCATGGAACAAGGCGAGATCGCGCCCTCGACACGACACGAACACGAGCGCATCGCGCGGAACATCCTCATTCCGCGACTGGGAGACGAACTCGTCGACCAGATCACGACTCGTGAGATCTCCGTGACGTACCACCAGATGGTGCGCGAATGGCCAGCGCAGGCACGCAACGCCAAGGGAGTGCTCTCCCTGATCATGACGTACGCGGCCCAGATGGGCTTCGTCGAACGCAACCTCGTACGCGAGGTGCCCGCGATGCGCCGGAAGAAGAAGGAGATCTTCGCACCGGGAATCGACGAACTGCGGGTGTTCCGTGCGGCGGTCGTCGCCTACAACGAGGACTCCGCCCGGCCAGGCCCGATGCCCGGCCCGCTTCTGCTGGACACCGTCGACATGATCCTCGCAACCGGGCTTCGTATCGGCGAGGTGCTGGGCCTGCGGTGGGAGAAGGATGTCGTCCTCGACGCCCAGTCTCCGTACGTGGTCGTCAACGGTGCCATCAAGGAGAAGGGGGGAGCGAAGCGTTGGGAGCCTTTCCCCAAGTCGGAAGCGGGACTTCGCCAGATAGCCCTTCCGGAGTATGCGGTCGCACTTCTCTTGCGCCGCCTGGTCGACAACGCCGCTGGCAGCGAATTCGTGTTTCACACTCGCACGCTCCGACCGAACGGTCAACAGGATGTGCACCGGGCGCTGCGAAACGTCCGACAGCACGCAGGGCTGCCAAAGGACTATGTGCCGCACGCTCTTCGCAAGTCGGTGGGCACCGTCGTCGCGAAGACCATCGGACTCGAGCCTACGGCGGTGCTCCTCGGGCACGAGCGGTCACGGGTCACCGAGCAGTTCTACGCCAAGCGAACCCGCGAGGCACCCGATGTGCGCCACATCGTGCAGGCCGTCCACGACAGCATCAGCGCGGCGAGGCGGTGGCAAGCGGAAGGCGCGTAGATCGCCGAACTGCCTGGCTTGGCGCACGCGGGCCTCGGGCGCTGTGCGGTCTGGCATCCTGCCAGACCGCATGGTTCTTTCGCGGTCGCAGGAGTTCTCCATTGGAGCACCGACCCGCTGGTTCCGGTTGTGACCGGTTCGTGCGGAGACGGCGCACCTACTCATCATGAATCTGGATGATGATGTCACCGCCCGGGACGAATGGGGCTTGGAGCACCTCATGAACGTCAGGGAAGTCGCCGAGCACCTGCGAGTGCCCGTCTCCACCGTCTACGACTGGCGCACTCGTGGTCTCGGTCCGCCCGCACACCGGTTCGGAAAGCACCTGGCTTTCGCTGTGTCAGACGTCCAGCTCTGGATCGAAGAGCACAGAGATCCCATCCGGCGGTGACGGCACCTGCCCGAGCAGCCCCGAGTAGCTCTGCGACCGGATGCTCAACAAGCTCGGCCGGGCGTGAAGCCCGACGCCGCCGTGCTCGACGTCGACGACACCCGCGAGACCGACTCCGAGACCGGCAAGAACGCGTATTCGGCGATTTGTCATTCTCACCGTCGTCGTCGCCCGCTATTTCGTCGCTCGCAAGAACCCAACGGGCCTGACGGGGTGAGACGACGATCTAGCGCCCCCTAGAGCCGTCCGACGGTCTCAATGTCTTCCCAGAACTCTGCTGCGACCTCGGCCGAGACGGTGGCGCGGGTCGCGGAGATGGCGGCGACGTAATCGTCGAGCCTCGGCCCCTGCGGATCGTCGGTACCCGAGAGGACCGCGGTCTCGAGGGCGGACTGCGACGCCTTCCGGGCCGCGTACTCGATATCGGCGGGCGAGAACCCCTCCGTCATCGCCACGAGCGTCGAGGCGTCGACCCCGACGGCGGCTTCGGGGATGTAGCGCTGCCAGATTGCCTCCCGCGCCTGCTCGTCCGGCAGTCCGATCGGGATCACGTAGTCGAACCGGCCATGGCGGAGGAACGCGGCATCCAGTGACCGGATGAAGTTCGTGGCGCAGATCAGGAGTCGTCCGGACTGCTCCCGGAACAGAGGGATGATCTTGAGGAGCTCGTTCGTCACGCCCTGCGTTGGGGAGGGCGGGTCGCCCTGGCGGTGCGACGCGATCTCTTCGACCTCGTCGATGAAGACGACGGCGTGCTCGAGCTCGGCGATCGCCGTGAAGGTCTCGCGTAGCGCTCCGGCGAGACCGCCGGGATGCGTCGCGAGCCGCGACGGGAAGACCTCGACGAACGACCACTCGAGCCGTGACGCGATCGCCTTCGCGAACGTCGTCTTGCCCGTCCCGGGCGGGCCGAACAGCACGATCGCGCGCGGCGGCACGACGCCGAAGCGGTCCGCGAGCTGCGCCTGCGCGAGCGGCATGACGACCCGCCGCTCGAGGAGATCCTTCTCGGCGGTCATCCCGCCGACGGCCTCCCACAGTCCCCTCGGCAGCACGCGGCCGCCGAGCTCCGCGAGCAGCTTGAGCTCCTCACGCTGCACCGGAATGTGCCGCTCGAAGTAGTGCAGATCCTTCTTCAGCTCGAACCCCTGATTCAGGAACGCGCCGACGCGCGTCTCGGCTGCCGGCATGAGCGCCGAGAGTTTCGAGATGCCGTCGGCCGCCATCCGCGTCTCTAACGCCGCCAGCAGCGAGGACCCTATCCCCGTCCCGCGGACATCCGCCGTCGTCGCGAGGAACACGACCCAGCCCTGCGCGTGCGCGACGCGGCCGATCGCGGCACCCACGACGTGGTCGCCAGTCACGGCGACGACGGCGTGGTCCTTCGCGCACGACGCGAGCACGTCGGAGAGCCCGTAGACGGGCTCGCCGTTGGAGGCGAGCATCTGCTCCCACAGCCGCAGGATCCCGTCGACATCATCGGCGTGATAATCACGGATTCGCCATCCGGTCATGAGGTCCCCCTGACTCCGTGCGTCTTGGCCGCCCTTCTACGCCGTGGAAGCAGGTGGCACAGATCCGACGCGCCGGCGCCCGAAGATGGCGAGGAACACCGTGGCTCCTGCAGCAGCGAACAATGCGATCGCGAGACCCACGTTCCATGGCCACGGCATCGGGGGCAGGCCGAGCGATTCCCACGGGATCAATGCATCAATCGAGAATCGCCCCGCGCCGGTGAGGCAGAGCGCCGCAAGGACGAAAGCCATCACGAACGCGAACTCACCGCCCCCCTTGATGTGCCGGACAGAGCGCGGCGCACGCGACGCGGCGAAACCCGCAACCGTCATCGCTGCCACGCCTGCTGCGGCGCCGAGCTGCGTCAGGACACCGGGTAGGAGCGACACGCCAGAAGCGGCCTCCATCACCGTCGCGAGGATCACCATCGGCGCGGCCGGCCGAAGGCCCATCTTGCCGAAGCCGATTGCCGAGGCGCGGTAGCCGTGTCCGGAGAACCATCCGATCGACTTCTGCGCGGCGTGCACGAGAAGGATCAGCGCCACAGTTACGCGGAGCAGCAGAATGCCCTCGTCCATCCCTACTACCTTTCGTTCTTCCCGCAGATGCGAATATTCGGGGACATTGCCAAGCGGAGTAGAGCCGCGCTCTAGCTGCGCCTATCATACGATCATATCGTCAGCTTGATCGCCCACACATAGTGGGTTGCGCGGTCTACATATTCCGCTCGATAGGAGAGTTCATGGTGCGCACCATTGCGATGTCGGCCCCCTGGTTCACACGCCGCGAGCGGCATGTCCGGACGGGTTCAGGCTTACCCGCGACCGTGACGTCGTACGCCAAGTCGGTCGCGGTTGTGCCCGCCGGGAGTGCGAAATGAGCGCCGCGCACGCGAATTCAGTGACCATCGTGACCGGAGCGGCCGGCGGGGTCGGTTCGGCCGTGGTCCGCGGTCTGGTGGCAGCCGGTGGAAAGGTTGTCGCGGAGGATCTGAGTCCTGCAGTCGAGGCCTTGGCGTCGGACGATGTAGCGGTGGTGGTGGGGGATGTCGCTGAGCCGAGCACCGCTAAGCGCGCCGTGGAACTGGCGCATACTCGCTTCGGGAAACTCACCGGGCTCGTCAACAATGCTGCGCAGTTCAAGCTCGCAGCGATCGAGGAGACCACCGCCGAGGAGTGGGATCAGATCATGCGCATCAATACCCGTGGCCCCTTCGTCCACATCAGATCCTCTATCGACGCTCTCACCCAGTCCCGCGGGGCGGTAGTCAACACCGGCTCGATGTCTGGACTCATCGGGTTGCAGGGTCAGACTCTCTACGGATCCACAAAAGCGGCCGTGCATCAGATGACCCGGATGGCGGCGATCGAGCTGGCGTCTCGCGGCATCCGGGTCAACGCTGTCGCCCCGGGCCACATCTCCACTGGGTTCATGGACGCCTTCCTCCCGCCGGAGGGCGCCGAACGGGACGCGCTCCTTGGTGACATAGCCGCGCAACATCCGCTCGGCCGCTCAACCACACCAGAAGAGGTCGCGGCATCCATCCTCTTTCTGCTGTCGGACAGGTCGGCTACCATCACGGGTGTCGTGCTGCCCGTGGACGGTGGCTACACAGCGGCATGACTCGCGGGACAGCGCCATCGCCGAGTCCGGGTGGGACGACGCGATGGCCCGTTCGAGAGGGAGACGTCCTGTCTCGCTGTCGGCCGGTCTTCGCGGAAGCGACGGGCCGCCCGTCGCCCCCGCGGCCGGAATTAGCATTGTTAGTCGCCCATGATTCGACCGACGTTGTGACGTTCGCCGACGTGGCGAGAGGGCACTCACTGCGGATCATCGTCGCGAGAATTCCATTCACCGCCACGCCGGACACGAACGTCACAGAGGCGGCGCGATGTCGGCGTCGGTCATGGCCCGGCTCGAGAAGCGCTCGGCATGAGCGTGACGAGGGCCGAAATGGATGAGCACGCAAGGAGGGCGTCACGCCAGCCCGATCTCGATGCGGTCGCTACCGCCGTCGAGGCGATCATAAGAGAGTTCGGAGTTTCAATCGACACCGAGCTCATGGGAGAGACTCCCCAGCGCGTGGCCGCGTCATTCGCTGAGTTGCTAGGAGGTGTGGGGATAGATGCGGAGGTTCCACTGCGGCGCGGATCAGCAAACCCGAAAGGAAATCGCTTTGTCGCCCTGGCAGACCTGGAGTTCCGCTCGATCTGCGCCCATCACTTGCTGCCGTTCAGCGGAATCCTGAGCGTCGTCTACGCGCCGGGTAATCGGATCGTCGGGATCGGGTCGATCGTGAGGACTCTGGAGATCCTGAGCACTCGGCCGCAACTGCAGGAGAGCCTTGGACAAGACCTCGCTCATGCGATGGTGAGCGGCGCGGGCGCGAAGGGAGCAGCCGTGATCGTGCACGCGCGGCACTCATGCATTGCAGATCGAGGCCCGAGAGAGGCGGCATCGAGCATGAGAACGCTGGCCTATGCGGGCGACTTCGGTGGCAGCGCCGACCGCGCAGAGGCGTTGTCACTCCTCAACCGATAGCGGCCGATATTCCTGCTCCATTGCCGCCGACATTCATTGATCCACGTGGGTTTGCTACAGGGCTTGCGGTTCGGCCGGCTCGGGGGCGAACTCACCCACCCCGAACCGCGCGCGCGTGTACATGGCGGCCGTGGACTCTTTCACGGACGCCGTGACGTGCCCACGCCACTGGCTCAGATCCCGCCAGATCCTCTCGAACCGTGATCCGGTGACCGCGGCACTTGAGCCAATGGTGCGCAGGATCGACTCGCCCACCGTGTCGAAGGCGATCTCGCCCGCAACAACGCCCGCTTGGTAGATGCGCAGGTCTTGCTCAGGCGTGACGAAGGCTTGGGTCTCTATACATTCCTGGAAGTGGTCGGCGGCCCACCGCACCAACGCGAGGGCGCCGTCCAGCCGGGTGCGAATCTGCCCGAACGTCGTCTGGTACTGCAGATCGTCGATGCGGAGCGAGAACGGCGGAATGGTAAGGCGACGAGTCGACATCAGTGCCTCGAATTCATCGAAGGCGGCCTCGGCGGCGGCGATGGCGAGCGACGAGAGCTCTACGGTGAAGAACCCCATTGTGGGCGCGCCGTACATCGGGTTGCCATGCAATGTGCGCCCGGGGGTTCCCTTCGAAACGTCATAGGTGACCTGGGTGACGCCCTCGAGCACGAACTCGGCCGGGAGGAACGCGCCGTCGAAGGTCACGGAATTGGAACCGCTGCCCCGCAGTCCGAGAGTGCCGCCCCAGTCGTCCTCGACGGTATAGGTGTCGCGTGGGGCAATGAAGGCCGAAACCACATCCGGGCGGTCATCGTGGAACGCGTGCCCGCAATAATGCGTGGAGAACGGCGATCCCGAGCCATAGCGGTGAGTTCCCTCGATCCGGAACCCGCCCTCAACCCTGATCAGGCGACCGGCGGGAGTCGAGGTCATCGGTGCCGCCACATACCCCGAATCGAAGATCTGGTGCTGCGCGTCCTCTGGCCAGAACGAGGCGATCTGGAGGTTGTGGCTGGACGCGAGAGTGAGGCACCACCCTGTCGACATGTCGGCTCGGGCGATCTCCCGCATGACCTCGAGGAACTGTGCCAGCGTGAACTCATACCCACCGAACATCCGCGGACGAAGCAGGTGGTAGAAGCCGGCCTCGAGGAAGGACTGGTGAAGTCCCTCCGAGTGGTGGCTGCGAGCCTCGGTTTCCGCCGCCTCCTCGCGCACGCGTGGGGCGAGTGCCCTCGCGGACGCGATAGCCTCCTCGAACGTTAGCGCCTGGGGGATTCGCGTCGTCGTGGGCATGGACCCGGCCTCTCTTCGTCGAGTGATGTTCTCCAATCGTCCGCCACGACCCTCTGCGACAAATAGCGCATAAATACGCGATGACCGCACCTATAGGTACCTGTTGCCCGCTGTAGGTAGCTGGCGCTCGGCGAAGCGCGTCGGCCAGCGGCGGAGCGTCGGACTTGATTGGGGGATGCTGAGCGCGGCCGCCGAAAGGGTTGGCGTGCGGCGTTGAGTTGAGCGATTACGAAAGAACAGTCAGGTACGGTCCAGCTGATCGCGGATGCCGCTGACGCACCCGCGCGTCGTGGCCAGGAACGATCGTCGCACCGGCGTCCTCCGCAAGGGCGCGGATGGTGCGATACGAGTGCTGCATCTGCGCGAGATCGGCGTAGACGAAGAAGTTCCAGCCGAGTTCGACCTGTTCGTAGAAGTGGACCGCGTCCGAGGTGAGCAGGACGTTTCCGGAGCGCCCTGCGACGATGACTACCAGTTGACCGTCGGTGTGACCGGGTACGGCATGCACGCGCACCCCCGGCGCGACCTCGTGGTTCCCTGGGAACAGCGTGAGTCGGCCCTCCGCGCGAGCGGCCTCGATCTGAGCGAGATCTTCGTCGCGCACGATCACGGCGTCGATTCCAAGGCGTTGGTGCCGGGTCCAGTAGGCGTCCTCGATGGCTGAGGCGTACAGGCGCGCTTGGGGGAACAGCCCCACGTTGGCTATGTGATCGAAGTGGTAGTGAGTGAGGATGATGCCGTCCACTTCCGAAGCGTCGATGTCGAGCGCGGCGAGGGCGTCGAGCACCCGGATAGTTTCGACCTCCTCGAATCCGGGCCGCGCGGCGACGTCATAGCCGGTGTCCACGAGCAGAACAGACCCTGGCCGACGAAGCACCCAGAAGTTGTAATCCATGAGTAGGGGACCGTCGGGCTCGCCGCTCTCGGCGAATCTGTCGAACATTGCCGACCTGGTGGTCGGCCGCTCGGCATATGTGACTTGGAGGACATCCCAGAGCTCATCGGACATGCTTTTGACCGTGCCAGAAGCGGCTGAGGGCGGTGAGCGTAGAGCTACGTGTTAACTCACTCGCGTATGTGCGCTTCACCGATTCGAGACCCGAGCCCTCCGTCGCCGCTCGCGCACTGCGGCCGTAGGGAAGGGTCAGTCGCTGGTCTGAATCGCCAGCCATGTCTCGCAAAAGGGAACGAGCGCGTTCTCGACGAAGTGGACGTGCTGGGGGTCTACGAGATAGGCGGCGAAGGCGTCTGCGTCCGAGAACTGCACGACAAGTCCGGACTCGGAAACGCTCCGGCCCTCCGGGCGCAGCTGCGCATCGGTGAGCACCTGGGCCGGACCCAGCGCGTGAGGCGGGTCGGCTCCGAAGGCCCGCACCGTCTCGTGAAACCTCTTCTCGACGTCAGAGTCAACAGGGCGGCGCAATCGGAAAACGACCGTGTGCGTGATCATCAGGACTCCTCTCGGCTCGTCTCGGTGGGCGTCTCGGCGTGGTCGGCGATCCAGCGGGCCACCTCCGTGTGGTCTGCGGTCGGGGGCAGCTCCGCGGCTGCGAGCTCCCAGAGACCGATAGCGGCGTCACTCAGCACGTGGGGGGTTCCTACGGCTCTCTCGAGACCGGCCGCGATCTTCATGTCCTTGAGCATGAGTCGGAGACCGAATCCCGAGTCGAAGCTGCCGGGGAGAATGAACTTCGGCCACTTCTGCTGTGTCGAGCCGCTGCGCCCGCTCGAACCGTTGATGACCTCGAGCATCACAGCAGGATCGAGGCCGAAGCGGACTCCTGCGTCGATCGCCTCGCTCGAGCCCCAAAGGTGAATGGCAGACATGAGGTTGTTGAGCGCCTTGAGCGCGTGCCCGGCGCCAACGGGTCCGACGTGCGTGGGACGCCCGAGGAGTTCGAAGACGGGCAGTGCTCTCACGTAGTCGTCATCGGGTCCACCCGCCATGATCGTGAGCGTTCCGCCTGTCGCCCCCGCAACCCCGCCGGAAACGGGCGCGTCGAGGAAACGAGCTCCGTTGTCGGTGACCAGTTGTGCGATCCGCCGCGTGCGCAGTGGCTCGGAAGAACCCATATCAATCAGGAGCGCGCCGGGCTCGACCGCTTCGAGCACCCCATCGCCCTCTAGGACCGACTCGACGACGGCCGAGCTGGGCAGCATGAGCACGACGACGTCGGCTCCTGACACGGCGCCACTCGCGTCCTCGGTCACGGTCCCGCCGGCGGCAAGCAGTTGATCGCGCGCGGCCGGCACCGGATCGAAGCCCGTCACATCGTGACCCGCAGCGGCTAGGCGTCGCGACATCGGCCCGCCCATATTGCCCAGTCCGAGCCAGGCGATGGAAATGCGCCCACTCACGTGGGGAGCTCCTCAGCGGCGCTCATTTCGTTGAGCATCGCCTCGGCGACCCGAAACGACTCGAGTGCGGCGGGGGCTCCGACGTAGACGGCGGTCTGCAGGAACGTCTCCTGAATCTCCTCGGCGGTCACACCGTTACGGATCGCGCCGCGAACGTGCACTCCCAACTCGTGCGATCGGTTGAGCGCCGTGAGCATCGCAAGGTTGAGCAGGCTCCGCGTGCGACGGTCGAGCCCCTCACGGGTCCAGATGGCGCCCCATACATGCTCGGTGACGAACTCCTGAACAGGTCGGGAGAACTCACTCACCCGTCCGAGCGAACGGTCGACGTGTGCCGCTCCAAGCACCTCGCGGCGCACCTGCAGTCCGTCGTCGTACGCGTCGCCGCGGGCGGTTGCGGAATCGGTCATCGGTATTGCTCCTTCTGTGTGGGCAGAGAACGGGCGGAGTGGCTCACGACGCATTCCCGTCGTGCAGCCTGACGTTTCCGGAGATGTCGCCGATCGCGTCGACGACGGTGTTGCTGATCTGGTCGGCGTAGCCGAGAGAGCGTGCGAGGCCGAAGCTCGCGAGTGGGCCGGCGGAGTTGAGCGACGCGACGCCCAATTCGCGGAGATGCTCGACGTACAGGACGACGTCCTTCATCATCAGCGTGTTGCTGAGACCCCCAGTCATGTAGTCGCCGTGGATGATGTTGGGGAACCGGTTGATCGTCGCGAAATTAACCCCGGAGCTCCTGTTCAACACTTCGAGCACGGTCTCGAGGTCGAGCCCCGCGACCTTCGCGGCGACCATCACCTCCGCGGTGGCGGCGAGGCTGACCGCGTTAAGAAAGTTGTTGAGCAGTTTCGTGCTGTGCCCGGCTCCCGTGCCGCCCATGTGGTGCACGTGGGCCGAGAAGGTGTCGAGCACCGGGCGGACCCTGGCGAGGACGGCGACGTCTCCTCCGACCATGAGCGTGAGCGTGCCCTTGTCGGCGGCGGCGGCGCCGCCGGAGATTCCGGCGTCGAGGATTGCGACGTCCCGGACGGCCAACTCCTGGGCGATGCGCTGGGTGGAACGAGGAGCGGCAGTGCTGAGATCCACGATGACCGATCCGGGACGCAGCGCAGCGAGGAATGCCTCGTCGAGAACCACGGCCTCGACGACCTTGCTGTCGGGGAGGGAGAGGAGAACCACGTCGGCCGCGCCGGCGACCTCCATCGCGTTCGCAGCGGCGCGAGTCGAGTTCGAGGCCGCCGCGTCGGTGTTGGGATCGTACCCGAGCACATCACGACCCGCCTCGAGGATGCGGCGGGACATCCGTCCGCCCATATTGCCCAAGCCGATGAAGCCAATGACGTCGGTCATGCGTCATTCCTTTCTGTAGCGACGATCCGGCCGATCGTCGCCGCGCTCCCGACCAGCGGACTCGCGATGGCGGACCGGCTGGCGGCAGGCGTCATCGTCGGGGTAGTAACCCGCGTCGCGACGCGTGTGCCGCGCCCTGAGGTCGGGACTTCGTGCTCGGCATCCGTCATCATCGCGCGCCCCTGCCGTGGGCTTCGAGGATCGCGTTGTCGACCGGCGTCGTCGCCCACAGACCGGCGCCTCCGGCGTCTCGATTGGTGTTCTGAATGTTCGCACCGCCATCGATCGAGACGACTTCGCCGGTGATGTAGGAGGCGTCGTCGCTCAGCAGGAACGCGACGCACGATGCGATCTCCTCCGGCGTGCCGGCCCGGCGCAGCGGCGCAGTGGTTGCGCGACGCCTCATGTCGGCAATGCCGTCCTCGCCGAAGATCGGAGTCGGCACGATTCCCGGGGCTATGGCATTCACCCGCACGCCGATGGGGCCGCCGTAGACGGCCGCCCCGTGCACGAGGCCGATCGTGGCGTGTTTGGAGGTTGTATAAGCGAGGAGGTCTGATGCGCCGCGCAAACCTGCGATCGACGCGGTGACGACGATGGATCCCGTGGTGCCGCGCTCAAGATAGTGGCGGAACGCTGCGCGGATGCCGAGGAAAGGCCCACGCACGTTCACACCCATGACAGAATCCCACTCGCTCACCGTCGCGTCGACGAGTTGCAAGCGTGGCGTACCGGCGATGCCCGCATTGAGAAAGTGCAGGTCGGCGGACCCGAAGGCGTCGATCGTCGCCGAGAGGTACGAGTCGACGCCGGCTTCGGTGGAGACGTCGGCGCCGACACCGATCGCGTCGCCTCCGACTTCCGCGGCGGCGGCGACCGCCCGATCACCGTCGAGATCGACGAGCACGACCTTCGCGCCCGCGGCGGAGAGCCGCGCCGCGGTCGCCGATCCGATGCCGCCGACCGCGCCTGTCACGATGGCGACTTTGTCGCGCAGTCCTTCATAGGCCATGAGCGTGTTCCTCTCCGGCTAGTTCGCCGCGGCGTCGTAGTCGGCGTCGCTTACTTCCTCGAGCCAGACCGTCGCGCCGAGCGAGAACGCCGTGTGGCCCATGAGAGAGTCCTTCCCTCCGCCGTGCCAATGCCGCTCGCCGGATGGCGTCCAGACCACGTCGCCCTCTACGAGCTCGACGGGGTCGCCGCCTTCCGCGCAAACGAACCCCCGTCCGCGGAAGACTTGCAGGATCTGGCCGCCTTCGTGGTAATGCCAGTAGGTGCGAGCGCACGGCGTGAAGATCACCGTGTTCACCTTGAGTTCCGGATCGTCGAGGAGCACGCCGTCCGTCCACACCTCGCCGGTGAAGTTGTTCGTGCCCCGCGCGGTTGCGTTCCCGGACCGGCCCTTGATCACTCGCATCTTTACGTCGTTCCCCTGTCTCAGCGACGGCATCGTCGAGGTGTCTGACAATATCATAGGTCTGATACGGGCCCGCAGCAGTCGGCCGGGATCGCGGCAACGAACGACTGCAGCGGCGGGGCACCGTAACGAGCGTGCTCACGGGGGAGAGGGCGCGCCTGCGCGAACTCACCTATTCGCGTACCTGAAAGCCACCACTCGCGTTGACAGCCGTCGACACGCCATCGGACGATGGCGATCGGTCACAGCAAAGTGGCGGTGACCCGATCACGATGTCCGCCAGCGAAGGCGGACGAGGAGGAAACCTGCAATGACCGACTCACCAGCGTTCGGCTTCGAGCCCGCCATGCCGTTCGGGGGAGACGCCCTCGAAACCGGTCTGCTCGGACCCATCCTCGGCGCTCAGCAGTTCAGCGGTTGGCGAACCGAGGCCACGAAGTGGCACGAGACCGCCTACCTGGGTGGCGCCATCTCGACTTCGCCGACTCTGCGGATCAAGGGACCGGACGCCAGCAAATTCCTGAGCGACAACACCGTGAACGACTTCTCGAAGATGAGGCCCGGCAGCATCCGTCACGGCATCGTGTGCGACGAGCAGGGACGGATCCTGCAGCACGGAGTTATCAAGATGGTCGGCGACGATGAGTTCATCACCATGTGGCTCAGCCCGACGCTCGACTGGCGGTGGGA
Organism: Microbacterium sp. F51-2R; assembly: GCF_052180235.1. Lineage (GTDB taxonomy): Bacteria > Actinomycetota > Actinomycetes > Actinomycetales > Microbacteriaceae > Microbacterium. The sequence continues at coordinate 267,604 of NZ_CP197470.1, read as the reverse complement.
CCGATCCAACGGGGCCTACGACGCGACAGTCGAGGATCTCACCGGCCAGGTCTTCCTCTTCCAGATCGGTGGCCCACGTTCTCTGGAGATCATCGAGGCGGCCAGCGGCGAAGACTTCCACAACCTCCCCTTCACCAAGCATCGCGAGTCGACGATCGCTGGAGGGAAGGTCAGTGTGCTGCGGCTCGGCATGGCCGGCACGCTGTCCTACGAGGTGCACGGCAGCATCTCCGACGCCCACGCGGTTTACAACGCGCTCTGGGAGGCGGGCAAGCCGTTCGGGCTCATCAAGCAGGGGCGCCGGGCGTACATGCTCAATCACACCGAGGACGGGTTCCCGCAGGCGAATTACCACTTCGGCTACCCGTGGTACGAAGAGCCCGGCTTCGGCGACTGGCTCGACGCACGTCCCGGAGCGGGCTTCTACAACCAGAACCCGCGACTTCTGGGGAGCGTGGGCAACAACACGGATGTTCGGTATATGACTCCCTTTGACACGAAGTGGGACGACGTGATCTCGTGGGGCCACGAGTTCACCGGCAAAGCAGCGCTCCAGAAGATCGCGGAGAACCCGCCGCGAACCGTGGTCACGCTCGTTTGGAATACCGAAGACGTCACCGATGTCTATGCCTCCCAGTTCCGGCCGGGCGAGCCTTACGACCAGATGGACTGGCCCCACGACATGGACTTCTCCTCGGGCACGTTCGACTCGAACACCGGCGAGTTCAGAGGCTGGGCCTACCGCGCTGACTGGGTGCTGCTCGACGGGGAGAAGATCGGCATCGCGTCCGGACGAGCCATGAGCCTCAACTACCACACGATGCTCTCGCTCGGTTTCATCGATCGCGCAGCCGCGAAGGAGGGGACCGAGGTCATCGTGCTCTGGGGCTCAGAGGGCAAGCCGCAGAAGGAGATCCGCGCCACCATCGCGCGGTTCCCGTACTTGGATGCGCCGTCCAACGCAGCATTCGACGTGGATTCCGTCCCCCGTCTCGCGCGCGAACAGCTCACGCATTGACGTGCCCGCGCCCTGGCGCGGTTGAGGGGAGAACCTGAGGCACAGCTCCCCTCCTCCGCGTTTGTCGACGGCGGCTGAAAACTGGTCAGTTTCGACGGTGAAAAGTGGTCACTCATCACGATTGGAGAGTGATCACCTTGGAGGACTGGGCGCTGATTCGGAGGCTGACTGCGGAGGGCGTGCCGAAGGCGCGTATCGCGGAGCGGCTAGGGATCTCTCGGACGACGGTATTGAAGGCGGTGCGGTCGGAGTCGCCGCCGCGGTATGAGCGGGCGCCGACGGGCTCGTCGTTCGTGGCGTTCGAGCCGCGGGTGCGGGCGTTGCTGGCCGAGACGCCCGATATGCCGGCGACGGTGCTCGCGGAGCGGGTGGGCTGGTCGGGGTCGATCACGTGGTTCCGGGAGAACGTGAGGCGGCTGCGGCCGCAGTTCCGGCCAATCGACCCGGCGGATCGGCTGACATGGGATCCAGGCGATGCCGCGCAGTGCGACTTGTGGTTCCCGCCCAGGAAGATCCCGCTTGAGGACGGTACGAGCAAGCTGCTGCCGGTGCTGGTGATCACGGCGGCGTACTCCAGGTTCATGGTCGCGCGGATGATCCCTACCCGGACGACGGAGGATCTGCTGCTGGCCTCCTGGGAACTGATCCAGCAGCTGGGGCGGGTGCCGCGGCGGCTGATCTGGGACAACGAAGCCGGGATCGGGCGGGGGCATCGCCCCGCGCAGGGCGTGGGAGCGTTCATGGGCACGCTGGCTACGAAACTGGTGTTGCTGCCGCCCCGGGACCCCGAGTCCAAAGGGGTCGTGGAACGCCGCAACGGCTGGTTCGAGACATCGTTCATGCCGGGTCGGTCGTTCGCATCACCGGAGGACTTCACCCTCCAGTTCGCCGACTGGCTGGACCGGGCGAACCGGCGGGTGGTGCGCACGACCGGTGCTGCGCCGGTGGACCGGCTGGAGGCGGATCGCGCCGCGATGCTGCCGTTGCCGCCGATCCCGCTGCATCTGGGTTGGCGCAACAGCATCCGGCTGGGCCGGGACTACTACGTCCGCCTCGACACCAACGATTACTCCGTCGACCCGACCGTGATCGGACGGATAGTCGACGTCTTCGCTGATCTCGAGCAAGTGAGGGTCCGTGCGGACGGGCGGATCGTCGCCGACCACGCCCGGGTCTGGGCGCGTGGCACCACGGTCACCGACCCCACCCATGTTGAGACCGCCGCGCGGCTGCGCAAGCAGTTCCAACAGCCTCGCGCCGTCGCGTCTGCCGGGAACGATCTGACCCGGGATCTCGCGGACTACGACCGCGCGTTCGGGCTCATCGACGGAGGCCTCCGCTGATGGCCGTCGCGAAGGGCACCACCGAGTCGGTGAAGCAGATCACCTACCTCGCCGGCGCGCTGAAGGCCCCACGCATCACCGAAGCCGCCAGCCGGATGGCCGATCAGGCCAGGGACGCCGGCTGGTCGTTCGAGGACTACCTCGCTGCGGTCCTCGAACGCGAGGTCTCCGCGCGGAACGCGTCGGGCGCGGAGTTGCGGATCAAAGCGGCCGGGTTTCCCGGGCGGAAGACGCTGGAGGACTTCGACTGGGACGCGCAGCCTTCCGCCCGGCAGCAGATCGCAGCTCTGGCCTCCGGCGGATTCCTCCTCGAGGCGCAGAACGTTGTGCTGCTCGGCCCGCCCGGAACCGGCAAAACCCACCTAGCCACGGCACTCGGGATCGTCGCCGCACGCCACGGACACCGGGTTCTGTTCGCGACCGCGACCGACTGGGTGACCAGGCTCACCGACGCGCACCGGCAGGGGAACCTGCCCCGCGAGCTCGCGCGGCTGCGCCGCTACGGGCTGATCATCGTCGACGAGGTCGGCTACCTGCCGTTCGAGCAAGACGCTGCGAACCTCTTCTTTCAACTCGTCTCCAGCCGATACGAGCACGCCTCGCTGATCCTCACCTCGAACCTGCCGTTCTCCGGCTGGGGCGGGGTGTTCGGGGACCAGGCCGTCGCCGCCGCGATGATCGACCGAATCGTCCACCACGCCGACGTTCTCACCCTCAAGGGAGCCAGCTACCGGCTCCGCGGCAGGGGCATCGACAGCCTCCCCAGCATCCGCACCACAACCGACGAAACGCCTGGCTAAACTGCCCGCAACTGATCACTTTTCAAACGTCGGAAACGACCAGTTCTCAAGCGTCGCCCACAGCGTTCGGCGCCGGACGTTGCAAGAGCGTCACAACGCCGCCGTTGCCCCGCATCCGCCGCTCACGAATGATCGGGGAAGCCGATCGGGAGCAATCGTCCAATTCCCGGGCGGCCGTCTCGCCTCTATTTCCGCGAGACGGCCGCCCCATATCTCGCCCCGCCGTCATCAGGCGGCGCCATCAAGTCGGGGCGGGCTGACCCCGCGCGGCTGGCCGCGCTCAGCGTGAGCCCCTCACGAGATGCGGGACGACCACGCGGGCCGGCACTTCACGGAGACCGTTCGCGCTCCTCTGCGTGCCTCGGTAGTTTCGTTGAAGCACGTGGCGACCCCCGGCCGAGCACGACTCGAGCCCTTCGGCCCTTCGCTGGGTCGCGCCTCACCGCCAACGTTCGCCGTTGCCGGTGTCGACGTCGCTCGCAAACTGGTCAGTGGCCGCGCGAAGAGCGAACACTCAACGATTCGAGAGTCATCTCATTGGAGGAGTGGGCGCCTATCAGGCCGCTGGCCACGGACGGTGGGCTCAAGGCGTGGACCGCGGGGCGTTCGGGCGACGCGTTCGTGGGAACCTTCGCAACGAAGCTTGTGTGATGCCGCCGAAGGATCCGGAGTCCAAGGGCGTCGTGGAGCGCCGCAGCGGCTGGTTCGAGATCTCGTTCACGCCCTGCCGCTCGTGCCCGTCCCGGGGGCTTCGATCAGCAGCTGATCGACTGGCTGAGCGTGGTCAACCGGGCGGGTTGTGCGCACCCTGAGCGCTTCCTCGGTCGACCGGCTGGCGACGGATCTGGTGAGGATGCTGCGTTGCCGCCGATCCGGGTGCACCTGGGGTGAAAGCACCCAGGTTCAACGAGGCGGCGAGCCGGATTGCCGGCCAGGCGCGTGAGGCAGGCTGGTCGTTCGAGGCCCCTATTTCGCCGCCGTTGTCGCACGCGAGGTCTCCTGGCTCTGTCAGTCTGTTTTGGCCCCGGGGTGACGGCTAGGAGTGGCCCCACTTTCTGACTTGCCGGGGCGGTTCTGACGGTTTGATCTGGCCCCACCCGAGCGTGTGTTTCGTGTTGCTTCAGGATGAGCGGGCCCGGCAGGGGTCGAAAGTGGAATTGTTCGCGGATATCCGGCGTGCCTCGCGCGTCGACGGGCTATCGGTGCGCGCGTTGGCAGACAGGTTCGGGGTGCACCGTCGCACGGTGCGGCAGGCGCTGGCGTCGCCGGTTCCGCCGCAGCGGAAGACTCCGACGCGGATGTCGCCTCGGCTGGGGCCGTACAAGGCGGTGATCGACGCGATGCTCACGCAGGATCTGGACGCTCCTCGCAAGCAGCGGCACACGGCGACAAGGGTTCTCGCGCGGCTGGTCGACGAGCACGAAGCGACGGGACTGTCCTACTCGACGGTCCGCGACTACGTGCGCGTACGTCGTGCTCAGATCGACGCCGCCGCCGGGCGCCGCGTCGAGGTGTTCGTCCCGCAGGAGCACGCACCTGGTGAGGAAGCCGAAGTCGATTTCGGCGAGGTCTGGGTGATCCTGGCCGGGGTGAAGACGAAGTGCCACATGTTCACGTTCCGGCTCTCGCACTCGGGGAAGGCGGTGCACCGGGTGTACTCGACGCAATCGCAGGAAGCGTTCCTCGAGGGACACATCGACGCGTTCGACGAGATCGGTGGGATCCCGACCCTGCACATCCGATATGACAACCTCACGGCCGCGGTGCAGACGGTGCTGTACGGGAAGGGCCGTAGTCGGATAGAGAACGACCGGTGGGTGCTGTTCCGCTCGCATTACGGGTTCGACTCGTTCTACTGCCAGCCCGGGATCGATGGCGCCCATGAGAAGGGCGGCGTCGAAGGCGAAGTCGGTCGGTTTCGTCGCACCTGGCTTTCTCCGATGCCGGTCATCGACTCGCTCGCCGAGTTGAACGAGCAGATCCGCCGGTGGGACGCGCGCGACAACGAGCGGCGTATCAACACCCGGATCCGCACTGTCGGGCAAGACTTCACCGACGAACAAGCACGCCTTGCGTCATTGCCAGGCGAGCTGTTCGACCCTGGCCTGGTGCTCTACCCGCGGGTAGACCGTTCGAGCCTGATCACCGTGCGGATGGCGAGGTACTCCGTGCCCGCCCGTCTGATCGGGCGAAAGGTGCGCGTCTCGTTGCGGGCGTCTGAACTTGTGGTGTTCGATGGCCACGCCGAGGTCGCTCGGCACGAGCGGGTCGTGGCCCGCGGCGGCGAATCGATCAACCTCGACCACTACCTCGAGGTCCTCAGACGCAAGCCCGGCGCGTTGCCCGGATCCACCGCGCTGGCCCGTGCACGCGAAGCCGGCGTGTTCACGACAACGCATGACGCGTTCTGGCAGCAAGCGCGGAAGGTCGACGGCGACAGCGCCGGCACAAGGGCGCTGATCGACGTGCTCCTGCTCCACAGGACCATGCGAACCGTTGACGTGATCGCAGGGATCCGTGCCGCGCTCACGGTCGGGGCGGTGTCTGCCGACGTCGTCGCGGTCGAAGCCCGCCTGCACGCGGCCGGGCCCGAGTCAGACCGTCATCGCGTTGAACAACCGCGACGTGATGTGCAGCGAGTTTTCAGCCTCACCCAGCGTCGCCTCGCGGATCCGGCCGCGGTGATCGCCGGACTCCCAGCCGACCGGCGGCCGCTGCCATCCGTCGCCCACTACGACGAACTCCTCAGCCGACGTCCCGAACCGGAACCGCCGGTCACCGATAAGAGAGAAGGAATCACCGGAACATGACCACTCCCACCAACGTCACCACGACCCTGCGTCGACAGCGCGGGCTGACCGAAGAAGCCGCCGCGGCCGCCGTTGACCAAGCCTGCCGCAGGCTCCGCCTACCCACCATGCGGGCCGTGATGCACGAAGCGATCACGGCCGCGGAACGCGAGCAGCTGACCTACCAAGGCTTCCTCGCCGAACTCCTCCTCGCCGAGTGCGACGACCGGGACCGAAGGTCCGTGGTCCGCCGCGTGTCCGCAGCCGGGTTCCCGAGGAACAAATGGCTCGGCGACTTCGACTACGACGCGAATCCGAACATCAACCCGGCGACGATCCATACCCTCGCGAACGGGGACTGGATCCGCCGCGGCGACCCGCTCTGCTTGATCGGGGACTCCGGCACCGGGAAGTCGCACCTGCTCATCGGCCTGGGCACCGCCGCAGCTGAGAAAGGCTTCCGCGTCCGATACACCCTCGCCACGAAGCTCGTGAACGAGCTCGTCGAAGCCGCCGACGAGAAACAGCTCACCCGTACCATCAACCGGTACGGCCGCGTCGACCTGCTCCTGATCGACGAGCTCGGCTACATGGAACTCGACCGGCGCGGCGCGGAACTCCTGTTCCAGGTCCTCACCGAGCGCGAAGAGAAGAACTCCGTCGCGATTGCATCCAACGAGTCATTCAGCGCTTGGACGAAGACCTTCACCGACCCGCGCCTGTGCGCGGCGATCGTGGACCGGCTCACGTTCAACGGCACCATCATCGAAACCGGCACCACCTCCTATCGCCTCAACCACACCCGTCAGCGGCAGTAGCGATCCGAAAGCCATTCAGAGGTAGCGGCAGATGGACTCCGGTGTGCAGGCTTCGGACGCCGTAGCGGCCGCGTGCGCTCGAAGCTCGGCAATGCTCCCTCGCAGGGCGTGCAGCTGCTCGAGCTGCTCGTCGATCTCCACGAGTCGGCGGTCAAGGAGGTCCCGCACATGCGCGCACGGCGAACGGCCCGCGTCGCGAACATCGAGGATCTCCGCGGCCTGCGCAAGGGTGAGGCCCGCCGCGCGGGCCCGGCCGATGAACGCGAGCCGTTGCACCGTCTCGTCGCCATAGCTGCGGTACCCGGCCGGTGTGCGCTCCGGCGGCGGCAGCAGTCCGCGCTCCTCGTAGTACCGCAGCGTCGACGGCCTCGTCCTCGCCTTCTCCGCGAGCTCTCCGATCCGCATTGTGACACCTCCACCAACGGGCTTGACCTTCAAGCATGCTTGAAGGTCCATTCTGACGGATGTGACCGCGCAAGCGGCCCGGTTCACCCGAGGAGGCATCATGACGCAGCACAGCGAGTTCGATCTTGCGGTGATCGGCACGGGCGGGGCGGCGATGTCCGCCGCGATCCACGCCCGACTCGAAGGGGCCAGCGTGGTCGCCATCGAACGCGGCACCCTCGGCGGTACCTGCGTGAACGTCGGCTGTGTGCCCTCGAAGACGCTCCTCGCCGCCGCGCACACCCGCCACGCCGCCCTCGCGAACCCGTTCCCCGGCGCCCCCACGTCCGCCGGCACTGTCGACCTCGGCGCCCTCGTGCGGCAGAAGGATGACCTCGTCGGCATGCTCCGCCAGACCAAGTACGCCGACATCGCCGCCGCCTACGGGTTCGACATCCTCCCCGGCGCCGCCACATTCACCGACCCGGCAACCCTCCTCATCGACGAACGACCGGTTCGTGCCAGGTCGTATCTCGTCGCCATCGGCGCCGAACCGCACGTCCCGGCCGTCCCCGGGCTTGAGCACGTCGACTACCTCACCTCGACCACGGCAATGGAACTCACCGAGTTGCCCGCCTCGCTCGTAGTGATCGGCGGCGGCTTCGTCGGCCTCGAACAAGCCCAGCTCTTCGCCCGCCTCGGCGTGGCCGTCACCATCATTGGCCGGCTCGCCCCGCACGCCGAGCCCGAACTCTCCTCCGAACTCCGCAAGGCCTTCCTCTCCGAGGGAATCACCGTCGTAGGCGACCGCGCCGCCACGATCATCCAGGACGACGGCGTGGTGCGGGTGCGCACCCGCACCGGCAAGGCGGTCACCGGAGAACGCGTCCTCATCGCCACCGGACGCACACCACGCGCCAACGGGCTCGACCTCGCCGCGGCGGGCGTCGCGACCGACGACCGCGGCTTCATCATCGTCGACGAGCAGCAGCGGACCACGAACCCGGTCGTGTTCGCCGCCGGCGACGTCACCGACGTGCCCCAGTACGTGTACGTCGCCGCGATGGCCGGGAAGATCGCAGCCCGCAACGCCCTCGGCCACCACGAACAGGTCGACTACACCGGGTTGCCCTCCGTCCTGTTCACCGCGCCGCAGCTCGGCTCCGCCGGCATCACCGAAGCCGAAGCCATCGCCGCCGGATACCGGTGCGCCTGCCGATACCTGAGGCTGTCCGATGTGCCCCGAGCCATCACGAACCACAACACCCGCGGCGGCATCAAGATCGTCGCCGACGCGGACACCGGCAAAGTCCTCGGCGTCCATGCCCTCGCCGAAACCGCCGGCGAGATGATGCTCGCCGCGACCTACGCCATTAAAGCCGGATTCACCGTCACCCAACTCGCCGACACGTGGGCCCCGTACCTCACCATGGCCGAAGGCATCCGCCTCACCGCGAACCTCTTCCGCAACGAACTCCCCACCTCCTGCTGCGCCTGACAGCAGACAGCGCCCCACATCGAACCGACGCCTCGACGGGGCCACTTCAAAACGTCACCCCGGGGCCAGATCAGGTTGACAAAGTCAGTCTCCTCGCGGAGTGGGCTGGCGGGGAGCTGGGGGTCAAGCCGCCGGCTTCCTGACGCGGAAGACCCTGGAGGGCTTCGACGGGCACACTCAGCCCACCGCGGCAGCACGGCGCCGGCCTCGCCTCGGTTCGTTTCCTGCTAGAAGCGCAGAACGTGGTGCTGCTTGGGCCGCCCGGAACCGGAAAGACGCACCTGACGATCCCACTGGGGATCGTCAGGTGCGAGAGAGGGGCATGGAGTGCTGTTCGCCACCCCGATGCGACGGAATGCAACGGCCGTGCACGCATTTCAGACTGCGTTGGGACATACGAAGCGTCGGCGGCGCGAGCACGGACGTTGCGTTCCGTCGCGAGACGTCCGCACACATTCCTGCGCACCAAAGTGATCCTGCTGGCGCCCGGCCACAGACCCTTGCCCGGCCACCGGGCCTAGGCGGAGGCGGAGTTCAGAAGCCTCTAGGACGGAGCTGCTCAGACAAGCAGACGAGAGCCGCCGTCGGCCGCGACCAACAGCTGCATTCCTAAACGATGCGAGCAGTGGGCATTCGTAGCCCGGGTCACCCTTCGTAGACTCGTCCCGGGTCAGGAATGGGGTAAAGACCCTTCTTGACATTCTCGAGCTGGGGAGCCCACCAGTGCTGAGAGTTCTTTATCGCCTTGGCCACCAGGTCCCAGTCGCCTCCAGCCATATCGTAGTAGAAGCCCAGGCTGTCGTAGACGGCGTGAATCTCCGACACTTTCCCATCGCGAAAAGTGACGATCTCGATAACTCTCAGAACGACTTCCAGGTCGCTCGCCCGTTCCCCCTCTTCAAAACCGCCGAAAGTGCCAAAGGGTTCGGAGGCGATGAAATTGCGTTCACGGTAGAGCGTGGTCTCGGTTTCCTCCGACCAGATCGTCTTCATCGTGATATTCCGCCATCCCTCCCCGTCGGTCCGGTAGTAGCGCGACATGGTCTCCAGAGCGAACAAGCCGTAAAGGGACTTGTCGGGCGATATCACGTGAAACTCTGGATTGGTGAATACCAGATCCTCGTTGCAGCATTCGACGAAGACCGCTTGTGCCGCTTCACCCTCAATCAACCTGCGCATCATCTTCTCGTAGAAGTCGAGCTTCGGCTTTTCGGCATTTCCTTGGGTAATCACTGTCATCGTGCTCATGCCGGTTGTTCAACCTCCAGATCAGGCCTCAATGCCTGGCTTGCTATCCCCGAGCACTCAGCTTCGGGGCTGAGGTAGCAGGCTATCTGACAATATGCTTGATGTACAGCCCGAGCATCGTTTTGCCGTACATCGTGGGTTGTGATCCACGATGCTGGCCGCTTTCACCGGCACCGTGGCCGTGGGTGTCCAGAACTCGCCAGTATGGAGCGTCGGTTGCTGCCCGTCTTCCAGCGCATGATCTCGACCGATGCTCGTCGAGCGAGATCCGTCCTATGTCGAGCCGATTTCGCGGCTGCGGTGTGAGGGCGTTCGGTGCGCTGCCACTGGAGTAGTCCGCATGCACAGGCCTCTGAGGTGGAGTCGAACGCTAAGAGGGCTGGACCCTGCCGTCCCGTTTCGCCGGGTCTTGGGTCAGCGGGCTATGAGGATGCGACCTGTCGCAGGGCCTCCGCTGCGGCCATCACATGGCGCCGTGTTGCTTCTCGAACACCTTCGAGGTCGCCCGCATCGATGCGATCGACGATTTGCACGAACTCGTCGATCGACGCGTCGATACGGCCAGGAACCCCGAGCGTTACGGCACGCAGTTGGGCGACACGCCACTGAATACCCTGGACGGTCTCATCCAGGAACTGGTTGCCGGCCCCCTGGAACAGGATTGCGTAGAACCGGCTCTGCGCATCGAGGATCGCGCGGGCCTCGCCCGATCCACGACCCGCCGAAACCAATTCCTTGAGGGCCTGGTGAAGCTCTGCAACTTCGTCCGCCGAGGCTCTTTCAGCGAACAGCCTGCCCGCCAATCCTTCGAGCTCAGCGCGGACTTCGTAAAGATCTCGGGCTTCGTCCGCGCTGACGGCTCGGACCATGATCCCTCTGCCGTTGCGCGCCTCCACCAGTCCTTCCGCCTCGAGTTGACGCAGCGCCTCCCTGACAGATGCGCGACTCGTCTGCGTCATCTCGCAGAGCTCCCGTTCGATGAGAACGGATCCCGGCTCAAACTCAAGATTCACGATCGCTTCGCGAATGATCTGCGCGACCTGGCTCCTAAGGGGTGGGTGACGCACCACGGTCCGCCGCGGGGTCGCGCTTTGCGTGGAGTCGCTTCGGTTCACGGGAGCCATGCTCAGATGGTAGCCCGGCATGCAGGGGGTGCAGATAGCGGTGGAGGCTTTCGCGGATACCGCCTGACGGGGCAGGCGCCGGTGGAAGCATCCCGCCCGGATGTGCCTTCGATACCGAGACCTCTATTCAGGTTCGGCCTCTGTCGCACTCCCTGACGGCACGGATGTCAGCCGCTCGAGGGCGCCGTCGTGCCGGGGGCAGAGGCGCCGCCGACAATCTCGTGCTTACCGATCCGCCAGCAGCGTTGGTATGGATGGAGGATCTCGCGTGAAAGTCGGGTGATCTCACCCTAGGAACCGCCGGGCGTTGAGGTGACCGTTGAAGCGGATCTTGTCAACGACGACCGAGGGGGCTCGCATGGAGCAGGTGAATGCGCGGCGGCCGATACCGGAACGCGCTTCTGGAACAGCAGAGCACGAGCATCTCAGCGTCCTTCAGGTGAAGTATGCGGACCGTGTGACTCGCAAGAGCATCGTCTTTTACGGGTTTGCCGATTCAGGCGAGCCGGATGCCGACCAACAGATGGACTATTCCTTCTGGCTAGTTCGTACCGAAAGCTCGGTTGTGCTCGTCGACACCGGTTACGACATCTCTCGACACGATTGGCTTGGCGAGATAGGCCGCACTCCGACTCCGGATGGGCTCCGCCTACTTGGTATCGACCCTGCCGAGGTGCAGCTGATCATCGCCACGCACTTCCACTACGACCACATCGGCTACATCGACCTTTTCCCCACCGCACAGATCGTCGCGGCGCGAAGGGAGTACCAGCACTGGACGGCGAAGCTCGCCGAGAACCATCTCGTCGGCGAGTTCGCGACGGTGCGGGATGTGACCGCCATCATGCGCGCTGCAGATGAGGACCGACTGCGGCTCGTCGACAGTGAGACAGAGGTCTTCCCCGGGATCACGGTGTTCCCGGTCGGGGGGCATTGTCCGGGGCAGCTCCTCACATACGTTGAGAGCAAGTCCGGGCCACTCATCCTGGCCTCAGACGCCATTCATCTCGGCGAACAGCTCGAGCGCGGATGGCCGTTCTTCGCCCATAGCGACCTCGATGAGATGAAGGCGGCAATCGCGTTCGCGAAGCAGCTATCCGCCGCGACTGGAGCACGTATCATCCCCGGCCACGACCCTCGGGTACGCGCCGACTACCCGGCAGTCGACGGGCCGGCCCGAGCCATCGCGACCGTCCTTGGCTGAGCAGGAGGACGACCGGTACGAGGTCGTCATCGTCCGCTACGGCACCCGCCGCACAATGCGCAGCGAGGTGTATCTGAATTACGGCGTGTATGGCGATGGCGACGCCCCGATCGACATGGACTACTTCGTGTGGGTAGTTCGCAACGCCCACCGCGTGATTCTCGTGGATACCGGCTACTCCATTGAGGGAGGGGCGTCCCGCGGCCGAACTCCACTCATGACGCCCGTTGACGCGTGGCGGCATCTCGGCATCGACTTGGACTCCGAGCTCACCGTCGTGCTCAGCCATGCACACTACGACCATGCGGGGAACCTCGCGGCCCTGCCGAAAGCTCGCATCGTCGTCTCCGAGAGCGAGGTCGACTTCTGGCTCGGGCCACTGGCACGTCGGGCGCAGTTCCATCACTCAGCCGACGCAGACGGACTGACCGAGCTTGCGAAGGCACGCAAACAAGGACGCGTGAAGACCTTCTCGGGTGCTGTCACCGTGGCGCCCGGCGTCGAGGTGCTCGAAGTGGGCGGCCACACGCCGGGCCAAGCGATCGTGCGCGTTGAGACCCCCGCCGGCCCCGTGCTCCTGGCGAGCGATTCGGTCCACTACTACGAAGAGCTCGAAGCCGACATGCCTTTCACATACGTTGCTGACCTGCCGAGGATGTATCGCACCTTCGACCTGATATCCGGTCTGGTCGCGACCGGGCAGATCACCCACCTTGTAGCAGGTCACGACCCTTCGACCCTAGAGCGCTTTCCGGCGTATGACGGCGTACCGGGCGGCCTGGCCGCGATCATCGGAAGGCTCTCGCAATGACCATGGCGGTCTACTGCTTCGACGGCCGAGTCGGCGCGGTGAACCCGTCAGCGGTCTCCGGATACCCGCAGACCGCTGCTCGGGTGCGGCCGACGGCTCGCCTCGATAGCCGACCACACTGAATGGCGCGAGTCGGATTTCCGACCGCACACGCTGATGCAAGGATGACGGAGCGCGACATGGACCTCACTGCTGAGCAAATCGACATCAAGAACCGCTTCCTGGCGGACCGTGGCGAGTGGTCGGATGCCTGGGAGACGGTGCTTCGGATCGATCCCGACTTCGTCGCCGCGTCTCTCACCATGCTGCAGGTGCCATGGGAGAAGAATCACCTGAGCCCGAAGTTCAAAGAGCTCTGTTACCTGTCGTGGAACGCCGCGGCCACCCACGCGAATGTCGACGGCACCCGGCGTCACATCCGCCGCGCGATCGCTCTCGGGGCGACAGAGCAAGAGATCGTCGAGGTGCTCGAGCTGGCCTCGACGCTCGGTATCCACACGATGAACATCGGCGTACCACTGCTGGTTGAAGTGCTGGAGGAGAGGGGCCGGACCGCTCCCGCTCCGCTCACAACGCACCAGGAAGCGCTCAAGCGGCAGTTCACTGAGACCCGCGGTTACTGGCACGACTTCTGGAACGAGATGCTGGAGCTCGACCCTGAGATGTTCGCGGCCTACACCGAGTTCTCCTCGGTGCCGTGGCGCACCGGCGTGCTCACTCCGGCCGAGAAGGAACTCATCTACATCGCGTACGACATCGCCGCGACGCACCTTTATGTGCCCGGCACGAAGCTTCATATCCGCAATGCACTAAACCACGGTGCGACCGCGGAGCAGATCCTCGAGGTGATGGAGATCTCGAGCGTGCTTGGGCTCGATGCGATCGCGACGGCTGTCCCGACCATGATCGAAGAGTTCGCGGCGGCACGTACCGACAACGTGAAGCCTTGAACACCCTGCACCCACGTAGGCGCGGTCGCGTACGAAACGGGTGACCTCACTCTAGGTCCGGAGACATCCGAGCGAGAGTCTGTGATGACGCTCCGTCAACGACGACCGAAGGATCCCGATCATGAACGCCCCCGCAACCACGATCACCGCTGCGCGGCCGAAGACCCTCACGCTGGATGAAGCGATCGCGAGCGCACGCGCCATCGGTGAGCAGGTGCTTGCCGAGGCGGAGGAGACCGAGCGCAATGCGCGTCACTCGGAAGCGCTCCACCAGCGTTTCCTTCAGGCCGGCTTCTACCACCTGATCCGGCCGAAGACCTGGGGAGGGTATGAGTTCACTCTTCCCGAGTTCTTGCGGGTGATGCGCGAGATCGCGAAGGCCGACATGGCAACGGCATGGTGCCTCACTCTCGCCTCCGGCCACAACCTGCAGGTTGCGTCGTACTGGGGCGAACGGGCCCAACGTCAAGTCTTCGCCGGCGACTACTTCGCGGCGCCCATGACGAGCGCCCCGTCTGGCACTCTGACGCGCGTCGACGGCGGGTTCCTTGTGGACGGCGTGCACCGTTATGCGTCCGGGGTTCCCTACTCAACGCACTTCAGCGGTCACGCCTTCCACGATGATCGCCCGGGTGTGGTCTCCAACTTCATCGCCCCGCGCGACACGTACGAGATCCTCGACGACTGGGGCGGAACGCTGGGGTTGCGGGGGAGCGGCTCGAACTCCGTCAAATTCGAGCGCGCGTTCATCCCCGAAGAGTTCGTTCTTGAGGGTGTGAGCCAGTTGACCATCGACCCGTCCACCCAGGCGCCCGGGCGCGAACTTCATGGAAATGCCATGTACGGAGCGCCCGGGCTCGGGTTCTTCTCGCTCGAGCTGAACACGCTCGCCCTCGGCGCGGCGTTGGCGCTCTTCGACGAGTACGACGCGCAGATGACGATCCGCAAGACCGTCTCACCGCCGTTCGCGCTGCGCTCAGACGACACGTTCTTCCAGTGGCGCTACGGGACCGCCCGCGCAAAGCTTGACGCCGCCGTGGCCAGCATGGACTATGCCGGCACCCTGTTCGATCAGACAATCGCTGCGTCCGTGTCCGAGCCCTACTCCAGGGCCTCCGATCTACGCGTCGCACTGATCGCGCAGGAGTCTGGGCGGCTTCTGTGGGAAGCAGTTGAGGGGTACCTCTTCAAGTCGATCGGCTCTAGTGCCGTCGTGCAGGGCAACCGCTCCGAGCGCATCTGGCGCGACCTCAGCCAGTGGTGGAGTCACCTCAATACACAGCTCGCCGACCTGATTGCGACGATGTACACCGCGCAGCACTTCGATGAGCAGTCAGCATCGTCGCTCTGACACGGCAGGTGGACCGGTGCTCCTCATGGACGAGACAGTGACGTCCGTCTCCCCGACGGACTTCGTCTCCGCGATGAACCATTTCGCGTCGGGCGTCGCCGTCGTGACCGCGCGGCTCGACGGTAGACCGGTCGGTGCTACTGTCGCGGCGATCGCTCCCATCGCTTCCGACCCGCCGACGGTCATGGTTTCGATGTCGGTGACATCCGGCACCGCCGCCGCGATCATCGAGTCGGGCAGTTTCGCCGTGAACGTCCTCGATGAGGACTCAGCCATGCTCGCCGGCGTATTTGCCAGCCGTGTGCCTGACAAGTTCGTCGGGATCGACGTGGACGACGACTGCCTCGGCAGCCCCCTGCTCGCGCACCGCGTTGCCGCGATCAGCTGCCGGGTTGTAGATGCGGTCGCTTCCGGATCGCACTGGGAATTGCGTGGCCGCACTGTCGCCGTCGACGTGACCGGTGGGAATCCGCTCGCCTACTACCGCGGCGCGTTCGCGCATGTGGACACCGACGCGGACCGAACGGTGCTCGACGCCGTTCGGGCACACGTCTTGTCGGTGCGGACGGACAACGACCACCACCTCGACCCCGACGCGCTGGCCACGAGCTTCGCCGTTTCACGCGGTGCCGTGCTTCGGGCGCTGTCTCGGCTGAAGTCGGAAGCGCTCGTCGATCGGGAGGACGGTGTTTACTACGTTACCGGGGTGTCTGACGAGGTGGTTGATGCTGCCTATGCAGCAAAACTGGTCTTGGAACTGGGAGTTGCGTGCCAGATCGTCGAACGAATCACCGACAGCGAGGTCGCGGGGCTTCGCGACAGACTGACGGCCGTCGGCGCGGCGGCCGCGCTCAATGGCGACGATGCGATCGAACGGCTCGTCACTGCGCTTGACGATGCAGGGGAGTATTTCGTAGGACTGGCTGGTTCTGACCCGCTCCTCCGGGCCTACCGATCGCTCGGACTCCCGGGCATCGACCGACGCACGATCACGCGCGCGATGCTCGCCAATATCGCGCCGGGCGGTGAACTCGAGGGAGTCGTCGAGGCACTTGAGCGGCGAGACCTGGCCGCGCTGATGGACGCTCTGCGCTCTGAGCGGCGGAAGCCGGCCTACGTTCGCGCACGCGCGGGGGAAAAGGAATAGAGGGATGAAGCACACCGCAATGTCCGAACGTCGTGCCGGTCTCCGCGCAGACTTTTCGGCCCTCCCGACCGGGGTCACGCCGGAAGCATTCAAGACAGCCTTCCGCAATCATCCGGCGGGCGTCGCCGTCATCACGGCCATCACGCCGGACGGCCCGGTCGCACTCACAGCGACGTCCGTCGTCTCGGTGAGTGCCGAACCACCGATTTTGATCTTCTCGCTCTCGGCACTCTCGTCTGCGTCGTCCGGCATCCGAGCCGCCGAGACAATAGTCGTGCATTTGCTCAGTGAGAAAGATGCGCCGATCGCCCGCCTCTGTGCCAGCTCAGGCATCGACCGATTCGCCGACCCGATGATCTGGTCATCGCTCACGACGGGCGAGCCGCTCTTTCACGGGATCGAGTCGTGGCTTCGTTGCCGGATCATCGATCGGATGGATGCCGGCGGGTCGACCGTCGTCGCCGCGCAGGCCGTGCAGGTCTCGACTGCCGAACCGGCCGCTCAGGGTTCACCTCTCGTGTACCACAACCGTGCCTGGCACCGGCTCGGCGACCACTCCCTGCTGCCATGACGATCGAGCCATTCCTCTACAGTTCACGCGCTGTCAACGTACGATTCGGACGGGGCCGAGCGGCGGAGAACGTGCGCGAAGTCGTCGAAACCCACGATGCGCGCCGCGTTCTGATTCTCGTAACTCGTTCGCAGGTGGCGACGGCGGACCGCCTCACCGCCGATTTGGGCGATCGTGTTGTCGCGCGATTCGCAGACGTGCGCGAGCATGTGCCCGCGGAGACCGCCGAGGCGGCTCGCCGCACCGCTGCCAAAGTCCAGGCGGACCTCGTGCTGTCGATCGGCGGGGGGTCGACGACGGGCACCGCAAAGGCCATCGCGATGACAGCGCATATCCCGATCATCGCCGTACCGACCACTCTCGCTGGCTCGGAGATGACCGACACCTGGGGCATCACGACCGATGGGCGCAAGCGCACCGGCAAAGATTTGCATGTTCTCCCGAAGGCTGTTGTCTACGATCCTTCGCTCCTGGACGGGCTACCCGAGCGACTCAAGGTCACCTCGTCCTTCAACGCCATGGCCCATTGCGTCGAGGCATTCTGGGGTCCGCGCGCGAACCCGCTCACCTCCGTCGTCGCGGCCGAGGGCGTGCGCCGACTCGCCGACGGACTGCGTGCGCATGGCCGCGGCGACGCTCGCTCGGTGGATGAGCTGCAGTACGGCAGCTTTCTTGCGGGCTTGGTCTTCGCCGATGCGGGATCGGGACTGCACCACAAGATCTGTCACGCACTGGGCGGCGCGTTCAATCTCCCGCACGCCGGCACCCACACCGTGATCCTGCCTCGCGTCCTGCGCTTCAATGCCCCGGCCGTGCCGGAGACCGCCGCCGCCCTGGCGACCGCCCTGCGCACCGAGGATGCCGCGACCGGGCTCGAGGAGCTCATCACCCACACGGGCGCGCCCCGAACGTTGCGCGAGGTGGGGATACGGGAAGACGAGCTCCCCGTCGCGGTCGACGTCGTGGCCGACAAGCTCCCTATCGACAATCCGCGCGAGGTGACCCGGGACGCGCTCCAGCAGCTGCTCGGCGCCGCATACGACGGAAAGGATCTTCAATGAGTACACAAATCAACGACGCCGTTCGGCAAGCGGCCCGTGAAGCGGGCTTGACCGAGGAGGTGGTCGCAAGCTTTGCTGCCAGCGCCGCTCCTCGTTTACGCGACGTGATGGCCTCGCTCGTGCGCCACTTGCACGCCTTCATCCGCGATGTGCGCCTCACCCAGGCTGAATGGGACGCAGCCATCGCGTTCCTCACGAGCGCGGGCCACATCACCGACGAGCACAGGCAGGAGTTCATCCTGCTGTCAGATGTCCTCGGGGCCTCGATGATGACCGTGGCCGTGAACTCCCCGGCACGCTCCTCCGCCACGGAGTCCACCGTCTTCGGCCCGTTCTTCGTGGAAGACGCCCCCCTCATCGAGAACGGCGACGACATCGGCGGAGGAATGAGCGGGCGCCCATGCCACGTCAGCGGGTCGGTGCGCTCGACTTCAGGAGCGCCGCTCCCGGGCGCGCGCATCGAAGTATGGGCCGCGGACGACGACGGGTTCTATGACGTCCAGTATGAGGGAGCCGCTCTTGCTGGGCGCGCCCACCTGTTCGCCGACGACGCCGGCGCGTTCGAGTACTGGACGGTGCAGCCGGCCGCGTATCCGATCCCGCACGACGGTCCTGTAGGCGACCTCCTCGCTGCGGCGGGACGCTCGCCGATGCGTCCCGCGCACATCCACTTCATGGTCACTCACCCGGGCTACGAGACCCTCATCACTCACATCTTTGTTGAGGGAGACGAATGGCTCGCACAAGACGCTGTGTTCGGCGTCAAGCAGTCGCTGATCGTGCCGTTCGTCGCGCACTCGGCCGGCCCCGGCCCCGGCGGTCGCACTCTTGATCAGCCCTGGAGCTCCGCGGTGTTCGACATCGCTCTTGCCCCCTCCGAACCCGAATGACCGACGCGCACGCGTCGACCTGAACGAAAGCAGCATCCGACATGCCCCTAGCCGCCAAGCTAAATGACCACGCCTGCCTCACCGTGCACGGTCCCGACCAGCCGGGTCTCGTCGCGGCGGTGACCCAGCTCATCACCCGCAACAGCGGGAACATCGTGTCGCTCGACCAGTACTCGTCGAACCCGGAAGGGGGCGACTTCTTCCAAAGAGTCGTGTTCCATCTCGCTGATCTGGAAGCCGCCATCCCCGACATTGAAGCGGATCTCGCGAAGACTCTCGCCCCGTACGGAATGGAGTGGCAACTGACGAATCAGTCCAATCCCAAGCGCATGGCGGTCCTCGCCTCGACATCCGATCACTGCCTGCTGGACCTGCTTTGGCGTCACCGTCGTGGAGAGCTGCCGGTCAGCATCCCGATGGTGATCTCGAACCACACGAACGTGGCCTCTGACGTCCGGTCCTTCGGCATCCCGTTCTTCCATGTTCACTCGCAAGGCGCGGACAAGTCTGAGGCAGAGGCGCGGATCCTCGAGCTCCTCAAGGGCAATGTGGACTTCATCGTGCTGGCCCGCTATATGCAGATCATCAGCGAAGACTTCCTCGATAATGTCGGCGTACCGGTCATCAACATCCATCACTCGTTCCTGCCCGCGTTCATCGGCGCGGCGCCGTATCGCAAGGCGCACGAGCGAGGCGTCAAGCTGATCGGCGCGACGAGCCACTATGTGACGAAGGACCTCGACGAGGGTCCGATCATCGAGCAGGACGTGACCCGGGTGGATCACTCGATGACCGCAGCCGACCTGCAGGCTCGCGGCGCCTACGTCGAACGCGCCGTGCTCTCACGGGCAGTGCAGTGGCACGCCGAAGATCGCGTGATCCGTCACGGCAACCACACCATCGTCTTCGACTGAATGACCGATCGCGGATGCGGAGAGCTCAGCTCTTCGCATCCGCGATAGACGTGATGTGCTGAGCAGCCCAGACGGCGATCTGGCTGCGCGAGCGAAACCCGAGTTTCGCGAGAATGCGCTGCACGTGCCCTTCGACCGTCCGCCGCGACAGTACGAGCCGTGCCGCGATCGCCGGATTGCCCAAACCTTCGGCGACGAGGGCGGCGATCTCGGTTTCGCGGGCGCTGAGCACACTGGAGTTGTCAACCCGGGCCAGCTTATCGACCGGCGACTCTTCGCCGTCGATGATGCGGCCGAGCATGATACTCAGCGACAGGTCATCAGGCAGAGGAGTCGCGGGCCCGACGTGCTGCGGGCGCCCACGGGTCAGTTCCGGCAAGGGGACCGGGGGCCGCGAGAGCGTCGACCGCTCGACAATGCCCTCGAACTGGGTCACGTTAGACGCCTCACCGTGACGTGCTGAGAACGCCGCGAGAAGCTGCACGCACAGCGTCAATCCCACACGGTCTCCGTAGGCCGACATGACATCGACCGACTCGCGCACCCGCTGTACCGCGTCGGTGTGGCTCCCCTCGCGATCAGCGATCAGCGCCAGCAGGCACCAGGTGTACGCTCGGCCCCACACATCGCCCACGTGTTCACAGTACGAGAGCGCGTGGGCCAGTGTGTCCAGCGCCTCATCCTGCTTCCCAGCCGCAATCTGGCACGCGGCGAGGTGCCAGTACTTCTCGCCGAGGTGTTCCCGGGCGTTGAGCTTGAGTGAGTCGCTCACCACTTGGGAGAGATCTGTCTCGGCACGGGCGAGGTCACCTTCGGCCAGTGAGACCAGCGCCTCAACGAAGAGAGCGAAGATCGCGTCGGTCTCGTCGGCGATGTCCGAGTCGAGTTCGGTGCGGATCGCCTCCAGTTGTGCGCGTGCGCCGTGAAGGTCACCCTCGTGAAAAGCAATGTACGCATCAGTGAGCATCGCCCGCAAAGTGACTGCGTCCTGGCGGAAGTCGAGGGAGAGGGCGGTCGCGAGCCAGTCGCGCGCCCGCGGCCAAGGATCAACCGGATGCAACTGCCAGTAGTAGCGCAATGCGCTGATGACCTCGAGGGCTTCGTGCGCGCTGTCGGATTCGCTCGACATCGTGCCGAGAAGCGCAGTGATGTCCGCGGCGTGCCGATTCAAGAACTGGATTCCCGCAAGCTGATCGGCGGAGAACCAGGTGGCGGCGCTGTGACGCAGGTGCCGCAGCAACGCGTCGCGGACGCTGCGCTCATCACGAACCCGGTCATCGTCGTCCCAGTCCGCACGCAAGTGGTGGCGGTACATCAGCGGGACGCGCAGGCGGCGCTCACCGCCGACCGTCGACGAGTGGACGAGTGAGTGATCCACAAGCTCGGCCGCTGATGAGGCGATGAGAGCCAGGCGGCCCTCGGCGAACAGTTCGGCGGCGAAGCGGAGATCAGCGCCGGACTCAAGCAGCGCCAGCCGGCGTACCAGGTGCCGTGCAGAACTGGACAGTCGTGACATGTCTGCGTCAAGCACTGCGCGCGAGGTGATGACGCTCGCCCCATGCGTGAGAAACGCGTCGAGCACGGTCGGGTCCTCGGCCGCGGCAGCAGCGGTCTCACTCACGCCCAACGCGCACACCGCACGTGCGGCGGCCTCGATGAACCGGGGAAGGCCATCTGTCGCCCGACAGACCGCGACGAGGTCGTCCGTGGGCGCGGCGGACCGGTCGAAGTTGGGATCCGAGTCGAGAATTCGTGCAACGAGCAGGGTGAACGTCGGTGACTGGGCCACGGCATCGGTCGCGTGATATGCGGCGGCCGAGGGAACCTCCAGCGGGTCAAGCGTGAAGGGCGTCTCACCGCCGATTCCGGTGCGGCCTCGGGAGGTCACGAGAATGCGGGTTTCCACTGTCCCGCGGAGCAGTTCTTCGAGGAGCGCCCCTGCGGCGACGGCAGCGTCGAGGTCGTCGATGATCAGTAGGTGCGGTCGGTCCCCGAGCGCTCGCACGAGCTCCGGCACGGTGCCTCCGGCGGAGTCAATCGCTTCACCGATCGCTGCCCCCAGATCCTCCGCGTCCCGGCCGGCCATCGGAATCAGCACGGTGGAGCCGCCCAGCGAGCGTCGCAGAACGTCTGCGACACGCGCGGCCGTGCGCGACTTGCCCACGCCCGCCTGACCGGTGATGGTGACCAGACGTCGCGAGGACACCAGCTTCCGCAGACTATTCAACTCCGCGTCACGTCCCACGAACTGCGTGAGTTGGCTGACGGGGAGGCCGCGATGCGTCGTCGTCATGATGTCCTTGCCCGGCGGTCGGCACCGACGCGCCCATATTCTGCCAATGAGATTAACTCACGGCGCCGCTGCGCGTCCGTAGGGTGCACTCACCCGATCGGGTACCCGAACCCTCAGCGCGGGCTCGCGTCCCGCCGCACGCGGCTCCACGATGGAAGCGCACGGGGCCCCGCGCGCCGCCGGCCGACATGAGCCCGTGCCCGAGACGAAGGTGTCCGTATGAGAGCAGCACTCGCGCGTGGAAACGGCGCGCCGATCGAGATCGAAGAGATCGAGCTCGACACTCCTGGTCGTGGCGAGGTGCGCGTGCGCATCGATGCGAGCGCGGTCTGCCGAACAGACCAGCTATTCATGGACAACCCCGTCAGCCCTGATCGCCGCTTCGTCCCCGGTCACAGCGCCTGCGGCACCGTCGTCGAGGTTGGTCCCGGTGTCGTTAAGACGAAAGTCGGGGATCGGATCGTGGTCGCCGGCACGATGGAGTGCGGACGATGCTACCCGTGTACACACGGCAGTCCATCGCAGTGCGATCGACTGTGGATCGAAGTCGCGGAGCCACCGGTCGTCGGTCGCACCGCGGGCGGCGTTGCTGTCGCAGGGTTCGGCGCGGCGGGCACCTTCGCTGAGTACATGAATTACCGGGAGCACTGCTATGCAGTCGTCGACAGCACTCTCGACGCTGCGCAACTTGCACTGCTGGGGTGTGGCGGACTGTCCGGCGTGGGAGCTGTATGGGAGGTGGGCAGGGTTCAGCCGGGCGACAGCGTGGCGGTGATCGGGTGCGGCCACCTCGGTCTCTGGATGATTCAGGCGGCGAAGGCCGCGGGCGCAGGCGCGATCATCGCAGTCGACCCGATGCCCGAGCGTCGCGACTTCGCACTCCGGGTGGGTGCGACGGCTGTGGCAGACGTCCAGGGGGCCGACACGGTGATCAAGGAACACACGGGTGGGCGCGGCGCGGATCTCGCGCTGGAGGCGACAGGCGAAGCCGGTGGGCTCGAACAGGCGTTTGCCGCCTCGCGCAACGGCGGCACGGTGGTGAGCACAAGCATGGTCGCACCCCTTGATTCTGCGACGTCGCACCTGCCCACCAACGTGGTCTCGTTGTTCGGACGAATCATCAAGGGTTCGCAATCGGGCGGGGGCTTCCTCGACCGCGATGTCCAGCGCATCGCCGAAGCGGTCGAGGCGGGCACGTTGGACATCGACGTGATGATCACTCGCGTCTACCCCCTGTCCCAAGCGGGAGAGGCCATGCAGGCAGCGGTGGATCGTGAACTGATCACCGGCGTCATCGACATGCGCCTGGAGCGTGCGGGGGAGCGGTCGTGACCGCCGCCGGCGAGCGTGAGACCCGCGTGCAAACGCGTGAGGTCACGCTAGAGCCGCGGTGGGGCGATCAGCCACGCTCAATCTCACGGACCAGATGCGTCCGCTCAGCCGCCAGGACGACGACGTTCCGCCCGTCGCGCTCGAACGGTGAAAGAAGGGATGCGGCGTCCGCATGACAAGCGCAGAACTCGAAGGCAAGACCGCGATCGTCACCGGCGGCGCACGCGGGATCGGCGCGGCGCACTGTCGAGCGCTGGTCGGTGCCGGCGCGTCGGTAGTCGTCGCCGACGTCCTGCGAGAAGAAGGCGAGGCTCTCGCCGCCGACCTCGGCGAAAGGGCCACCTTCGCCTTTCTCGATGTGACCGACCGCGAACAGTGGGCGCAGTGCGTCGACGTCGCACTCCGCCTCGGACGCGGCAGCCTCGACATCCTCGTGAACAACGCCGGGATCAACCAGCCCACACCGCTCGTCGACATGTCGCCCGAAACGTGGGATCGCGTGCTCGCGGTCAACCTCACCGGCCACTTCAACGGCATTCAGGCCGCGGTCCCGGCGATGCGACGGGCCGGCGGAGGCTCCATCGTCAACACGGCATCGATCACCGCGGTGATCCCGCCGAGCCAGCTTGCTCCTTATGTGGCATCCAAGATGGCCATCGTGGGGCTGACTCAGGTCGCCGCGCTCGAACTCGGCGCCTACGGCATCCGGGTTAACGCGCTCCAGCCCGGGTACACCGACACGCCCATGATGGCAGGCGGCGACGAGGCGGCCATCACCGCTGCGATGCCGATCCATCGATACGGTCAGCCCGAGGAGGTTGCAGACATGATGCTCTACCTCGTCACCCGGGCGACCTACACGACCGGCAGCGTCCTCGCAGTCGACGGGGGCGCCGTCGCCGGTGTCGGCTATGCCGTCGCCGACTGACTCAAACCACAGAACCCGACTCCGTGGCACTGACGCCCACGACGAACCGAAACGGACAATAGAGTGACCGCTCAGGATGCGTACGACGAGGGTGCTTACACCCTCGTCGCCGGCTCAACTGTCTCCCGGCCCGCCCTCAACGTGCAGGTCGGCGCGTGAGTATCCACCCCGCCACGGCGTCAAGAACGGCTCCGCGGCGGGCGGCGGTCCTCGACGGCATCGCCGCCGCGACGGCCATCAAGCACGAACTGAGCGAGCGTGTCGCGGCGCTCCGCGCTCGCGGAGTGGTGCCCGGCCTCGGAACGTTGCTCGTCGGAGAGGACCCCGGCTCGCGATCGTACGTGACGGGCAAGCACCGCGACTGCGCCGAGGTGGGAATCGAATCGATCCGCCGGGAGCTTCCAGCCTCAGCGACGGTCAACGACATCCTCGCAGCGGTCGACGATCTGAATGCCGATCCGGCGGTCACCGGATTCATCACTCAATTGCCGCTGCCCGAGGGCGTTGATGAGAACCGTGTGCTCGAGGCGATCGACCCCGACAAGGACGCCGACGGGCTTCACCCGACCAATCTGGGTCGCCTCGTCCTCGGTGTCTCACACGCGGTCACCTCGCCGCTGCCGTGCACACCGGCCGGCATTGTCGAGTTGCTGAATCGCAACCACATCGAGATCGCGGGGAAGCGAGTGACAGTCATCGGTCGCGGCGTCACGGTCGGTCGACCACTCGGTCTTCTCCTGACGCGCAAGGGCATCGATGCGACGGTGACCCTCACGCATTCACGTACTCGCGATCTGCCCGACGAGGTGCGCAGCGCCGACATCGTGGTCGCGGCGCTCGGTCAGCCCCACTTCGTAAAGGCGGACTGGGTGAAGCCCGGTGCAGCGGTCCTCGATGTCGGTGTGACGCGCGTGGGCACGACCACGGCGGGGCGCGCGAAGCTCGCCGGCGACGTCGATCCTGCGGTCGATGAGGTCGCAGGCTGGCTTTCTCCCAATCCGGGAGGTGTGGGCCCGATGACGCGCGCGCTGCTGCTCGCCAACGTTGTCGGCATGGCCGAGCGGGTTGCCGGTCGGTGAGCGCCGCCCGCGGGGGACTGTCGTACGAGGTCTATCCATCGGATCGGATCGTCGACGACGTTGTGGCGCATGTCCCGCGTGGTTCGAAAGTATCGGTCACAGTGTCGCCCGTGCGGGGGATCGAGCCAACCCGAAAGGTGGCTGTCGATCTGGCGGAAGCGGGCTACAGGGTCACCGCCCATCTAGCGGCGCGCATGTTCCGCGCCGCTGCGGAAGCGGCCGATCACGCGGTTGCCCTCCAACAGTCCGGCGTCGCCTCAGCGCTACTGCTCGCCGGCGACATGGATCCTGCTGCCGGCGGCTTGGCAGGCGCGATCGACCTCCACCGCGCACTCCACGAGCGGTCTGCATCCTTCCCGGAAACGCTGTTCGCCGCGTATCCCGAAGGTCACCCATATCTTTCACCGGACGACGAGCGGGCGGATCTGCATGCGAAATCCGTAATCGCGCAGAGCCTCGTTACGCAGATTTGCCTGTCTCCTCGGATGATCCACAGTTGGATCAGCCGAGTGCGCGCCGACGGAGTGTCGACCCCGATTCGCGTGGGAATCCCCGGGCCGGCGATCCAAGCAAGGCTCGATCGCATCATGATCGACCTCGGGCTTCGGGCGGTGGGCGAAGTCGTCGCGGACGACGGTGACTCGTCCCTACGGTTCGACCCCACGCACCTCGCGACGGCGGTAGCGAGTGGGGGCGCGTCAGAAAACGATGAGAGCCTCCATGTCTACACATTCAACGAAATAGCCCTCACACGCCGGTTTGTGGACACGAAGTTACGGGAGTTTGCGAGTGATCGATAAGACGGTTCCGGATGCCGCGACGGCGGTCGCCGGCATCCCCGACGGATCGACCGTCATGATCGGCGGGTTCGGCCGCGCGGGACAGCCGGTCGAGCTCATCGACGCGCTCATCGCGCAGGGCGCGGGAGACCTCACGATCATCAACAACAACGCCGGCAACGGCGACACGGGACTTGCCGCGCTCCTGGCCAAGGGGCGCGTGCGCAAGATCGTGTGCTCGTTCCCGCGGCAGCACGACTCGTGGGTGTTCGACGGCCTGTATCGGGACGGGAGGATCGAGCTCGAGCTCGTGCCGCAGGGCAACCTCGCGGAGCGGATCCGGGCCGCGGGCGCGGGCATCGGCGCGTTCTTCTCGCCGACGGGCGTCGGCACTCAGCTCGCCGAGGGCAAGGAGGGCCGCGAGATCGACGGACGGCAGTTCGTGCTGGAGTATCCGATCAAGGCGGACTTCGCACTCGTCAGCGCTCTGAAGGGCGACCGGTGGGGCAACCTCGTCTACCGCAAGACGGCCCGGAACTTCGGTCCGATCATGGCGTCGGCCGCGACGACGACGATCGTGCAGGTCGACGAGGTCGTGCCGCTGGGGTCGCTCGACCCGGAGAACGTCGTGACGCCGGGCATCTTCGTGGACCGCGTCGTCGCGGTCGGCGAGCGGCGCTGGCTCGACGGCGGGGGGTTCGTCGGGGGAGTGGACCTCGAGGGCAGACCCGCTGTCCCCGCGGCCGAGACGGAGGTCGACCAGTGAGCGCGCGCATCACCCGCGAGGAGCTCGCGGCCCGCATCGCCCAGGACATCGCCGAGGGCTCGTATGTCAACCTCGGCATCGGCGCCCCGACGCTGGTCGCGAACTACCTCCCGGCCGATCAGGAGATCATCCTGCACACCGAGAACGGCCTGCTCGGCATGGGGCCCGCGCCCGACGCCGCGCACGTCGACCCCGATCTCATCAACGCCGGGAAGCAGGCCGTCACAGCCCTCGACGGCGCCGCGTTCTTCCACCACGCCGACTCGTTCGGCATGATGCGCGGCGGGCACCTCGACGTGTGCGTGCTCGGCGCCTTCCAGGTCTCCGAGACGGGCGACCTCGCGAACTGGTCGACGGGCGCGCCCGGTGCGATCCCCGCCGTCGGCGGCGCGATGGACCTCGCGATCGGCGCGAAGGCCGTCTACGTCATGACCGACCTGCTCACCAAGACCGGCGAGTCCAAGCTCGTCGCCGAGTGCACCTACCCGCTCACGGGCGTCGGCTGCGTCACGCGCGTCTACACCGACCACGCCGTGTTCGACGTCACGCCCGACGGCTTCGCCGTGCGCGAGGCTTTCGGAGACAACACCGTGGAGTCGCTGTCGGAGCTCACCGGACTGACGCTGCTGCACGAGTTCGACACCCCGCCCGCGCTGCCGTACGACCCGGCGCCGGCGATCCCGACGGAGGGGACCTGACATGACCGCGACCCACATCTACGACGCCGTCCGCACCCCGTTCGGCCGCGCCGGCGGAGTCCTCTCCGGTGTGCGCCCCGACGACCTCGCCGCCGTCGTGATGAAGGCAGCCGTCGAGCGGACCGGCATCGATCCCGCCCGCATCGAGGACGTCATCTTCGGCGACGCGAACCAGGCGGGCGAGGACAACCGCAACGTCGCGCGCTTCGGCGCGCTGCTCGCCGGATTCCCGTCATCGGTGCCCGGCGTCACCGTCAACCGCCTCTGCGGATCCTCCGTCGAGGCCGTCATCCAGGGATCTCGCGCCATCGAGGCCGGCGATGCCGACCTCATCCTCGCGGGCGGCGTCGAGTCGATGAGCCGAGCCCCGTTCGTCGTCGAGAAGGCGGCGAAGCCCTTCCCCGCCGTCGGCAACCAGACGATGTGGAACACGTCGATCGGGTGGCGCATGGTCAACCCCGCCTTCCCCAAGCCGTGGACGATCTCCAACGGCGAGTCGGCCGAGAAGCTCGCCGAGATCTACGGCATCTCTCGCGACGCGCAGGATTCCTTCGCCCTGCGCAGCCACCGCCTGGCCGGCGAGGCGTGGGCCGCGGGCGCCTTCGACGACGAGATCGTGCAGGTCCCCGGGGCCGAGCTCGCCCGCGACGAGGGCATCCGCGACGCCACGACGCTCGAGAAGCTCTAGCGATCAGCAAGTTCCTGGACGAGGAAATGACACAAACCTGAGCTGCGCCCACGCCGGTCCTCGCCTGCTCCGACCGCGCGCATGCTCTCCGATCTTCGACGGCGAGTACGGTGGCAGCGCCGTACCGAAGCGCGGCCCGCTCGACGAGGCCATCGATAAGGTCAACGAGAAGGAAGCTGTCGTCGCGGTCGTCGCCGTCGGCGTGGAGGTTCCGGCTCAGCAGCGTCGCGAGGATCGCGCGGCGGTGCAGCTCCGGGTCCTGGTAGTCGACGATCTGGCTGAGGAACTGCCAGGCATTGCGGTAGCCGGTCAACAGCATCCAGGCGATCGACGCACGGCACGGCCGTTCAACCGATCCCGGTCGGATCGACGTGAGGGTGCACCGTGACCCTCAGGCTGAGTTCGACTTCGGCCCCACAGGCCCGGGCCGAACGCCAATGAAGCCGATCATCGGCTTCACGGTCTCGGATGATGGCGTGGGTTTCACGGCGCCGAACATGACCTCGTTCGAGACTCTGGACAGCGATTTCAAGGCCGACCTAGGCTGCCGCGGCGTCGGCCGATTGCTCTGGCTGAAGGCCTTCGACAAGGTGTCGGTCCGCAGCGCGTACGAAGACGAAGAGGGGAAGCTCCGGGCTCGCCAGTTCCGATTCTCGGTCGCGCACGAGGTTGAGCACGACGGGAACGCGGGCGGATTCGTGAGGCCAGGAGCTGTTGTTAGCCTTGACGGCTTCAAGAAGACGTTCCAGCAGAACGCTCCGAAAGGCGTCGACGCGATCGCGCGAGAGATCTTCGAGCACTGCATCTGGTACTTTCTCCGTCCCGGCGGCGCACCGGTCGTGACGGTCACGGACGATGACGAGTCGGTGTCTTTGGCCGACCTGATGGACGAGTTCGTCGATTCGGCGATGACGGCGTCGGCGATCGAGGTCAAGGGTCAGAAGTTCGACATGCTGAACCTCCGGCTGAAGGCCACCGTCCGATACTCCGCACCCCGCCTCCACTGGTGCGCGGCGAGCCGTGTGGTCCTTGAGGAGAACCTGAGTGGCAAGGTCCCCGGGCTCCACGGCAGGCTCGCGGACGCCACCTCCGGTGAGTTCGTTTACGCGTGCTACCTGACCTCGGACTTCCTAGACGAGCGCGTCCGCTCCGACCGGACGGCCTTTGACATCAGCGACCGGATCGCCGGTCAGCCGCTCGTCGACGACCTCTCGCTGGACGACATCCGCGAGGCCGTATTCAAGGAGGTGGCGAAGATCCTCAAAGACCCGCTCGAGTCGGCCCGCGAACAGGGAAAGCAGCGCGTCCACGACTTCGTGACCAAGCGCGCCCCTCGTTACCGACCCGTGCTGGCCAAGATTGAAGAGCGCGGAATCACGGTCGACCCGTCGGTGAAGGATCAGGACCTCGAACTGCAGCTCCACAGGCATCTGCAGAAGATCGAGTCCGAGGCATTCGTGCAGGGGCAAGAGATCTTTGCCGAGGCCGATGCCGACGCCGAACCAGCAGAGGACTACACACATCGCCTCGCGGCCTATCTCGCCACGGTCAGCGAGATCAACCAGTCAGACCTGGCCGCGTATGTCTCGCGCCGCCGTACGGTGCTGGATCTGCTCAGTCGCCTGATCCGTGCGGACAAGGGCGGGAAGTACAGCCGTGAGGACGCGATTCACTCGCTGATTGTCCCAATGCGCACGGAGTCCAACGATGTCGCCGCCGACGGGTCGAACCTGTGGATCATCGACGAGAGACTGGCGTTCCACGACTACCTCGCCTCAGACAAGACGCTGAAGAGTATGCCCGTCACCGGGTCCGAGTCGACGCGCGAGCCGGATATCTTCGCGACGCGGCTCATCGACTCTCCGGTGCTCGCCGCGGAGGGGCAGAAGTTGCCCCTGCCGTCGATCGTTGTGGTCGAGATCAAGCGTCCGATGCGCAAGGACGCCACCGAGGACAAGAACCCGATCCAGCAGTGCCTCGACTACGTGAAGAGAATCCGCGCCGGTGGAGTGATGACCGCGACTGGGCGGCCGATCCCGCCGACCCAGGACCCTCCAGCGTTCTGCTATATCGTTGCCGACCTTACGGAGAAAATGATCGAAAGGTGTGAGATCTCAGATCTGCGTCCCACCCACGACGGTCTCGGCTACTTCGGGTACAACAATGCCGCCAAGGCGTACGTAGAGGTCATGAGCTTCGACGGGCTGGTCAACGCGGCTACGGAACGGAACCGGGCCTTCTTCGACAAGCTCGGCCTGCCCACGTAGGGGCGCAAGCGGCGGCCTTGAGTATCTTTCGCCGACTGCTCGGCACAGCCGGCAAGCGAGCGATACCGGACGTGTTCCGCACGCGGGCGCGACCTAGCCCCTGAGTCATTCGCGGCGGGCGAGGGACGAGGTCTCCGCCTCGGGTTCACCTGCCCTGAGCACGCATTGTGGATCCGCTTGAGGGATAGAGATAGCTGAACCCCCAGGCGTCGAGCTAGCCGCGGGGGAGCGGGGTGTGCCTCTCACGCCATGTTGGCGGTCGCCTTTTACTCGCCTTTTTCAACTCGAACCAACCCGAATCAACCGCATTGTCGAGCCGCGAGCTGTGCGGGCCGACAACGTAGAATCCCTTCTAACGACTGACAAGTCGAAACAACAGAAAGGATTCGGATCTCATGCACTCCTCTCAGGGGGTCAGGGGTTCGAGTCCCCTCAGGTCCACCGTGTGATGTCTCGCGACATATGTCTCATATGTCGCGAGACATCAGTCGTTTGCGGGGTCGGCGCGGCCCCATCCGAGCACCGCATCGGCCCGCTCGGGCTCAAGGATTCACGCTTGCTGCTGGGCCTGAACGGACCCGCTGCCCGAGTGGATCGCCGTAGTCGCCGACGGCGTGAAGCGTGGCCAGGTCCACGCGTACCGCAGGATGAGGGCGAGGAGGGCCACTTCCAGTGCGACGCCCAGCAGGTAGAAGTACATCCACGGCTCGCCCAGCTGGCCGACTGCATTGAAGGCTGCGAAGGGGACTTGTAGCGAGGCCACGATGAGGTTCGTGATGCGGTTGGCTCGAGCGGGCAGCGTCATCGACAGCACGACCATGAAGATCGGGATCGCCAGGAGAGTGAGCGCCGTGATCGCCCAGATCTCGGTGATGTCGAACTGCCAGACGACGCCGCTGAGGATGTCGCTGACGGTGCCAGGCTTGTAGAAGGCGAGGATGTCGACGTAGACGTACAAGAACAGGAAGCTCGTCCACGCGGCGGCGAGTTTGGCTTGAACCGGCACATGCTGGTCGAGCAGCGTTGTGGTGTGTTGACGATCTCTCATCGGATACTCCTTCGGTGTGTGGGGATTGGTTGATGCGCGGTCGCCGGCTGCGACCGCCGCGCTGTCGGAGGCAGATCACATCCGGGCGCCGAAGCGGGGACGAACGCGGCCGCCACGGTGGTGCCGGCTGTCCGTACTCGATGCTCGCGGCCTGGGTGGTTCGCGTCATCCGTCAACAGGTCCGGATCTGGTCGGCCGAAAGTACGGCTCTCAGCCCGTACTGAAGGCCGATGTGTGGGGCGCTCGATCCGGCGAACATCGAGAGATGCTGGTCGAGTCCTGCGCCATCACGCGACCCATCGACCGCAGCTCCCTGTCCGCGGAGACGGGCTGAGCGACCATTCGAACACGAGCGCACACAGGACAATCGGAGGAGCGACATGACCGATCGTGCAGTACCCAACCTGCCGTCTCGAAGATTCGAGGAGACGATCGCCTTCTACGGACAGTTCGGATTCGAACTGACTTACCGGGATGACGGCTGGCTGATTCTCTGCCGAGGCGACGCTCAGCTGGAGTTCTTCCCGTTTCCCGATCTCGTGCCGGAGGAGAGTTCCTTCATGTGCAGTCTCCGCGTGGATGACGTCGACGAGCTGTATCGACAGATCAAGAGCGCGGGCGTCATCGAGAAGTCCAGCGGCAGTCCGCGGCTGCTTCCGGTGCGGGTGCAGCCTTGGGGACAACGCGCGGGATTCCTCGTCGATCCGGACGGAACGCAGCTGCACCTGATCGAGAACGTTGCCCAGCATCCTCCCGGTCCGGAAATGAGAAGCCGACCATAGGTCGGGCTCTGCTCATCTGAGTGGCGTCACCTCGGCCCGGTTTCGGCGACGGGACGTTAGGCACTCCGCGCGGGGATCGAGGCGTCGAGCGCTCATGCGAGCGGCCCTCCGTTCGGAAAGTACTACGGACGGCCGGACGCCTTCGTCGACGTCGAGGCCGGGTTCCCGGTCGCGACGCCCATCGAACCGGCGGGCGATGTCGTGCCCGGAGTCCTCCCGGGAGGTCGCGTCGCGGAAGCAGTGCACGTCGGGCCGTTCGACACGATGGGCGGGACCTACGCCGTGATCCTGAAGAAGCGCGGCCCCGCGTACCCGTCGCGCTCCACGTGCTCCTCGAACAACGCGAGCGGCCGCGCCCAGAAACCGTAATCACCGTAGAGCGCGCGATAGAGCACGAGGGGCTCTTCCGTCTCGCTGTGCCTGCCCACCGCGAAGACCTCGTAGCGCCGGCCCTTGAAGTGCTCGTAGATGCCGGGTTCCACCGTCATCGTCTCAGCGCTCCGCCGCACACAGAAGGATCGTCGTCAGGTCGCCCGCAGCCATACGACGCATGCTAGCGGCCGGGCCCGCCTCGCCCGCTCAGGCGACTCGACGCCGCACGATACCCAGCGCGGGTGCCCGGCCGTCAGGCCAGCTCGGGCTCGCGCTCGGCGATCCAGCTCAGGGCGATGTCTGCGACATCCGTCCATCCCGAGTCCATGGTGAGCGAGTGTCCGCGACCCTCCACCTTCACGAAGTCGGTGCGCGACGGGTTGTCGGCGTAGAGCTTGACGACGGCCTCCGTCACCTTGAGCGGCACGACGTGGTCGTCGGTGCCGGAGACGAGCAGGAGCGGGCCTCGCTCAGCGTGGTGGGTGTCGACGGCCGCGGGGGAGTCGCGCACGAAGGTCGCCGTCGCGTCCTCGAAGAGCGGGCGCCCGGGCCCCGGGATGCTCCACTGGTCGAACAGGCTGTCGGACTCCTCGGCCGACAGCGTGTTGCCGAATCCGTAGCGGAACTGCTCGCGCGTGAGCGCCACCGTGCGCTTGCGATTCGCCGGATTGCCGAGTACGGGAAGCGCCGATCGCAGCTGCGAGAGCGGCAGGATCTTCACTCCCTTGACCGGGGCCGGGTCGATCGCCACGGCGGCCGCGGCGTAGCCGTTGGCAAGGAGCTCCTGCGCGATGAGACCCCCGAACGAGTGCCCGATCACGATCGGCTTCACCGCCATGGCGTCGATGATGTCGGCGTAGTGACGGCAGATGGCGGTGATGCCGACGTCGTCGAGCGCTCCCGGATTCTCGCGGGTCGCCTCGACCGTGTCGCCGTCACCGGGCCAGCCGGGGGCGGTGGTCGAATAGCCGGCGGCTTCGAACCGGTCCTGCCAGGCGCGCCAGCTGCTCGCGTGGATCCAGAGGCCGTGGATGAACAGCACGGGGTGAGTTCGGGTCGGAGTGGCATCGGACATATCGGGTCCTCGATTCGGGGTGGCGGGCGGAGCAGGTGGGGATGGGATAGGAGCGAGAAGTGGGGGTCAGAGCGTCTGGATGAGTCCGCCGTCGATGCGGAAGTCGGCGCCCGTGACGTTGGCGAACCGCTCGCTCGCGAGCACCAAGACGAGGTCGGCGACCTCCTGCGGCCGTGTGAATCGTCCGGTGACGGATGCCGCGGCCGCCGCCGCGGCGACTTCCTCCGGGGTCGCGCCGCCGGCCTGTGCCACCGTCTGCGCCACGCCGTTCTCTCCGAGCCACAGCGCCGTCTCGACGGGTCCGGGGCTCACGGTGTTCACTCGGATCCCGGAGCCGCCCACCTCTTTCGAGAGCGACTTGCAGAAGTTGGCCAACGCGGCCTTGGCTGCGGAGTAATCGATCACGAGCGGGTCCGGCAGCGACGCGTTGACCGAGCTGATCGTGACGATGCTCCCGCCGCCTCGCCGGGTGAGTTCCGGCAGCGCGGCTCGAATCGTGCGCACCGCGGCGAGGAGAGTGAGGTCGAGAGAACGCTGCCAGTCGTCGTCCGACACGCTCAGAAACCCGCCCGGTCGTGGCGCGACCGCTCCGACGTTGTTCACGACGACGTCGAATCCGCCGGCATCCACCGCCCGCTTCACCAGCGCCGCCGGGCCGTCGGGCGTCGAGAGATCGATCGGGACGAACTCGACCGCGCCTCCGGCGACGAGTCCGTCGAGCTCCGGGCCGCTCGTGCGGGCCCCCGCGATGACGCGGGCGCCTTCGTCGACCAGTCCGCGCACGACCGCGAGGCCGATGCCTTTGCTGGCGCCCGTGACGACGGCCGTCTTGCCTGCGAGCTGAAGATCCATCGAGTTCCACTTCGTCGGTCCGGCGAGGGACGGCTGATCGAGAGGGTGTGTCACGCAGGAAGGTAGACGGACCTGTCTATCTGCTACGCGTGAGAGTATGTCGGAGGACCCAGAGAAGGGCAAGAGGGAAGTGGACGAAGTCATGACCGACGACGGGCGCCCCGCGTCGGACCTTCCGCCGATATCGCGGTCGGCGGCCCGAGACCGCATCCTCGACACGGCGACTCGCCTGTTCGTGTCGACCGGCATCCGCAGCGTGGGTGTCGACCGTCTCATCGCCGAATCGGGCGTGGCGCGCGCGACCTTCTTCCGCCACTTCCCGACGAAGGACGACCTCGTCGTCGCCTTCCTCGAACAGCAGGCACGCGAGGGCCGTGAGGAGCTGTCGCGCATTCGCGCGCAGACGCCCGACGGCGCGCGTGCTCTTCTCGCCGAGATCGCGAAGGGTTCGAAGATGGGCATGGAATGCCAGGGATTCCGTGGGTGCGAGTTCATCAACACCGCCGCGGAGTACAGCGACCCGGAGCATCCGGCGCGCACCGTCGTCGACCGGCACCGCGCCTGGGTGCGCGACATCATGGCCGACTCCCTCACGGAGCTCGGCCACCCCACGCCCTTCGCGACGGCAGAGATCCTCTTCACGATGCGCACCGGTGCGATCGTCGCGTCATCGCTCGAGGGCTTCCGCGACCCCGACGGCGCGTTCGACCGGGCGTGGTGGGCCCTCGTCGACTCCCGGTACGCATCCGACAGCGGCGCCGTCGAGTCGGCGGCGCAGAGCGCATGAACGGGCGCGCGCGGGGGGCCGCGGCATCCGTCATCGTCACAGCGATCATCGCGCTCTCGGCCTGCTCGGCCGCCGCGCCCG
The DNA here is from genome assembly GCF_052180235.1 of Microbacterium sp. F51-2R. GTDB lineage: Bacteria > Actinomycetota > Actinomycetes > Actinomycetales > Microbacteriaceae > Microbacterium. Next base: position 231,856 of record NZ_CP197470.1, on the reverse strand, counting down.
ATCAGACGATCCCGCCGTCGGCCAGACCATCTGCGCCCGCAGGAGCGCCGACCCCGGCCGATGGCTTCTGGCGCGTCACGGGGACGCCCGCCACGCTCGCGTCGGGACTCGCGGCTCCGTGGTCGGTCGTGCCGCTCGAAGACGGCGGAGCCCTCATCAGCCAGCGTGACGACGGCGCGGTGCTCGAGCTGACGCCATCGGGGGGGGTGCGCACCGTCGGCATCGTCCCGGACGTCGTCTCGGGGGGAGAATCGGGCCTCCACGGCCTGGCGCTGCACACCGAAGACGGCGACCGCTGGCTGTACGCCTACCACGGGGCATCCGCCGACAACCGGGTGGTGCGGATGCCTCTGCACGGCGAGCCCGGCAGCCTCAGGCTGGGACCGGCCGACGTCGTGATCGACGGAATCCCGCGCAACTCGACGCATAACGGTGGACGCATCGCGTTCGGCCCTGACGGCATGCTCTACGTCACGACCGGGGACGCCCAGGACCGCACGGCGTCGCAGAATCCCGAAGCGCTCGGCGGCAAGATCCTGCGGCTCACTCCGGAGGGCGACCCCGCACCGGGCAACCCGTTCGGCACGGTCGTCTACTCGCTCGGCCATCGCAACGTGCAGGGGATCGCGTGGACGGCCGACGGAACGATGTGGGCGAGCGAGTTCGGGCAGAACACGTTCGACGAGCTGAACCGGATCGAGCCGGGTGGCAACTACGGCTGGCCGATCCACGAGGGCGTGGCCGACGAGGCCGGGTTCATCGATCCCGTCGTCACGTGGGCGACGGCGGATGCGAGTCCGAGCGGCATCGCGGCGGTCGGGGCGACGATCTTCCTGGCCGCGCTCCGGGGCGAGCGGCTGTGGGCGGTCGACACGACAGCCGACGGCATGGCGGGCGAGCCGGTCGCCGCCTTGACGGGGGAGCAGGGTCGTCTGCGGGATGCCGTGGCCGCGCCGGACGGCTCCCTGTGGGTGCTGACGAACAACACCGACGGGCGGGGCACGCCCCGTTCCGGCGACGATCTGCTACTGCGCCTCGACCTCGCCCGACGCGACTGATGAATGCCCGGATCCGCTGCCCCATGACGTACCCGGGCGCTACGTTGATCGGGTGATCTCGCAACCCCGGTGCCCCGCTTGCCGGCACTTCCTCTACCTCGACGCGCTCGTGTGCCCGAACTGCGACGCCGAGCTCGGGTACCACATCCTCACGCGCCAGTTCTACAGCGTGCACCGCGGCCACACCGTCATCGACGACCAGACCTGGTACACGTGCTCGAACCGCGGGTGGGACTGCAACTGGCTCGTGTGGGAGGGCGCCCCTGCCGGCCGGTGCTTCTCCTGCCGGCTCACGCGGACGGGTCCTGACGCCGACGACACGATCGCCCTCGCGAAGCTCGCCAAGACCGAAGAGGCCAAGCGCCGCCTTCTGCTCCAGCTCGGCGACCTCGGGCTCCCGATCGTCCCGTGGGACGTCAAGCCCGGCGGCCTCGGCTTCGACCTCCTCTCGAGCATCTCGCTCGGCCGCCCCGTCACGATCGGCCACGCCAACGGCATCGTCACGATCGATCTCGCCGAGAGCCTCGACGACCGCCGCGAAGCTCTGCGGATCAAGCTCGGCGAGCCGTACCGGACGATGCTCGGGCACCTGCGCCACGAGACGGGGCACTACTACCAGAACGTGCTGCTGCAGACCGATCAGGACTGGGCGCAGTGCCGCGACCTCTTCGGCGACGAGCGTGCGAGCTACCGGGACGCGATCACGCGCCACTACTCGATGGGCGCGCCCGAGAACTGGCACGAGTCGTTCATCTCGGAGTACGCGACGATGCACCCGTGGGAGGACTTCGCCGAGACGTTCGCGCACTACCTCCACATCACGGGGACCCTCCAGACGGCGGCCGCGATCGGCATCCATCTCGATGCCACCGCCACGAGCATGCGCGACACCGACGTCATCCCGCTCGGCTCATACCGCGAGGAGTCGGTCGCCCTGCTCCTGTCGGACTGGGAGTGGATGTCGGAGGCGTTCAACCGCATCAACCGGGCGATGGGCTTCGGCGACCTCTATCCGTTCGACATCGTCGGACCGGTGCGGCGCAAACTGGCGTTCATGCACGACATCGTGACGCACGCGCCGCTCACCACCGAGGAGCAGTACCGCCTCGCCCTCCCGGAGGGGATCCAGCTGCAGTGACCTCGTACTCCCGCGGCGAGCGAGTGATCGGCCCCGCGACGCACTACGTCGACAATCAGCCGCCGTGGCGCGTCGACGTCGACGAGTACGCGCTCAACGCCCCGCTCGTCGCGGCCGTGAGGGCGTTCGGTGCGGGGTGGGCGGATGCCGAGCTCGGCCGCGCCGGACGGCTCGTCGGCACGCGGGACTTCCAGCGCGACGCCGAGCTCGCCAATCTGCACCCTCCCGTCGCGTACGCGCACGACCGCTGGGGGTTTCGCCTCGACGAAGTCGAGTACGACCCCTCGTACCACCGCGTCATCGCGGCCGCCGTCGCCGCCGGGGCGCACACGTCGGCGTGGGCTGAGCCGCGCGCCGGAGCGCACGTCGCACGGGCGGCGACTTTTCTGCTGTTCGCCCAGGTCGAGCCCGGCCATGCGTGCCCCGTCTCGATGACCCACGCCGCCGTCGCCTCGCTCAAGGACTCGCCGTGGATCGCGGAGGAGTGGCTGCCCAAGCTCTACTCGCGCGAGTACGAGCCGAGGCTGCTTCCCGCCGAGCAGAAGACGAGTGCGCTCATCGGCATGGCGATGACCGAGAAGCAGGGCGGCTCCGACGTCCGGGCGGGAACGACCGTCGGAGTGCACCTGAGCGGCCACTCGTACCAGCTGCGCGGGCACAAGTGGTTCTGCTCGGCGCCGATGTCGGACGGCTTCCTCGTGCTCGCGCACACGCGGCGGGGGAGTGTCGAGGAAGGGCTCACCTGCCTCTTCGTGCCGCGGATGCTGCCCCACGGCACCCGGAACGTCTTTCGCATCCAGCGCCTGAAAGACAAGCTCGGCAACCGCTCGAACGCCTCCGCCGAGATCGAGTTCGACGGCACGATCGGCACCCTCGTCGGCGAGCCCGGGCGGGGCGTGCGCACCATCATCGAGATGGTGCAGCGCACGCGGCTCGACTGCGTGCTGGGCACCGCCGCGGGGATGCGCCAGTCCGTCGCCGAAGCCGTGTGGCACGCACGCGGCCGCGCCGCCTTCGGGGCGCTGCTCGTCGATCAGCCCGTCATGACCGCCGTGCTCGCCGATCTCGCGCTCGAGTCCGAAGCGGCGATGCTGAGCGGCCTGCGCCTGGCGCAGCTGTTCGAGGACGAGGCATCCGATCGCGACATCGCCCTCCGCCGCCTCGCGACGCCCGTGACGAAGTACTGGGTGTGCAAGCGAGGACCGCACCATGCCTACGAGGCGCTGGAGTGCCTCGGCGGAAACGGGTACACCGAGTCGTTCCCGCTCGCCCGCCGCTATCGCGAGCAGCCCGTCATGGCCATCTGGGAGGGCTCGGGCAACGTGATCGCGCTCGACGTGCTGCGCGCGCTCACGCGCGACCCGGAGTCGGCCGATGCGTTCGCCGATGAGCTGTCGACCGTGCGGGGCGCATCGGCGCTCCTCGACGCGCACACCGACCGCACGCTGTCACTCCTCGCCGCCGTCGCCGCCGACCCCGCGACCGCGCCCTCGAACGCCCGGCGGCTGACCGAGACGCTGGCCCTCGCCTTCCAGGCGTCGCTCATGCTGCGCCACGCGCCGAGCCTCGACGCCGAGGCCTTCATCGGGGCACGACTGGGCGAGGAGCGCGCCTGGCAGTACGGGGCGCTTCCGACGGGGACGGATGCCGCGGCCATCGTCGCCCGCCACTGAGACACAGCCGGCTCCCCGGCGGGCGACCTAGGCTGACGGCATGACGACCAGCCGACGCGCACTCCTGCCCGTCGTCCTGATCGCCCTCGCCGGGGTTGTCGCGGGGCCCGCGGCGGCCTCCGACGCCGCGCCGACGGTGCTCGTCGGCAGGACGATGGCTCCCGACGCGCGACCGGCGGGCCTCGCGCCCCCCGACTACGCCACGACCCCGCGGGTCGAGGTCACGGCCGCCACCGACGACTCCTGGAGGACGCGCGCGGCCGCCCTCGTCGGCGTGATGTCGGCGCGCGACAAGGCCGCCGCGATCGTGATGGGGCACATCCCGTCGTCCGACCCGGCCGCCCTCCGCGACTACGTGCAGCGCACGGGGGTCGGCGGCTTCATCCTCATGGGCGCCAATGTGCCGGGGACCGAGGCCGGCCTGCGCGAGGTGACCTCGGCGCTCACCCTCGACCCGGCGCTTCCGCCCCTCATCGGCATCGACCAGGAGGGCGGCGACGTCTCGCGCTTGCCGTGGGACCGCTTCGCGTCGTCCGTGACGCTCAAGACCGCGCCTCCGGATGCCGCGGCAGACGCCTTCGCGGCTCGCGGCGCGCTCGTCGAGCGGGCAGGCATCGGCGTCAACTTCGGCACGATCGCCGATGTCACCGGCGACCCCGGGATGTTCATCTACCGGCGTGCGCTCGGGACGACACCGGGCGACTCGGCCGCCCGCGTCGCGGCGGCTGTCGGGGGCGAGAAGGGCGAAGCGTTCTCGACCCTCAAGCACTTTCCGGGGCACGGCGCGGCCCCCGGCGACTCGCATCACGGCATCCCGTCGACCGGAATGTCGAAAGACGAATGGGAGGCGACGGATGCCGCGCCCTTCCGCGCGGGCATCGAGGCCGGGGCCGAGCTCCTCATGTTCGGGCACCTCTCCTACACCGCGGTCGATGCCGCGCCGGCGTCGCTGTCACCCGAGTGGCACCGGATCGCCCGGGAGGAACTGGGCTTCGACGGGGTCGCCGTCACCGACGATCTGGGCATGCTCGAGGCATCCGGAATCGCCGCCTACCGCGACCCCGTCGCCAACGCCCTCACCGCCCTCGCCGCCGGGAACGACCTGCTGCTGACCGTCGTGGGGTCAGGCGCCGACACCGCGCCGCGGATCATCGACGGGATCGTGGCGGCCGTCGAGTCGGGAGCCGTGCCCGCCGCGCGGCTCGACGACGCGGCCGCACGCGTCACCGCCCTGCGGCTGCAGCTCGCCGCGGAGGGCCGCGGTCTCGTCCCGTGCGCGGACTGCACGCCCGCGAGCTGAACCCGTCCGAGCCGGAGCGGTCTCTGAGGTTTCGCGTGCCCCGCGCTAACCCGCCAGAACCGCCAGCAGCCGCTCGCGCAGCGCTTGGCCGCGTGCGCTGAAGCCGCGCTGGCGTCGCACGTACTCCGCTTTGCCCTCGGGCGTCTCGATGCGCACGGGTGCGTATCCGTGATCGGCGAGGTCGTACGGCGAGGCCTCCATGTCGAGCACGCGGATGTCGCGCGCGAGCTCGAACGCGTCGAGGAGCAGGTCACCGGGCACGAGCGGGCCGAGCTTCACCGCCCACTTGTAGAGGTCCATGCCGGCGTGCAGGCAGCCGGGCTGCTCGAGGGCGGGCTGCCGCTCGCGGGTCGGCGTCTCGCGATTGCGAGGCACGGCCTCGGGCGTGAAGAAACGGAAGGCGTCGACGTGCGTGCACCGCAGCTCGTGCGCCTCGACGACGGCGTCGGTGGCCTCCTGGCCGAGGCGGAGGGGGACCGGATGCCGATGCCCGCCCTGCCGGTACACCATCGCCCACTCGTGCAGGCCGAAGCAGCCGAAGGATCCCGCGCGGCCGGCTGTCGCACGCAGGATCTTCTCGATCCCGTTCACCAGGAGCGCCTTCTCGGCGCGGAACCCCGCTGCGTCCACGCGCAGCGACCCGGGCGCGTCGCCCGGCACGTACCAGCGCCACGCGGCTCGCGGCGCCGACGCACCGCCTTCGAGGTCGATGCCCGCCCCCGGGTGCCACCGGCGCAGGATCGACGGCTTGTACGAGTAGTACGTGAAGAGGAAGTCCTCGACGGGATGCTTCTCGCCGCGTGACGCGCGGGCGCGGTGACCCGCCGTGAGCGCATCGGCGCGCTCCGCGTGGGCACGCTCGAGCGCCTGCCACTCGGCGGCCTCGAGCCGCGCCGGGGCGGGAGCGCAGATCGTCACTCTTCGAGGATAGGCGGGCACGTGCGCGGGCGCGGCCGGGTGGGATCCAGACGGTCCAGCCGCTCGCGGTCGGCCCGGTCGCCGTCGGGCCGTCGCGGCGGGCGCGGCGGGGGGATCCAGACGGTCCAGCCGGTCGTCGTCAGCCCGGTCGCCGTCAGGCCGTCGCGGCGGGCGCGCCGGTCACTCGACGGGTTCGATGAGCTCCGGTGAGTCATTGCGGACGTTGCCGACGGCCTTGCTCACGACGTGGTCGTCGAGCTCGTCGGCGATGGCCGGAGCGGCGTCGATCGCGGCATCCAGCACATCGCGCACGTTGTCGGTGTCGGGGTCGAGCCACGCATCGGCGTGGTCGGGGTCGATGAACAGCGGCATGCGGTCGTGGATCGACCCGAGCCGGCCGATCGAGTCGCGCGTGAGGATCGTGAAGCTGAGCACCCAGCGCGCGGGATCGTCGTCGGGCTTCGAGGCATCCTTCCACCACTCGTAGAGCCCCGCGAAGAACATCGGCGACTCGTCGGCAGGGTGGATGTAGTGCGGGATCTTCTGGTCGCCGACCTGCTTCCACTCGTAATAGCCGGATGCCGGGACCACCGCGCGGCGCTTGGCGAGGGCGTTGCGGAACATCGGCTTGTCTTCGAGCTCTTCGGCCCGCGCGTTGAATGCGCGCGCGCCGATCTTGACGTCTTTCGCCCACGAGGGCACGAGGCCCCACCGAGCGACCTCGAGACGACGGGTGGGGGGCTCGGTCTTGGCCGAGTCGAGGACGATCGCGACCTGGGAGGTGGGAGCGATGTTGTACGACGGCGCGGGCAGGTCTTCGGCCTCCACGTCGACGCGAAGGACGCCGAGGAGCTCGGAACCGACGTTGGCCACGACGAATCTCCCGCACATGCCGCCAGCCTACGCGCGGCCTCCGACGCCGTACCGAATGCAGAATGGATGGCGCGCGCGGCCGCAGATTCCGGCGTGTCGGGCGGCTTCGCCGCTTCTCATCCTGCGTTAGGTACGCAGCGGCCGGGACACGGCCTGTCCGCGCCGGCCGGGAGACGGCCTGTACGCAGCGGCCGGGAGACGGCCTGTCCGCGCCGGCCGCGGCCGGCGTGTCCGCTGTGCGCTCGGCGCGGCTCGGCGCGGCGCGGCTCGGCCGCCACGGTGTACCGAATGCAGGATGGATGGCGCTCGCCGGCGCAGATTCCGGCGTGTCGGGCGGCTTCGCCGCATCTCATCCTGCGTTGGGTACGCGGCGGCGGGGCGAGGGAGGCCAGGAGCGGCGGCGGGGCGAGGGAGGCCAGGAGCGGCGGCGGGGAGGGGAACCGGGAGACGGATGCCGGGAACGGAGGGCGGGAGACGGATGCCGGGAACGGAGGGCGGGAGACGGATGCCGGGAGACCGCCGCCGGGGGTCAGGCCTCGAGGACCCCGACCTCCTCGAGGCGCTCGAGGAGCCCGGCGCCGTCGGAATCGGTGACCCACGGCACGGTCGAGGCGGAGTGGTCGTCGACCGCCGTGCGGCCGCCGGCGAGCACGGCCTCGGCGGGGGAGAGGCGGCGCAGCGCCACGCCCACGACGTGGCCCGGGTTCTCGCGGGCGAACGTGGTGTAGATCTCGTCGTCGTGCTGCCCGTCGTCGCCGATGAGCAGCCACCGGACCTGAGGGAACTCCTCGGCGAGGCGGCGCAGATTCGACAGCTTGTGCGCCTGGCCGCTGCGGAACCACCGGTCGTGGGTGGGACCCCAGTCGGTCAGGAGGATCGAGCCGGGCGGGAAGAGATGCCGGCTGAGGAATCTGATGAGGGTGGGCGCGACGTTCCACGCGCCCGTCGAGAGGTAGACGACGGGCGAGCCGGGATTCTCCCGCGCGATGCGCTCGAGCAGCACCGCCATGCCCGGAACGGGCTGACGCGCGTGCTCATCGACGACGAACGAGTTCCAGGCCGCCAGAAGCGGACGCGGAAGAGCCGTGACCATGACCGTGTCGTCGACATCGGAGACGACGCCGAAGGTCACGTCGGGACCGACGATGTAGACGCGGGTCTCGACCGGCTCGCCGCCCTCCACCGTCATCTCGAAGGTCTGCCAGCCGGGCTCGAGGCGAGCGGGGAGAACGGTGTCGATGACGCCGCCGCGGTCGGCGACCACGTCGTGCTTGGCGCCGGCGATCGTGACCGTCACCTGGGCGAATCCGACCGGAACCGACGCGAAGCTCCGCCACCCACGGACGCTCGCGTATTCGCCGGTCTCGCCGGGATCGACCGGCGGCACGATGAGCACACGGCCGAGTACGCGCACCCAGTCGACACCCCCGTAGCCGGGGAAGGGCGTCACGGTCGGCTGATGTCCACGAGCACGCGCACGGCGCTCGCGCCACGCGTGGAAGCGGTATTCGAGCCGGGCGAGCCACAGCACCTTGGGGTGTTCAGGCTGGTTCGCAGGCATCCCCTCAGTCTTCCACGTCCTCCTCCAGGAGGCCTGACGGGGCGGTGTCGTCCTCGTGCATATGACGATGCTCGAGACGCTCGATGATCTTCTTCCCGACGAAGACCAGCACGAGGAAGACCACGATGACGCCGACGAAGAGATAGCCCGCGTAGTGGATCTTGTCGGCGAGCTCGCGGTAGGTGCCCGCCGCGGCGGCCGACACGGAGATGTAGAGCGCGGCCCACACGATGCAGGCGGGCGTCGTCCAGGCGAGGAAGCGCCGGTAGCGGAACCCGCTCATGCCGACCGTCAGCGGCACGAGGGAGTGCAGCACGGGGAGGAAGCGAGAGAGGAAGATGGCCGGCCCGCCGCGCTTGCGCAGATAGCGCTCCGATCGCACCCAGGTGTCGTCGCCGATCCGCTGACCGAGGCGCGACGCGCGGATCTTCGGGCCGAGGAACCGCCCGAGCCAGAACCCGATGCTCTCGCCGATGAGCGCGCCGATGACGACGGCGACTCCGAGCATGACGGCCTCGAGCGGCGAGGAGACCGCAGTGCCGGCGACGATGACGATCGTGTCGCCCGGCACGACGAGTCCGACGAGGATGCTCGTCTCGAGCATCACGGCGACCCCGGCCAGGAGCGTCCTCACGACGGGGTCGACGCTCTGGACGGCGTCGAGCAGCCACGTGAGGAACTCGTTCACGGCACGAGCCTAGAGCGACGCCCTCCCCTCTAGCCTGGGAACATGTCGCATCCTCTCGTCGCCGAGCCGCTCGCAGAGTGGCTCGACCCGGAGGCCGTCTATCTCGCGTCGTTCGCGGCGCTCGACGATTCGTTCTGGCTGGATGCCGGGCCCGACCCCGCGCGCGGGTGGAGCTGGATGGGCACGGGGCAGCGGGTCGACGACGCCGAGGAGGTCCGTCGCATCACCTGCGCCGACGCCGGTGACGACGCCGCGGCCGACGCCGGTGCCGACGCCGGTGCCCACGCCGATGACGACGGCCGGGCCGCCGCCGCCACCGCCTCGGAGGACGGGCGCTTCCGCGGCGGATATGTGGGCTGGCTCGGCTACGAGGGCGGTGCCGTGCGGGCCGGCGCCCCGACCGCTCCGACGCAGGACGACGTGCCGCAGCAGCTGTGGCTCCGCGTCGCCCGTTTCGTGGCCTTCGACCACGACACGCGCCGCGCCTGGGTCTTCGCCGCACCCGACGAGATCGCCGACTTCGCCCGCGGCATCTCGGCGGGGGCGCGGCATCCTGTCCCCGCCCTCGAGACCACCGCCGCACGCGAGCTCCCCGTCACCGCGCGGCACGAGCCCGACGAGTACGCGGCCCTCATCGAGCGCTGCCGCGATGCCATCCGCGAGGGCGATGCGTACCAGCTCTGCCTCACGACGCGGTTCGCCGTCGAGGAGGACGTCGATCCCGTCGAGAGCTACCGGAGACTGCGCTCACGCACGCCTGCGCACCACGGCGGGCTCATCCGATCCGGCGGCATGGCGCTCGTGAGCGCGAGCCCCGAGCTGTTCATCGAGGTGCGCGGCGGCGTCGTGCGGACGCACCCGATCAAGGGCACGCGTCCGCGGGGGACGGATGCCGCGACCGACGCGGCCCTCGCCGCCGAGCTCGCCGCGAGCGAGAAGGAGCGCGCCGAGAACGTCATGATCGTCGACCTCATGCGCAATGACCTCTCGCGCGTGTGCCTCGACGGGACCGTCGCGGTCGACCGCCTCTTCGACGTGGAGAGCTACCCCGCGGTGCACCAGCTGGTGAGCACGGTGTCGGGGACCCTCGTCGAGGGGATGACGGTGGGCGGGCTCCTCGACGCGACCTTCCCCGCCGGGAGCATGACGGGCGCACCGAAGCTCTCGGCGATGACGATCCTGCACGAGCTGGAGCGCGGCCCGCGCGGCGTCTTCTCGGGCTGCTTCGGATGGATCAGCGACGACGGCGCGCTCGACCTCGCGATGGTCATCCGGTCGATCGTCGTGCACCCCGGCGGCGCGTACGTCGGGGCGGGCGGCGGCATCACATGGCGATCGGATGCCGCGGCCGAGGTGGCCGAAGTCGGCATCAAGGCGCGGGGCCCCCTCGCGGCGATCGGCGCGGCCCTGCCGACCGGCTGGTGATGACGCCCGTCGGGTAACCTGGAGACCCGCGTTCTGCGCGTCTTCCCGGCTTTTTCCACGATTGGTGATCCTCCACGTGTCCCAGACGTTCCCTCCCGACACCGCCGCGCCCTCCGAGGACGGCGGCTACGACGCGTATGCGATCCAGCAGAAGTGGCAGGAGCGCTGGACGAAGGCCGACCCCTTCCGCGCCGGCGGCAAGGACGACACGCGCCCGCGCAAGTACGTGCTCGGGATGTTCCCCTACCCGTCCGGCGACATGCACATGGGGCACGCCGAGAACTACGCCTACGTCGACTCGGTGGCGCGCTTCTGGCGGCACCGCGGCTACAACGTCCTGAACCCGATCGGGTGGGACTCGTTCGGCCTGCCGGCTGAGAACGCGGCGATCCAGCGCGGCGCCGACCCCCGCGAGTGGACCTACCGCAACATCGAGCAGCAGAAGGAGAGCCTCGAGGCTTTCGGCACGTCGTACGACTGGAGCCGGCGTCTGCACACGAGCGACCCTGACTACTACCGCTGGAACCAGTGGCTCTTCCAGGTGCTCTACGAGCGGGGCCTGGCGTACCGCAAGGAGAGCCCGGTCAACTGGTGCCCCCACGACCAGACGGTGCTCGCCAATGAGCAGGTCGTCGACGGGCGATGCGAGCGCTGCGGCACCGAGGTCGTGAAGAAGAAGCTCACGCAGTGGTACTTCAAGATCACCGACTACGCCGACCGCCTGCTCGATGACCTGAACCAGCTCGAGGGCTTCTGGCCGCAGAAGGTCATCCGGATGCAGCGCAACTGGATCGGCCGTTCGGTGGGCGCCGACATCGACTTCGAGATCGAGGGTCACCCCGAGAAGGTCACGGTCTTCTCGACGCGCCCCGACACGCTGCACGGCGCGACCTTCTTCGTCGTCGCGCCCGACAGCGACCTCGCGGCGGAGCTCGCCGCCGGGTCGTCCGCGGAGGTGCGGATGCGCTTCCAGGACTACCTGGAGCGCGTCGGCCGCGAATCCGAGATCGAGCGCCAGAGCACGGACCGCCCGAAGACGGGCGTCTTCCTCGAGCGCTACGCGATCAACCCCGTCAACGGTGAGCGGCTGCCGATCTGGGCGGCCGACTACGTCCTGGCCGACTACGGCCACGGCGCCGTCATGGCGGTGCCCGCGCACGATCAGCGCGACCTCGACTTCGCGCGCGCCTTCGACCTGCCGGTCAAGGTCGTCGTCGACACGACGGCTCCCATCACGGGCGCGATCCCGATCATCGAGCTCGACGACAACGGCGACCCGATCGACCCGGGTGCCGACGCGTCGCTGGCCGAGATGGACCCCGCGAAGACCGGCGTGGCGCTCACGGGCGAAGGCCGCATGATCAACTCCGGCGCCCTCGACGGACTGTCCAAGCGCAATGCCATCACCCGCATGATCGAGCAGCTCGAGGCGGCGGGAACGGGCCGCGCGGCGAAGTCGTTCCGCCTGCGCGACTGGCTCATCTCGCGGCAGCGCTTCTGGGGTACGCCGATCCCGATGATCCACACGCAGGACGGCCGCATCGTGCCGGTCCCGGCGGACCAGCTCCCCGTGACCCTGCCCGATGCGCACGGCCTCGACCTCGCACCCAAGGGCACCTCGCCGCTGGGCGGCGCGACGGAGTGGATGCAGACGGTCGACCCCGAGACGGGCGAGCCGGCGCTGCGCGACCCCGACACGATGGACACCTTCGTCGACAGCTCGTGGTACTTCCTGCGCTTCCTGTCGCCCGGCGACGAGACCGAGGCCTTCTCCCCGCAGGAGGCCGACAAGTGGGCGCCCGTCGACTCCTATATCGGCGGCGTCGAGCACGCGATCCTGCACCTCCTCTACGCGCGCTTCATCACGAAGGTGCTCTACGACATGGGCCTCGTCGAGTTCACCGAACCCTTCACGAGCCTCGTGAACCAGGGAATGGTGCTGCTGGCCGGCTCGAAGATGTCCAAGAGCAAGGGCAACCTGGTCGAGTTCGCCTCGAGCATGGTCGACCCGGGCGCCGATGCCGTGCGCGTCGCGATCGCGTTCGCGGGGCCCGTCGAGGACGACATCCACTGGGAGGATGTCTCGACCGTCGGCGCGCAGAAGTTCATCGCCCGCGCGTGGCGCATCGCGAAGGACGTCACGAGCGCTCCGGACGTCGTCTGGGCCGAGGGCGACCAGGCGCTGCGCCGAGTGACCCACCGCCTCCTCGCCGACGCGCCGGGCCTCGTCGAGCACACGAAGTTCAACGTCGTCGTCGCGCGCCTCATGGAGCTCGTCAACGCGACGCGCAAGACGATCGACACAGGTGCCGGCCCTGCCGACCCCGCGGTGCGCGAGGCTGCCGAGGCCGTCGCCATGGTGCTCGACCTGTTCGCCCCGCACACGGCCGAAGAGATGTGGGAGATGCTCGGCTACGAGCCGTTCGTCGGCCTCGTGCCGTGGCGCCAGGCCGACCCGACGCTCCTCGTCGAAGACACCGTGACGGCGGTCGTGCAGATCGACGGCAAGGTCCGCGCGACCCTCGAGGTGCCCGCCCGCATCCGCGGCGACGAGCTCGAGGCGCTCGCGCGCGCGAACGACCGCGTCCTGCGGGCTCTCGGCGAGCGGGAGATCGTCCGTGCGATCGTGCGTCCGCCGAAGGTCGTCAGCTTCAGCACCCGCTGACCCGTCCTCCCCAGCGGCCCTCGCCGCTCGGGAGTGCACATGCTGCCCATTCCGGCGGTCTCGGGGCGGGCGCGCGGCCTAGCGTCGCGTTGTGACGACGCGGGACGATTCGCAGACCGACCGCCGACGTCTCGGCGTCGGTGCGGCGATCGTCGTCGTGCTCGTCGCCCTCGCCGTCACCGTAGGCATCGGCGTCCTCCGCGGCGCGGGTGCCCCCGTACAGGCCGTGGCGGTCGACCCTGCGCCGTCGACGGATGCCTCGCCCGCGGCATCCGTCTACGTCCACGTCTCGGGAGCCGTGGCGGTGCCCGGGCTGTATCTGCTCGCCGAGGGTGCGCGGGTCGTCGACGCGATCGCGGCGGCGGGCGGGTTCGCCGAGGGCGCGGACGAGGCGGCCGTCAACCTCGCGCGGCCCCTCAGCGACGGCGAGCAGCTGATCGTGCCGCTCGTGGGGCAGACACCCGCCACGTCGTCCGGGGGCACCGCCCCGGCGTCAGGCGACGGAAGGGTCAACCTCAACACCGCCGATGTCGCGGCGCTCGACACACTTCCGCGGATCGGACCCGCCATGGCCGAGCGCATCGTGCAGTGGCGTGAGGCGAACGGCGGCTTCACGAGCATCGAAGACCTCCTCGCCGTGCCGGGCATCGGCGACAAGATGCTCGAGTCGCTGCGCGAGCTGGTGACGGTGTGAGGCTCTCGGCCCGCGCGCGACGACGGCTCCGCAGCGTCCGCCTCGTGCCGGTCGTGGCAGTCGCCTGGATCGTCGCGGGCATCGCGACGACGATTCCGTCGCAGGCCCTGTGGCTCGCGCTCGCGGGGTGGAGCCTGACGGGGCTCGCACTGCTCCTCGTCCTCCGGCGCCGCGGCGCGGCGCTGGTCGCCGTCGTCCTCGCGCTGGCGGCGGGTGCGACGATCGCCTCGCACGTCGCCATCGCCGAGCCGGCCCGCGCCGAGGCCCTCGCGGTGGTGGGGACGGCGGGTCGTGCCGTCGAGGTCACCGCCACCGTCGTCGGCAAGGTCGAGCGCCGGGTGACGGGGGAGCTGGCCTTCGACGCGATCGTCACCGTCATCCGGGTGGGCCGCGAGACCTACCCGGCGGGCGACCTGCCGATCGGCATCCGCGTACATCCCGGCGATGTGGACCGCTTGGCCGGGCTCGACGTCGGGGCCGTCGTGACGGCGGACGGCAGCGCCAGGGCGACGGATGCCGGAGTCCGCGCGGTCTTCGCGCTCTCGGCCTCGCGGGGAGTCGAGGTGGTGCACGCGCCAGCCGGCATCGCCGGGGCGGCGGGAGCGCTGCGGCACGGGCTGGCCGCGGCGGCCGGCGGGCTCCCCGAGCCCGGCGCGGGTCTCATCCCGGGCCTCGCGGTCGGCGACACGGAGCTCGTCGACCCCGAGCTCGACTCGGCGATGAAGTCGTCGTCGCTGTCGCACCTGACCGCCGTCTCAGGCGCGAACTGCGCCCTCGTGGTCGGCATCGCCTTCGCCCTCGCGGCGTTCGCGGGAGCACCGCGCGCGGGGCGCATCGCGGCGGGAGTTGCGGCACTGTGTGGCTTCGTCCTCCTCGTGACCCCCGAGCCGAGCGTTGCGCGGGCCGCCGTCATGGCGGTCGTCGCGATGCTCGCCGTGGCGCTCGGGCGGCCGGCAGTGGGCACCGCGGTGCTGTGCCTGGCCGTCACGGCGCTCCTCGTCGGCGATCCATGGCTCGCGACGTCGCTCGGGTTCGCCCTCAGTGCCGCCGCGACGGGCGCGCTCCTCGTCCTGGCTCGCCCTCTCTCGAGGGGTCTGGAGCGATGGATGCCGCGCTCGTTCGCCCTCGCACTGTCGGTGCCGCTCGCGGCGCAACTCGCCTGCGGACCGCTCCTCGTACTCATCACGCCGACGGTGCCGCTCTACGGCGTCGTCGCGAACCTGCTCGCGGGGCCCGCCGCGCCGATCGCGACGGTCGTCGGCCTCGCGGCCTGTCTCGCTCTCCCGATTCCTGTCCTGCAGTCGGGTCTCACGGCGATCGCGTGGCTTCCCGCCGCCTGGATCGCCGCGACCGCCCGCATCTTCGCCGACCTCCCGGGCGGGCAGGTCGCGTGGCTCGAGGGGTGGTGGGGAGCGGGCGCGCTCGCACTCCTCGGCGCCGCCGTCACGATCCTCGCACTGCGCCGCGTTCCCCGCATCATCCGCGCCCTGTCGGCGGCTCTCGTCGCCGCCGTGCTCGGCGCGGCGGTCGGCACCGCCGCGCTCGGCACCGTCGCCGGCCCGTTCACCCTCCCACCCCGCTGGGCGATCCTCGCGTGCGACGTCGGGCAGGGCGACGCCGTGCTCATCCGGTCGGAAGGCGCGGTCGCCCTCGTCGACACGGGCCCCGATCCGACGCTCCTGAGCGGATGCCTCGATCGCGCCGGGGTCGCGCGTCTCGACCTGCTCGTCCTCACTCATTTCGATCTCGACCACGCCGGCGGCGCGGAGGCCGTCACTGGGCGGGTCGACGAAGTGCGCCACGGACCGCCGACCTCCCTCGGCGACGAGGTGCTCCTCCAGGAGTTCCGAGCGGCGGGCGCCGACGTCGTGCAGGGCGCGGCGGGCCAAGAGGGGCGGCTCGGCGACGCCGATTGGGTGCTGCGGTGGCCGCCCGCCGCCAGCAAGGCCTTCACCGGTGGCAACGATGCGAGCCTCGTGCTCGACATCGCCGGGGGAGGCGTGCCGCATGCCGTGTTCCTCGGCGACATGTCGGCATCGCCGCAGCGCGCACTCGCGGCATCCGGCGCTCTGAACGGCCCCTACGACGTCGCGAAGGTCGCCCATCACGGCAGCGCCGATCAGGCGCCGGAGCTCTACGAGCAGATCGCCCCAGCCGTCGCCCTCATCTCGGTAGGGGTCGACAACGACTACGGCCACCCGCGGGTCGAGACGCTCGACCTTCTCGCGCGGCTCGGCGCCGTCATCGCACGCACCGACAGGGAGGGCGTCGTCGCGGTGTGGCGAGAGGGCGCGGCGGTCTCGGTGTGGCGCGAGCGCGCCGGCGACGTCGTGCCCGCTGGCTAGGCTGGACGCATGGCGACGACTTCACGACGGGCAGCCCCCGCGAAGAGCCGCAGCGCCATTCCGCAGCTGCCGTGGCGCAATCCGCAGCCGGCGCCGATCGTGCTCGTCTCGGGGCCCGAAGAGGTGTGCGCCGAGCGCGCCATCGCTACCCTGCGGGATTACCTGCGCGCGGAGGATCCGAGCCTCGAGGTCTCCGACGTGCGCGCCGACGACTACACGCAGGGCACGCTGCTCTCGGTGACCTCGCCGTCGCTGTTCGGCGAACCCCGCCTCGTCCGGGTGTCGGGCGTCGAGAAGTGCTCGGACGCGTTCCTCAACGAGGCGATCTCGTACCTCTCCGCGCCGCAGGACGGCGCGACGGTGATCCTCCGGCACACCGGCGCCAGTGTCCGCGGCAAGAAGCTCCTCGACGCGATCCGCGCCGGCACGGGCGGCGGCGTCGAGATCGCGTGCCCCGCCATCAAGCGCGACAGCGACCGCTTCGACTTCGCAGCGGGGGAGTTCCAGGCGGCGAAGAAGCGCATCGCGCCCATCGCCCTGCGCGCGCTCGTCTCGGCGTTCGCCGACGACCTGACCGAGCTCGCCGGAGCGTGTCAGCAGCTCATCGCCGACGTGCCCGGCGACATCACCGAGCAGATCGTGGAGCGGTACTACGGCGGCCGGGTCGAGACATCCGCCTTCACGGTCGCAGACACCGCGATCGCGGGCCGCTACGGCGAGGCCCTCATCGCGCTGCGGCACGCGCTCGCCTCGGGCGCCGACCCGGTTCCCCTCGTCGCCGCGATCGCGATGAAGCTGCGCACCATGGCGCGGGTCGCCGGCAGCCGCGAGTCATCCGCCGCCGTCGCCTCGCGGCTGGGGCTCAAGGACTGGCAGGTCGACCGCGCGCGGCGCGACCTCGTCGGGTGGTCGGAATCGACGCTGGGCCTCGCGATCCAGGCGGCGGCGCGCGCCGACGCCGAAGTGAAGGGCGCCTCGCGCGATCCGGTGTTCTCGCTCGAGCGCCTCGTCACCGTCATCGCCACGCGCACTCCCTACGGGAGCTGACCCGGGAGGGTCGGCGCGCGGGACCGGTGAGTCGAGCCTTCGGGCGTGAGGCATGGCCACACGAGCCTCGACTCAGACCCGAAAGCTCGCCTCGACGCGGGGGCCGGAACGACGAAGGCCCGCCCCTTGCGGGACGGGCCTTCGACAGAGACTCCGAGAGCTCAGCGGCAGAGCGTCAGATCGACGCGACCTGCTTCGCGATCGCCGACTTGCGGTTCGCGGCCTGGTTCTCGTGGATGACGCCCTTGCTCACGGCCTTGTCGAGCTTGCGGGTCGCCTTGGACAGCGACTTCTCGGCGGCAGCCTTGTCGCCGGCGGCGACGGCCTCGCGCGTCTGGCGGACGAGCGTCTTCAGCTCGCTCTTGACGGCCTTGTTGCGCTCGTGGGCCTTCTCGTTGGTCTTGTTGCGCTTGATCTGCGACTTGATGTTCGCCACGTGGAGACGTTCTTTCGTTCAGGAGTGATCGGTTGAGTGCCGGGCTTCGGGAGAGGGCCGTCGCGTCGGCGGTCGTGAGGGCAGAACCCACACGCAAGCCAATCACCGAGTCTATCAGGTGCGCGCTCCTCACCCGAACTGTGGGGGGATGCCACGCGCCCGCGCGTCGATGCACCATGATCGTAGGCGCCGTGCCCGGCGGCGATGTCGAGAGCGAAGGAGCTCCGTGATGCCCGAAGTGTCCGTGGGGGAGGCCCTCCAGGGCTTGCGATGGTCGGTCGCGACCGCCGCGTTCCAGATCGAAGGCGCGCGGCACGCCGAGGGAAGAGGACGCTCCATGTGGGACGACTTCGTCGAGACCTCCGGCGCCGTGCGCGACGGCTCCACCGCCGAGCCCGGTCCCGACAGCTACCACCGCTGGCAGGAGGATGTCGAGCTCGCCGCACGGCTCGGCGTCGACCGCTACCGCTTCTCGATCTCGTGGGTGCGCGTGCAGCCCGACGGTCGCGGACCGGCCGAGCCCCGTGGCCTCGCCTACTACGACCGCCTCGTCGACGACCTGCTGACCGGCGGGGTCACGCCGCTGCCGACCCTCTACCACTGGGATCTCCCGTCCGCGCTCGAGGCCGAGGGCGGCTGGCTGGAGCGGGCGACAGCCGAGCGGTTCCGCGACTACGCCGAGATCGTCGCCGACGCGCTCGGAGACCGCGTCGCCCACTGGTACACGATCAACGAGCCAGTCTCGACGTCGCTCCAGGGCTACGCGATCGGAGAGCTCGCGCCGGCCCGGCAACTGCTCTTCGGCTCGCTTCCGACGGTGCACCATCAGCTCCTCGCGCACGGATTCGCAGTGCCGGTGCTGCGCGCGCACGGGGCCGAGAGCGTCGGGATCGTCAACAACCACACGCTCGTCCGGCCGGCGACGGAGTCCCAAGCGGATGCCGTCGCGGCGCACGTGTACGACCTCCTGCACAACCGGATCTTCGCCGAGCCGATCCTCGTCGGGCGATATCCCGACCTCGAGTCGCTCAGGCTTCCGCCCATGCCCGTGCAGGACGGCGACCTCGAGCTCATCGCGTCGCCGACGGATGTCTACGGACTGAACTTCTACAACCCCACGACGGTCGCCGCCGCGCCGGCCGAGAGCCCCATCCCGTTCGAGATCGTCCCGACCCCCGGCGCGGCACACACCGGCTTCGGCGAGCTGTGGCCGATCGTGCCCGAGTCGCTGACGGAGCTGCTCGTCGAGTTCGACGCGCGGTACGGGGCATCCCTCCCGCCCATCGCGATCGCCGAGAACGGCGCGTCGTTCCCGGAACCCGATGTCGTCGACGGGCCGCTGCACGACACGGAGCGAATCGACTACCTCGCGCAGCACATTGCCGCGGTCGGCCGCGCGCGCGAGGCCGGGGTGCGCGTCGAGGAGTACACGGTGTGGTCGCTCCTGGACAACTTCGAGTGGGCCGAGGGCTTCACCCAGCGGTTCGGGCTCGTCCACGTGGACCAGGCGACGTCGACGCGCACGCCGAAGGCGTCGTTCGACTGGTACCGCGGCGTCATCGCGGAGGCCCGCCCGTGAGCGCGCGTCAGGGCGCCAAGGTCGGCGCCGGATGGTTCACGCTCTTCACGCTCGCGTGGCTCGCGATCTGGACCGTGCAGCTGACGCCGCTGCAGCTGCTCATCCCGCTCCAGCTCAACACCCCCGACGACGCCGACGGCTGGATCACCGGGGTCGTCTCGTCGGGGCTCGTCCTCGCGATCGGCGGGATCGCGGGGGTCATCGCGGCCCCGGTCGCCGGCGGCCTGTCAGACCGCACGCGCGGACGCCGCGGCCGTCGTCGCCCGTGGGCGCTGGGCGGCGTCGCGGTTGCCACCGTCTCGCTCGTGGGCATCGCGTTCGCGAGGGGTCCGTGGGGTGTCGGCGTGACCTGGGTGGGGGTCTCGGTCGGCATCGCCGTCGCCTCCGCCGCCTTCACCGCGCTCATCGCCGATCAGCTCACGACGCAGCGGGGCGCGGCATCCGCTGCCGTCTCGTCGTCCCAGGCCCTCGGGATCGTCGTCGGCGTCGGCGTCATCGTGCTGCTCGAACTCGGGGTCGTCGTGGGTTATCTCGTGCTCGCCGGCTTCATCGCGATCGTCGGGACGCTCGCCGCGCTGCTTCTTCCCGACCCTCCCGCACAGGCCGACGTCTCGGCCGCGCGGAAGGTGCGCACGCTGCGGGAACGCGTCGCGGCCCTGCGCGACCGCGACTTCGCGTGGCTCCTCGCCGGCCGCCTCACGGTCAACATCGGCAACGCGCTCGGGACGGGTCTGCTGCTCTTCTTCCTCCTCTACGGACTGGGGAGGGATGCCTCGACCGCCGAGGACGAGCTGCTCCTGCTGATCGTCGTCTACACCGTGTTCGTCGTGATCGCGTCGGTCCTGTCGGGCTGGATCTCCGACCGCACCGGGAAGCGCGTGCCGTTCGTCGTCTGGTCGGCGCTCGTGCAGGGCGGCGCGTCGATCATCCTCGTCGTCGCGCCGTCGCTGACGAGCGCCATGATCGCCGCGGCGCTTTTGGGCGTCGGCTACGGGGCGTACATGTCGGTCGGGCTGGCGCTCGGCACCGATCTGCTGCCGTACCCGGAGGATCACGCGCGCGACCTCGGGTTCGTCAACGTCTCGGCGAGCCTGGGTCAGCTCATCGGGCCGCTCCTCGGGGCGGGGCTCGTCGCGCTCGTCGGCGGGTTCTGGCTGCTCTTCCTCGTCGGGGGAGTCCTGTCGGTCGCCGGCGGGCTCATGACCTACGCGATCCGCGCGCCCGAGCGGCGACTGTCAGCCGTGTGAGGCCTCGAGGGTCGCGATCGCGACCTCGAGGAGCGCGTTGAACACCTGCGGCCGCATCGCCGTCACGAGGTGCGACGTGCGGGGCACGACGATGAGCCCGGCATCCTTCGCGACCTTCATGAAGAGCCGCTCGTTGACGCGCAGCTGGTCGTACTGCCCGTTGATGAACCAGAGCGGCACGTCGATGCGGCGGAGGGCCGCGAGCAGGTCGAGCACCGAGAGGCTCCGCAGCGCGACATCCTGCGCGTCGAACGCGTAGCCGCCGGCGCCGAAGTCCGCGCGCGTCTCGGGGGGCAGTGTCTTGTCGAGCACGCGATTCGCGATCCACATGCCGTGGTCGGGGAGCGCGTCGAAGCGGCGCGCGAGGAACCGGTAGGTCTGGAGTCCGATCCCGCGGGGGATGGCGGTGCAGGATGCCGCGATGAAGCCGGCGACCGGTGGCGGATCCTCCGCCCCGACGTACTCGATCGAGACGAGGCCTCCCATCGAGTGCCCGCACAGCAGCACCGGGCCGTGCTCCGCCGCTTCGCGGACGGCACGATCGATGGTCGCGAAGGTCGACTCGAGGGTGAACTCCTCGGCCATCCGCCTGCCGTGTCCCGGCAGGTCGAGGGCCGTCACGGGGTTGCCGCGGCGCTGGAGATAGTCGACCTGCGCGCGCCACATGGTGGCCGACGTCCGGATGCCGTGCACGAGCACCACCTGGACCACCATGGAGCCACATTACGACGTCCGATCATCCGTAGGCTGGCCCAATGCCACGCCTTGCGGACCACATCCTCGGCATGCCGGGCTCCGGCGTCCGGCACATCCTCGAGCAGGCTCTCCGCCTCGACGACGCGATCATCCTGGCGGTGGGCGAGCCGGGGGAGGAGGCCGCTCCCGCGATCCGCGAGGCCGCTGCCGCGGCATGGCGCGCGGGACACGTCAGGTACGGGCCGAACGGCGGCATCGCGCCCCTGCGGGCGGCCATCGTCGACAAGATCGCGAGGGTCAACGCGATCACGGCCGACATCGAACAGGTGTGGGTGACCGTCGGCGCGACGCAGGCGCTCCACCAGGCGATGAGCCTCACGCTCGCACCGGGCGACGAGGTGCTCGTGCCCGATCCCGGCTACACGACGTTCACCATGAACGCGCACATGCTCGCGGCCGTTCCCGTGCCCTACCAGCTGAGCCCCGCGAAGGGGTTCCAGCCCGACCTCGGGCAGCTCGAGGCCCTTGTGACCGACCGGACGCGGCTGCTGATCGTCAACTCGCCGTCGAACCCGCTCGGCTCGACCTTCGAGCCCGACACGATCCAGGCGCTCTTGGACTTCGCCGCGCGGCACGACCTGTGGGTGCTCAGCGACGAGTGCTACGAGGCCTTCACCTACGGCATCCCCCACGTGAGCCCCGCCTCGCTCGACCGCGACGACAGGGTCTTCTCGGTCTTCTCGACGTCGAAGACCTACGCCATGACGGGAGCGCGCGTCGGATGGCTCGTCACGCCCCGCGGCTTCACCTCGACGATGCTGCGCGTGCAGGAGGCGGCGATCTCGTGCGTCGACATGCCGGCGCAGTACGCCGCCGTCGAGGCGATCACCGGCCCGCAGGACCACGTGCGCGCCGCGGCCGAGCACTACCGCGAGAACCTCGCCGCCGCGACGGCACTGCTCGACGCGCGCGGCCTGCGCTACCTCACGCCGACCGGGGCCTTCTACCTCTGGATCGACGTCTCGCATGCGACGGACGGCGATGTCGCCGCCTGGGCGGAGCGCTTCCTCCACGAGGAGCGGGTCGCCGTCGCGCCCGGAAGCGCCTTCGGCCGCACGGGCGAGGGCTGGATCCGCGTCTGCTGCGCCGCGCGCCGCGACGACCTCCTCGAGGGTCTCCGCCGGTTGCCCGCGCCGCCGGTATCCTGAGCCCGATTGCGCCCGCGAGAAGGGAGACCGGCCGAGTGAACGAGGTGCTCCTGAACGGCACGGGTCCGCTCGGACGGATGGTCTTCCACCTCCTCGACGCGGATCCCCGTTATCGCGTGCGCGCCTTCACCGCTCCCGCGCGCTACTGCACCCAGCCGTCGCTGTTCGGCGTGCCGGTGATCGCCCACGACGACGTCGTCGATGTCGTGCCACCCGGAGAGGTCGAGTGCCTGTCGCTCCTCGGCGGCCTCGGCGGGTGGGAGGCGCGACGCGAGCACTACGCGACGATGGGGCGCCTCGGCTACTCCCACACCGAGTACGTCCACCCGACGGCTGTCATCCAGGGCCCCCGCGCGTGGGGCGACAACACCATCGTGTTCCCGTACGCGACGATCGGCTACGGCGGGCGGATGGGAGACGACGTCGTCATCCGCGAGAAGGTGTACCTGGGCCACGACCACGTCGTCGGATCGCACGTCTTCCTGGGCGTCGGCGTCACGATCGGCGGCGGCTGCACAGTGGGTGAGGGTGCCTATGTCGCGATGGAGACGACCGTTTCGAACGACCTCTCGATCGGCGACGGTGCCTTCATCGGCATCGGGAGCCTCGTGCTCAACGACGCCCCCTCCGGCACCCGCTCGTTCGGACGCCCCGCACGGGTCGTCCCCTCGCCGGACGAGAGCCGATGAGCGCCACGACGCCGCTCGACCGGCACAGCGACGAGCGCGGCCATCTCGTCACGGTGACGGCCGGGACGGACGTGCCCTTCGACATCCGCCGCGTGTTCTGGATCTACGGCAATGCCTCGGGCGCCCCTCGTGCCGGCCACGCCAGCCGGCTGACGACGGAATTCCTCGTGTGCGTCGCGGGCGCCTGTCGTGCGCGGCTGGACGGGCCCATGGGCGTCGTCGACGTCGTCCTCGACCGGCCCGACGCCTCGCTGCTCGTGCCGCCGCTCACCTGGATCGACCTCCTCGACTTCACCTCGGACTGCGTGCTGCTCGTGCTCGCCGACACGCCGTATCGGCCGGATGCCTCGATCACATCGCGCCTCGACTTCGAGGCGGTGCGCGCAGGGTGATCCCGTTCTTCGATCTCGGCGCCGTCACGCGGCCGCACCGCGCGGCGATCGACCGGGCGATCGCCGGCGTCCTCGACGAGAGCCGGGTGATCCTGGGGCCCCGCACCGCGGCGTTCGAGGCGGACTTCGCACGGTACTGCGGCGTGCGCCACGCGATCGGCGTGGGCAACGGGCTGGACGCCCTCACCCTCATCCTGCGCGCCTACGGCCTCGGCGCCGGCGACGAGGTGATCATGCCGGCGAACACCTTCATCGCGACCGTGCTCGCCGTGACGGCGATCGGCTGCACGCCGGTCCTCGCCGATCCCGACCCCGAGACGATGCTGCTCGACCCGACGGTGGTGGAGTCGCTCGTCACAACGCGGACGCGCGCCATCATCGCGGTGCACCTCTACGGGCGCCTGTGCGACATGGACGCTCTCGGCGACATCGCACGCCGCCACGGCCTCCGGCTCATCGAGGACGCCGCACAGGCGCACGGCGCTCGCTGCGGTGAGCGCCGTGCCGGGGCTCTGGGCGATGCGGCGGGCTTCTCGTTCTATCCGACGAAGAATCTCGGATGCCTCGGCGACGGCGGCGCCGTCACGACCGACGACGACGCACTCGCCGACCGGATCCGGATGCTCCGCAACTACGGATCCGTCGAGAAGAACGTCCATACGGTCCTCGGCGTGAACTCGCGGCTCGACGAGCTGCAGTCGGCCGTGCTGGCCGTCAGGCTCCCGCATCTCGATGGCGAGAACGACCGGCGCCGCGCCCTCGCCAGCCGGTACGACGAGCTCCTGCGGGGGACGGCGCTCATCCTTCCCGATCTCGGCGACGACGACCACGTCTTCCACCTCTACGTCGTGCGCTCTGAGGAGCGCGACAGGCTGCGCGCGGCGCTCGAAGCCGCGGGCATCGGCACGGCGATCCACTACCCGACGCCGCCCCACCGCCAGCCGGCGTATCGCGAGCTGAGCAAGGTGCACCTCCCCGTTGCCGACCTGCTCGCGGGCGAGGTGCTGAGTCTTCCGCTGCACCCCGCGCTGACGGATGCCGAGGTCGAACGAATCGCGGAGGTGCTGCGTGCCCTCGCGTGAGCTCGTCTCGGTCCTCGTGCCGGCCTACAACCACGAGCGTTACGTCAGGGAGTGCCTGGACGCGCTCGCTGCGCAGACCCACCGGCCCCTCGAGCTGCTCGTCGGCGACGATGCCTCGTCCGACGGCACCGCCGACGCCGTCCGGGAGTTCCTGCGCGAGCGGTCCGGCGAGTTCGACCGTGTCGTCTTCCGCGCGAAGACCGCCAACGGAGGCGTCGCCGCGATGCTCAACGAGCTCCTGAGCGAGGCCCGCGGCGCGTACGTCTTCCTCAACGCCTCCGACGACCGCGCGGCGCCGCGGGCGATCGAGGTGCTGGCAGGCGTGCTGGATGCCGATTCCCGCGTCGCCCTCGCCGTCGGCGACAGCATCGTCATCGACTCCTCGGGGAGGCGCGTGTACTGGGCGCCCGATCGCATGTCGTTCGTCGACGAGTCCGAGGCGCGGTTCCGCACGTGGGTCGAGTACCTCCGCGCGGTGCACCGGCCCGGCGTCTTCGGCCCGCGCCTGTTCGGGAAGGCCGGAACGCTCCACCGCGGCCACTACATCCCCAACGGCAAGCTGTTCCGGCGGTCGGCGATCGAGGCGGTCGGCGGCTGGCGCCCCGACGTCCTGGAGGACTGGGACTTGAACTTCCGGCTGGCGCTGCGATACCGCCTCCGCTACGTCGACGAGGTGCTCTACGCCTACCGCTGGCATGACACCAACGCGATCCGCGACCCCGAGCGTCTGCTGCGGCTGCTGCGCAACACCGAGGCGGCGATCGCGGCCGAGCTGCGGCATCCGTCCTCGTGGCTGCGCACCCTGCCGCATCGTGACGTGCGCTCGGGGCTCCACCACCGGCTGGGCCTGCCCGCGCCGGCCGGGCGGCCGATCGATGACGGGCGGGCCCCGTAGAATCGACGGGACATGTCCCCGCGCGCCCTGAAGCCCCTCGAGCCGTCTGCCACGGCTCCCGAGGCGATCCGCAACTTCTGCATCATCGCCCACATCGACCACGGCAAGTCGACCCTCGCCGACCGCATGCTGCAGATCACGGGCGTCGTCGCCGAGCGCGACATGCGCGCGCAGTACCTCGATCGCATGGACATCGAGCGCGAGCGCGGCATCACGATCAAATCGCAGGCCGTCCGCATGCCCTGGTCGGCCGACGGACGGACCGTCGCCCTCAACATGATCGACACCCCCGGGCACGTCGACTTCACCTACGAGGTCTCGCGCTCGCTCGCCGCCTGCGAGGGAGCGGTGCTCCTCGTCGACGCGGCGCAGGGGATCGAGGCGCAGACGCTCGCGAACCTCTACCTCGCGCTCGAGAACGACCTGCACATCATCCCGGTCCTCAACAAGATCGACCTCCCCGCCGCCGACCCCGACCGCTTCGCGAAAGAACTGGCGAACCTCATCGGCGGCGACCCCGACGACGTGCTCCGCGTGAGCGGCAAGACCGGAATGGGCGTCGAGGAGCTCCTCGATCGCATCGTGCGCGACATCCCGGCTCCGCAGGGGCGAGCGGATGCCCCGGCACGCGCCATGATCTTCGACTCGGTCTACGACGCGTACCGCGGCGTCGTGACCTACGTGCGGATGGTCGACGGCAAGCTCGAGCCCCGCGAGCGCATCCAGATGATGTCGACGAGGGCGACCCACGAGCTCCTCGAGATCGGCGTGTCGAGCCCCGAGCCCACCCCGACGAGGGGCCTCGGCGTCGGCGAGGTGGGCTACCTCATCACCGGCGTCAAGGACGTGCGCCAGTCCAAGGTCGGCGACACGATCACCAATCTGCGCAAGCCCGCCGCCGAGGCGCTCCCCGGGTACACCGACCCGAAGCCGATGGTCTTCTCGGGCATCTACCCGATCGACGGCAGCGACTACGGCGACCTCCGCGAGGCGCTCGACAAGCTGAAGCTGTCGGATGCCTCCCTCCAGTACGAGCCCGAGACGTCGGTCGCGCTCGGCTTCGGCTTCCGCTGCGGCTTCCTCGGGCTCCTGCACCTCGAGATCATCACCGAACGCCTCTCGCGCGAGTTCGACCTCGACCTCATCACGACCGCCCCGAGCGTCGTCTACGAGGTGCTCACCGACACGGGCGAGCACGTGACCGTGACGAACCCGAGCGAGTACCCCGACGGACGCGTCGCGTCGGTGTCGGAGCCGGTCGTCAAGGCCGCGATCCTCCTGCCGAAGGACTACGTCGGCACCGTCATGGAGCTGTGCCAGTCGCGGCGCGGCACCCTCCTCGGCATGGAGTACTTCAGCGAGGAGCGGGTGGAGCTGCGCTACAACATGCCCCTCGGCGAGATCGTGTTCGACTTCTTCGACCAGCTGAAGTCCCGTACGCAGGGCTACGCGAGCCTCGACTACGAGCCGGCGGGCTCGCAGGAGGCCGACCTCGTGAAGGTCGACATCCTCCTGCAGGGCGACAAGGTCGACGCGTTCAGCTCGATCGTGCACCGCGAGAAGGCCTATGCCTACGGCACGATGATGACCGAGCGCCTCCGCAAGCTCATCCCGCGCCAGCAGTTCGAAGTGCCGATCCAGGCCGCGATCGGCGCGCGGATCATCGCGCGCGAGAACATCCGTGCGATGCGCAAGGACGTCCTGGCCAAGTGCTACGGCGGTGACATCACCCGCAAGCGCAAGCTCCTCGAGAAGCAGAAGGAGGGCAAGAAGCGCATGAAGATGGTGGGTCGCGTCGAGGTCCCTCAGGAGGCGTTCATCGCCGCGCTCTCAGGGGATGTCGAGACCAAGCAGAAGTAGGCTGGAACCCATGCGCCGCGGGACGTTCAAGGACGAGACCGTCGACTACGCCGCCGTCGGGGCGACGCAGGCACCGGATCTCATGCAGTATCCGCCCGAGCGGAGCACCCCCGCCGAGGAGTCCTGGCGGATCGGCAGCGGCGAGGCCCGCTTCCAGTCCGCGAGCGAGTCACTGCTCTCGTGGGTGGCCCAGAAGGGCGCTGGACTGACCGTCAAAGACGTACGCCCGGCATCCGGCCCCATGTACTCCGGCGTGAGCTTCGACGCCGAGGGGAATCCCATCGCCCCGAGCCGCAGCGAGGCCGAACAGCGCTTCGACGTCGACGGCACGCCGTTCGTCGCGGCCGGGACGACGATCGTCGTGGAAGGCCGTGTAAAGGGCTTCAACGCCGACGGCGAGCTGCGCGTCATCTTCGCCGTCGAGGAGCCGCGCCGCGTCGGCTTCGCGCTCGGAACGGTCAGCGGGTCGGTCGTCAGCGGCGAGGAGTCGTTCATGCTCGACTGGCACGACAACGACGAGGTGTGGTTCACGGTGCGGGCTTTCGACCGCCCCGTCTCGATCCTGTACCGCGTGCTGCCGGCCCTCGCCCGACGGCGCCGTCGGGAGCTGTTCACGCGCTACCTCCGCGCGATCTCGCCGCTGTACGCGACCCCCGCCTGATGGGCTCCGCGCTCCCGCTCGGCGAGGCCGCACCGGCCGACGGGACTCTCCCGGCCGAGGTCCGCGTCGAGGCCGCGACGCCCTTCGGGGTCTACCTCCACGTGCCGTTCTGCCGTGTGCGGTGCGGGTACTGCGATTTCAACACCTACACGTCGGGCGAGCTGCGCGGTGCCCGCCAGGACGAATACGCCGACACGCTGCTTCAGGAGGTCGCCCTCGCCGAGCGGGTGCTCGGTGCGGCGGGCCCCCTCCGCCCGGCCTCGACGGTCTTCTTCGGCGGTGGGACTCCCACCCTCCTCCCGCCGGGCGACCTCGCCCGCATGCTCGCGGGCGTGCGCTCGACCTTCGGGATCCGCGAGGACGCCGAGGTCACGGTCGAGGCGAATCCCGACACGGTGACCGATGCGGTCGCGGCCGAGCTCGCGGCATCCGGAGTCACCCGCCTGTCGATCGGCATGCAGTCGGCCGTCCCGCATGTGCTCGCGGCGCTCGACCGCACACACGATCCGCTCAACGTCGCGACGGCCGTCGACGCCGCGCGGGGAGCGGGCCTCGACGTGAGCCTCGACCTCATCTACGGGGCGCCGGGGGAGTCGCTCGCGGACTGGCGGCGCTCGCTCGAGTCGGCCATCGCGCTCGCGCCCGACCACGTCTCGGCGTATGCGCTCATCATCGAGGACGGTACGAAGCTCGCGCGGCAGATCCGCCGGGGCGAGGTGCCCGCGCCCGACGACGACCTCCAGGCCGACATGTACGAGCTGGCCGACGAGCTCCTGGCCGGCGGCGGCTACGACTGGTACGAGGTGTCGAACTGGGCGACCGACCCCGCGCACCGTTCGCGGCACAACCTCGCCTACTGGCAGGGGCACGACTGGTGGGGCTTCGGCCCGGGCGCGCACAGCCACATCGGCGGGGTGCGCTTCTGGAACGTCAAGCACCCCGCGGCGTACGCGCAGCGGCTCGCGATGGGCGAGTCGCCCGCGGCGGGGCGGGAGAGACCGGATGCCGAGGCCCGCGCCCTCGAGAGCGTGCTGCTTCGCACGCGCATCCGCGAGGGCATGCCGATCGCGGAGCTGCTCGGCGAGGGGCGCCATGCCGTGGCATCCCTCATCGCCGACGGCCTCATCGACGGCACGGCCGCCGTGCACGGGCAGATCGTCCTGACCCGCCGCGGCCGGCTCCTCGCCGACGCCGTCGTGCGCGCCCTCACCGACTGACCCGGCCCGCCTCAGCGAGCGGGACGCCGGGATCCGATAGAATTGGCACTCCACTCCTGGGAGTGCCAGCCCAGGCGGATCCGGCGTGAGGAGGGCGCGATGGTCACCGATCGAGGCCTGCAGGTGCTGCGCGCGATCGTGCAGGACTACGTCGACACGCACGAGCCCGTCGGCAGCAAGTCGATCGTCGAGCGTCACTCGTTCGGCGTCTCGGCGGCGACGATCCGCAACGACATGGCGCTCCTCGAGGACGAGGAGCTGATCGCGGCGCCCCACACGTCGTCGGGACGGGTCCCGACGGACAAGGGCTACCGCGTCTTCGTCGACCACCTCGCCGAGCTCCGCCCCCTGACTGCGGCCCAGCGGCACGCGATCGCCTCGTTCCTCGACGGCCCGGGCGACCTCGACGATCTCCTCGTCCGGACGGTGCGCGCGCTGACGCAGCTCACCGGCCAGGTCGCGATCGTGCAGTACCCCTCGTTCGCGCGCGCGAGCGTGTCGCACGTCGAGCTCGTGCCCCTCGAGGCCGGGCGACTCATCGTGATCCTCGTGACCGACACCGGCCGCGTCTCGCAGCGTCTCGTCTTCGTGCGCGAAGAGCTCGGCGAAGACGTCATGACTCGCGCTCGGATCACGGTCGGCGACCTCATCGTCGGCCGCCCCGTCCGCGAGGGCGCGCAGCGCGTCGACGAGTTCCTCGCGACGGGCGACGACCCCGCCGCGCCGGGCGCCGCCGCGATCGACGCCATCGTGCGGCACGTGGCGGAGGAGCTCGAGGAGTTCCGGCAGGACCGCCTCGTCATGGCGGGCGCGGCCAACCTCGCCCGCCGCGAATCGGATTTCCGCGGCAGCATCTACCCCCTCCTCGAGGCGATCGAGGAGCAGGTGACGCTCCTGCGGCTCATGAGCGAGATGGTGGCCGACGACCACGGCCTCGCGACGAGCATCGGGCGCGAGAACGAGCCGTTCGGGCTGGCCGAGGCATCCGTCCTCGCCAGCGACTACGACGCGACCGGATCGCACGCCCGCGTGGGGCTGCTCGGCCCGACGCGCATGGACTACCCCAGCAATCTCGCTGCGGTGCGGGCCGTCGCCCGCTACCTCAGCCGGATGCTGGACGACGACGACAGCGCCCGCTGAGGCACGGCGCGAAAAGACGATCCCGCGCGACGCGCGGGCAGGAAGGCGAATGTGGCTGACCACTACGAGGTCCTCGGGGTTTCGCGCGACGCGACGCCCGACGAGATCAAGAAGGCGTACCGGAGGCTCGCGCGCGAGCTGCACCCGGACGTCAACCCCGGCGAGGAGGCGTCCGAGCGGTTCAAGCTCGTGACCCACGCCTACGACGTGCTGAGCGACCCCGACCAGCGCGCCCGCTACGACATGGGCGGCGACTCGCCGTTCGGCGGCGGCAGCGCGAACTTCGGCGGCTTCAGCGACATCTTCGAAACGTTCTTCGGCGCCGCCACGAACGCCCGCCAGGGTCGGCCCCGGTCGCGTCGCGAGCGCGGCCAGGACGCGCTGGTGCGCGTCACGCTCGACCTCAAGGACGTCATCTTCGGGGCGCACCGCGACCTCGACGTCGACACCGCCGTGCTGTGCGAGACCTGCCAGGGGTCGTGCTGCCAGCCGGGCACCGCCCCCGTCACGTGCGACATCTGCCACGGCACGGGCCAGGTGCAGCGCCAGGTGCGCAGCCTCCTCGGCAACGTCGTCACGAGCCAGCCCTGCAACGTCTGCCAGGGCTACGGCACGACGATCCCGTACCCCTGCGCGACCTGCCAGGGCCAGGGCCGCGTGCGTGCCCGCCGCACCGTCTCGATCGACATCCCCGCGGGCGTCGAGACGGGGCTGCGGCTCCAGCTTCCTGGCTCCGGCGAGGTCGGCCCCGCCGGCGGCCCCAACGGCGATCTCTACATCGAGGTCACGGTGCAGCCGCACGAGGTGTTCAGCCGCGAGGGCGACGACCTGCTCGCGACGCTCGAGGTCTCGATGCCCGACGCGATCCTCGGCACGACGACGACGATCGATTCCCTCGACGGTCCCGTCGAGCTCGAACTGCGCCCGGGCGTGCAGGCCGGCGACATCCTGACGATCAAGGGCCGCGGCATCACCCCGCTGCGCGGCACGCAGCGCGGCGATCTCCGCGTCGGCGTGCACGTCGTGACGCCCACGCGCATCGACCACAAGGAGCGCAAGCTCATCGAGGAGTTCGCGCGCCACTCCAAGGCGCCCGCACCGCGGCTGGCCGAGTTCCACCAGGGACTGTTCGCCAAGCTCCGCGACCGCTTCCGGAACGGCTGACGGATGCCTCTGCACTTCCTCGTCGAGACCTCCGGCGCGGCGCACCCCGGTGACACCGTGACCCTGACCGGCCCGGAGGCCCACCACGCCGCCGTCGTCCGGCGCGTGCGCGTCGGCGAGGCTGTCACGGTCGGCGACGGCAGCGGCGCGTGGCTCACGGGGGAGTGCGAGTCCGCCTCGGCCAAGGAGGTCGTCGTCCGGGTGAGCCGCCGCGAGGATGTACCGGCGGCCTCGCCACGCCTCGTGCTCGTGCAGGCGCTCGCGAAGGGCGACCGCGACGAGCTCGCGGTGCAGGCGGCGACCGAGCTCGGAGTCGACGAGATCGTGCCGTGGCAGGCCGCGCGGAGCGTCTCGCGGTGGGATGCCGCGAAGGCCGCGAAAGGCACCGCTCGGTGGGCCGCGATCGCGCGGGAGGCCGCCAAGCAGGCGCACCGCGCGTGGCTTCCCGAGGTCTCGGCCCTGGCCACGACGGACGACCTGGTGCGGCGGGCCGCGGCATCCGTCGTCCTCGTGCTCGAGCCGACCGCGACCGCCGCGCTCTCGCAGACGAGGCTCGATGCCGGCGACGATCGCGACATCCTGCTCGTCGTGGGGCCCGAGGGCGGCATCGACCCCGGCGAGCTGGAGCGCCTCGCGCACGCGGGGGCGACCGAGGTGCGCCTCGGCACGACCGTCCTTCGCACGTCGACCGCGGGGCCCGCGGCCCTCGCCGTCGTGAGCGGGATCCTCGGCCGCTGGTGAGGCCTCGCCATTAGACTGACGACATGAGAGAACCCTCGATCTTCACGCGCATTCTGGAGGGCGAGATCCCCTCCGAGATCATCGCGGAGACCGAGAACGCGTTCGCGATCCGCGACATCCACCCGCAGGCGCCCGTGCACCTGCTCGTGATCCCCAAGTCGGCCGACTACCGCAACGTGGTCGAACTCGCCGCGGGAGATCCCGACCTGCTCGCCGAGCTGGTCGGCCTCGCGAACACTCTGGCCATGGAGCACGCCGGAGGAGACTTCCGTCTCGTGTTCAACACCGGTCCCGATGCCGGTCAGACCGTGTTCCACGTGCACGCCCACGTCCTCGGCGGACGACTCGAGGAGAAGACGCTCGGTGCCTGACGATACGCCCACGGTCGACCGCGTCTACGCGGACGGCGTCGCGATGGTGCAGCTGCTCGGGCCGCAGGACCGTCTCCTGCGCGTCGTCGAGAAGGAGCACCCCGAGGTCGACGTGCACGTACGCGGCAACGAGATCACGTTGACGGGGGATGCCGGGGCCGTCGCCGCGGCGCGCACCCTCGTCGACGAGCTCCTGGCCATGACGAAGGCCGGTCACGAACTCGGCCCCGTCGACGTCGCCTCCTCCAGCCGCATCCTGCAGCGGGAAGGGGGCCCCCGCCCGTCCGAGGTGCTCGGCGAGGCGATCCTCTCCTCCCGCGGCAAGGTCATCCGCCCCAAGACCGTCGGGCAGAAGGCCTACGTCGACGCGATCGAGGAGAACACGATCGTCTTCGGCATCGGCCCCGCCGGAACCGGCAAGACCTACCTCGCGATGGCCAAGGCAGTCCAGGCCCTGCAGCGCAAGGAGGTCAGCCGCATCATCCTGACCCGTCCCGCCGTCGAGGCGGGGGAGCGCCTGGGCTTCCTCCCCGGAACCCTCACCGACAAGATCGATCCGTATCTGCGGCCGCTGTACGACGCGCTCAACGAGATGATGGACCCCGAGCTCGTGCCCAAGCTCATGGCTTCCGGCACGATCGAGGTCGCCCCGCTCGCGTACATGCGCGGCCGCACGCTCAACGACTCCTTCGTCGTGCTCGACGAGGCGCAGAACACCACGCCCGAGCAGATGAAGATGTTCCTCACGCGCCTCGGGTTCGGCACGCGCATGGTCGTGACCGGCGACATCACCCAGATCGACCTCCCGCAGGGCGCGTCGGGGCTCCGCCTCGTGACGCGGGTCCTCAGCAGCATCGACGACATCCACTTCTCCTACCTCACGAGCGATGACGTCGTGCGTCACACGCTCGTCGGGCGCATCGTCGACGCGTACAGCGAGTACGACGAGCGCCGGATCGCGGCGCGACGCGAGCGGGACGAGGCATCCGAATTCGCCAATCGTGCCGAGCGCCGCTCGGCGACGCGCACGGCCGGTCCGCGCGATCACCTCCCGAAGCGAGGGCGCTCATGACGATCGAGATCAACAACGAGTCCGGCATCCCCGTCGACGAGACGGTGCTCCTTCGCCTCACCGAGTACAACCTCGCCGAACTGCACGTGAGCCCCGATGCGGATGTCGCGATCGTCCTCGTGGACGAAGGCGCGATGGAGGCGCTGCACGTCCAGTGGATGGACGAGCCCGGCCCCACCGACGTGCTGAGCTTCCCGATGGACGAGCTGCGTCCCGGCACCGACGAGATGCCCACCCCGCCGGGCCTTCTCGGCGACATCGTGCTGTGCCCGCAGGTGGCCGAGACGCAGGCCGTCGCCGCCAAGCACTCGACGATGGACGAGCTCATCCTCCTCACGACGCACGGTCTGCTGCACCTCCTGGGCTTCGATCACGCGGAGCCCGAGGAGGAACGCGAGATGTTCGGGCTGCAGAAAGACCTCATCGTGGGCTTCCAGCACTCCGAACGGCGACGACCCCGCGCATGACGCCGGTCCTCCTGCTCATCGCCGCTGCGCTCCTCATCGCCTTCGGCGGTCTCATGGCCGCCATCGACGCCGCCCTCGGCGTGACCTCGCGGCAGGGCCTGGGCGAACTCGCCATGGGCGGGCGCAACGTCACGTCGCTGCGTCGCATCGCCGACGACCCCGAGGTGCACTCCAACGCCGTCGTCTTCATCCGCGTCCTCGCCGAGACGACCGCCGCCGTGCTCGTCACGGTCGCCTTCACGCTCCTCTTCGACAGCATCTGGTGGGCCATGCTCGCCGCCGCCGTCATCATGACGGGCGTGTCGTTCGTCATCGTGGGAGCGAGCCCCCGCACGTGGGGCCGCCAGCACGCGAAGGGCCTCGTCGTCAGCACGGCGCCCGTCATCCGCGGTGCGCGGCTCATCCTCGGCCCGCTCGCTCACGGGCTCGTCGCGCTGGGCAACCGCGTCACCCCCGGCGTCGCCCGCGGCGCGTCGTTCGCGTCGGAGGAGCAGCTGCTCGACATGGTCGACGAGGCCGCGTCGCAAGACCTCATCGAAGAAGACGATCGCGAGCTCATCCACTCGGTGTTCGAGTTCACCGACACGATCGTGCGCGAGGTCATGGTGCCCCGCACCGACATGGTGACGGTGGATGCCTCGGCCTCCACGCGCGAGGCGATGACGATCTTCCTCGAGAAGGGCATCTCACGCGTCCCCATCGTCGACGCCGACGCCGATGACGTCGTCGGGATGCTGTACCTCAAAGACCTCGTGCAGTTCGGGTTCCGCGACGAGACCGGCTGGCGCGACGCCCCGATCGACCGCATCGCCCGTCGCGCCGTGTTCGTGCCGGAGTCGATGAAGGCCGAGTCGCTCCTGCAGCAGATGAAGCGCGACGCCGTTCACGTCTGCCTCGTCGTGGACGAGTACGGCGGCGTGTCGGGCCTCGTGACCCTCGAAGACCTCATCGAGGAGCTCGTCGGCGAGATCGCCGACGAGTACGATCCTCGCGCCGAGGAGGCGGTGGAGTTCGAGCCCGGTCGGTTCCGGGTGAGCGCACGCCTCGGCCTCGACGAGGTCGGCGACCTGTTCGGCATCGACCTCGACGACGAGGACGTCGACTCGATCGGCGGGCTGCTCGGCAAGGCCCTCGGCCGTGTGCCGCAGCCCGGTGCGACGGCCGAGTACGCGGGGCTGGTGCTGACCGGCGGCGCATCGCGCGGGCGCGGGCGGGGCCTGGCCACCGTCTTCGTCGAGCGCGGCGAGGCGCTGGAGGCAGCGGAGGAGAACTTCGGTGCGCGACCGCGCACCGGCGAGGTGCATGTCTCGCGCCCGCGGACCGAGCCCATCACCGTGCCGAAGTCCTCGTCGGACGAGGGCAAGTCGTCGAAGTCCCAGAAGGGGGAGCGCAATGGCTGAGAACGAGCCCACCGCCGAGGCGGGGTCCGAGCCTGCGGTCGGAGGGCCCGTCGAAGGGCGATCCGGATTCGTCACCTTCGTGGGCCGCCCCAACGTCGGCAAGTCGACGCTCACGAACGCGCTCGTGGGCGAGAAGGTGGCGATCACCTCCGACAAGCCGCAGACGACGCGGCGGGCGATCCGCGGCATCCTGAACCGACCTGCCGGCCAGCTCGTCATCGTCGACACCCCCGGCCTGCACAAGCCGCGCACGCTCCTCGGTCAGCGGCTCAACGATCTCGTCGAGCAGGTGCTCGGAGACGTCGACGTCATCGGCTTCTGCGTCCCCGCGACAGAGAAGGTCGGCCCGGGGGATCGGCGCATCGCGGAGTCGCTCTCGGGATACGGGCGCGCGAAGAAGGTCGCGATCGTGACGAAGACGGATGCCGCGTCCCGCGATCAGATCACCGAACGCCTCCTCGAGGTCGACGCCCTCCGCGAGGACTGGGCCGCCGTCATCCCGCTGTCGGCGCTCACGAGGGAGCAGCTCGACGTGCTGACCGACGAGCTCCTGGCACTCATGCCGTCGGGGCCGCCCCTGTACCCCGACGGCGTCGTGACCGACGAGTCGATCGAGGACCGCATCGCCGAGATCATCCGCGAGGCGGCGCTGGAGGGCGTGCGCGACGAGCTTCCGCACTCGATCGCCGTGACGATCGAAGACATGCAGGAGCGCGACACCGGGTCGATGACCGACATCTACGCGAACGTCGTCGTCGAGCGCGACAGCCAGAAGGCGATCATCATCGGGCACAGGGGTTCCCGCCTGCGCGACGTCGGAGCGCGCGCGAGAGCGCAGATCGAGCCGCTGGTCGGCACGAAGGTCTTCCTGAAGCTCCACGTGCGCGTCGCCAAGGAATGGCAGCGCGACCCGAAGCAGCTCGGCCGGCTCGGGTTCTGACCCGCCGCCCCAGCGACGCTGCCCTACGCCCGGCTCACTCGCGCGCCGACGCGCGCGCCGCGTTCCACGCGATCCACGTCAGCTCCTCATGGCCGATGTCGTTGTGCGCGCCGCTGGCTCCGTCGAGGTGCGCGATCACTCCGCTGGCGTCGATGTTGTAGAGCCTGCCCGGGGCGAACGCATCCACGCGCGCGCCTTTCGCGAGCGCGGGGAGCTCGATCGCTGCGCCGATGCCCTTCGCCCCGAAGGTGCCGATCCCGCCGTACTTGGGCGCTTCGTCGTCACCGAGCAGGAACTGCCCGGCCAGCTTGACCGCGAGCGGATAGAACTTGCCGACGGCGTAGTCCCACGACGAGCGCGTCACGACGACGGGCCCCGACACGAACTCGGGGCGCACGACATCGGCGAAGTAGCCGCGGCCGCCGCCGAACGCCGCGGGGGCATCCTCCGCGAACGCCCACAGCGACACGGCCCCCTGCACCAGGAAGAGCGAATTCACGGGCCGCGGCGGGGGAGTCGGATGCGCACCGGGGCCGCGCACGGCGCCCGACATCACGATCGTCCCGAAGCTGTGGCCCATGAGGTGGATGCGGACGTCGGCCGTCCGCATGAGCTCGCGCACGAAGTCGGCCGCGGCGCCCTCGCCGAACTCGCGGGCGTGGTTCTTGCCGCTCCAGAAGGTCAGCTGGCGCAGCGGCGTGAGCACCGCCTCGCGCAGACGGGCGAAGAACCCGTCGCCGAGCAGCCCGTCGTCGGCCGCGGCCGTGACCGACTCGTCGAAGACGGCGTCGGGGTCCCAACCGCCGCCGAGCAGCCCGCCGTCGTCGCCCGCGGCGCCGAGCCGCGCGACGAGCGACCGATAGGCCTCCGACACCTCGGCGGGGAGGGAGTCGGCGGCCGAGGCATCCTGATCCGAGGGGACGGATGCCGCGTACGCGAGCACCGTCCGCAGGGCCTCGCGCGTCTGCGGCTCGTCGCCGAGCTGCGCCGCGAATTCGTCGACCGCGTCGTCCACCGTGACGGCGTCGCCGGCCGGCTCGTCGCCGAGGAGTCCGCTCGGCGTGTCGGTGAGCTCGCGGTTGCTCCAGGCCTTGCTCGGCCAGTGCAGCCCGATGACGACGGGGCGGATTCCGTCGTCGTCGGCGTCGGGATCGGCCGCACCGACCCACCGGTCGTACTGGCTGATGGCGTCCTGGTAGTCGCCCTGCCAGCCGTGGCACAGCACGAAGACGTCGGTGACCCCTGGCGCGGCGACCGCGTCGAGCGCCTCCGTGCTTGCGACCGTGCCGTCGGGGTCGCGCTGCTCGCGTCCTCTCCGGTCGTAGGCGATGAGGTGGTAGGTCTGGGGCTTTCCGGGGATGCGGCGCAGGGCCATGAGTGCTCCTAGTGCCCGCTGCCGGCGGCAGCCAGGGCGGGGTCGACGCGGGTGTCGGTGTCGCAGTGGACGCCGTACAGCAGGCCGAGCGGGTTCCCGTGCTTCTCGAGGAAGTCGCGGCGCAGGGCCAGCACGGCATCGCCCAGCGGCTCGCCCGCGAAGAACCGGTCGAAGAAGGCGATGGCCCACTCGCTCGCGAAGCGGCCGGGGGTCTTGCATTCCGTGCCGATCACGCCGCGTGCGCCTTTCGCGAGGAAGTACGGCACGAATCCGTCGTAGAAGATCGGCGACAGGTCGCCCGACTCGCACGCGTTGATGACGACGAGCGGATGACTCGGCAACTGGTCGTCGATGGGCGCATAGACCGCCAGCTCGCCGAGGGTGATGCGCTGATCGCCGGTCATGACGAGGTACGAGTCGTCGGAGTCCTTGTCGGAAGCGACCGCGTGACAGTAGAGGTAGAGCACCTTGTCGGTCGCGGTCGTGCCGAGCGCGGCCTTCAGGTCGTCGATCTTCGTGCCCTCGCCGAGCGTCACGGCGCGGCTCTCCCAGTAGGTGCGCTGCGCGGCGACGGGATGCGACGGCATCTGCGCGTCGATCCCGTCGTTGTAGAGCACGCGGACGCTCAGGTCGGGGGTCGAGGCGATCGTCGTCACCGGCGGCACGGTCGAGATCTCGCGCATCGGCACCTGTTCGACGATGTGGCGCATTCCGATGAAGTCACCCCAGTCGAGATGGTCGTCGGCGAAGCGGTCGGTGAGGTACATCAGCGCCCACGGCACCGGGAAGCCGCGCGAGACGACCTGCAGCGTCGTGACGTCGTCGCTGAGGCTCTCGCGCAGCCAGCGACCGACGCTCTTCAGCTCCTCCGACGCGAACGGCCCGCCGAAGATCGCCTGGTAGAGGCGGAATCCCGCGAAGGCGAGATCCTTGAGCGCCGAGGCGGCGAGGTTCGGGGGGATGTCGAGCTCGAGAGCGAACGTCGGGTCTTTCACCGTCTTCAGGAGCGCTTCGCGCACGCCCTCGATGCGGGCGGCGAGCTCGTCCTCGGTGATCTGGATGAAGACCTCGTGGTCGGTGACGCCCTTCACGAAGAGGTCGTAGCCCCCGGTCGCGGGCATGAACTGCATCGAGGCGGTGCGGGGAGCGAGGGATGCCGCGGCCCCGGCCGGTCGTCCGAAGTTCGTCGTCTGCACGGGCGTCGACGTGCCGACGTCGAACTCCAGCTCGAGCCGCTGCAGGAAGTTGCCCTCGACATCGACGAGCACGCTCAGCTTCGAGAGACCGGCGTGCAGCGGCTTGCAAGGGAACAGCACCTCGCCGATCGACCTGCCGTTGCGCGTGACGCGGATGAGCTGGGGGAGTGGCGGCACCTCGAAGTCGGTGCTCACCAGCTGCACCGAGAGGTCGACCGCGGTCTGGGTCGGTGCGAACGGGATCGCGGTCGGGGCGGCGCCGGCCGCGGTCGCGCTGCGCTCGCCGAACGAGATGCCGAGGATGTACTCCTCACCTGCTTGCAGGGTCTCGTAGCCGCCGTGCACCTCGGCGTTCAGCCAGGTCTGCACCATCTCGGCCGGCGGGGGCTCCTCCCGTCGCTCGGCGGCGACGGGGCCGCCGCCCGAGGCGGCTCCGAGGTCGTCGGCGGACTCCATCGTGGGCGGGGGGACGAACGAGGTGACGGGCGGAGCGGGTGGCGGCGGAGGCGGAGGCGGTGGAGGACCCGGCGCCGGCATCGACGCGGGAGGTGGTATGGACGGGGCGAAGACGGGAGGCGGCGCGAGGTCGATCGAGTCCGGCGGTCCGGCCGTCTCCCCGCCGAGCAGGCCGTCGTCGGCGCCCGGCGCTGCCTGCGCGCCGAGCGCGGAGCTGACTTCGCTGATGGCGAGGTCGATCGCCTCGTCCTCGCCGGCGCCGAATCCGAGCCTCCCGGCGTCGACGTCGGCCTGATAGCGCGCGGCGAGCGCGGGATCGGCCTCGAGGGCTGCGAGCACGACGAACGCGCGCTCCGTGAGCGTCGCCGCGTTCTGCCAGTCGGCCCGCACGACCACGGCGTCGTAGAGATCGACGACCGACGGCGGGAAGAACTCCACGATCGCGGCGCGGCCGCGCCTGTCGATGAACGAGTTCGCGAGGATCACGGACTCGAACGCGCGCTCCTGTGTCGACCCCATCGCCGCTCCACCTGCGTCCGATCGCGGCCCCGGAGGGCCCCTTTCGGCACACACTAGCCCTCGGCCCGCGCGGGGGCCAGAAGCCGGGCGGCTCAGCCCCGCAGGGCCGGCCAGACGATGACGACCCCCTCGCCGTACTCCGCGTCCGCGGCATCCTGAAGCGTTCCGTCATCCCAGACGACATCTGCCCACACGTAGCCGCTCTCGATGCGCGACGACAGCAGCTGGTCGCCGAGGCGATCGGCAAGCCCCGCCTGGATCTTCTCGAGGGTCGCGGCATCCGTCTTGCCGGGCCGCCCGCCCGTCGGATCTTCGGGGCGGATCGGGTCGTACAGCGCGAGCAGGATCGGCGGCCCCGTGACGCTCATCGTCTCACCGTCGAACGTGCCCTGCACGGCATACGCGCCCCACCGCACATCACCCGACGACTCGCTGCCGTCGACGCCGTCCCAGCTCCAGCCCTCGAGGGGGATCCCCGAGCACTGCGGCGGGAAGGACTCGGCGACGGGCCCGAGACACAGCTGCACGTGGCCCCCGGAATCCATGACCGTGCCGGTGCCGCGCACGTCTCCCTCCGGCGGCGCGGGAGGAAGCGACCCGAAGGGTGCGGCCGCACCCGCGCCCGCACCACCGGCAGGAGTCGCGCAGGCGCAGAGAAGGGCGACGGATGCCGCGGCGAGACCTGCCACCGCGAGGGCACGACGAAGTCGGTTCATACCCTCATGGTGTCGCGGCGCCCGCATTCGTCTCATGCGACCGGTTCGACCCATCCGGGCCTCAGGTGTACCCTGAGTGCATGCGCTTCGGCGGGCTTCTCCTTCTTAGCCGCCGCGACGAGTCCTGATCTAGGGCCTTCCTCGTCGCGGCGATTGCTGTTGGCCCGCATCCTCAGACGAGACAAGAAGCGAGACCCTCATGGACAACACCCAGAAGCCGTCCGGCATGCCGATCCACAAGTATCGGCCGTACCACGAGCAGATCGCGGTCGACCTGCCCGATCGCACCTGGCCGGGCAACCGCATCACGACCGCCCCCCGCTGGTGCGCCGTCGACCTGCGCGACGGCAACCAGGCCCTCATCGACCCGATGAGCCCCGAGCGCAAGCGCATCATGTTCGAGCTGCTCGTTCGCATGGGCTACAAGGAGATCGAGGTCGGCTTCCCGAGCGCGAGCCAGACCGACTTCGACTTCGTGCGTCAGCTGATCGAAGAGAACCTGATCCCCGACGACGTCACGATCCAGGTGCTGACGCAGGCCCGCGCGCACCTCATCGAGCGCACGTACGAGTCGATCGCCGGGGCCAAGCAGGCCATCGTGCACCTGTACAACTCGACGAGCGTCCTGCAGCGCGAGGTCGTCTTCCGCACTGACCGGCAGGGCATCATCGACATCGCACTCGAAGGCGCACGCCTGTGCCGCGAGTACGAGATGCGCATCCCCGAGACGAAGGTCTTCTACGAGTACTCGCCCGAGAGCTACACGGGCACCGAGCTCGACTTCGCGCTCGAGGTCTGCAACCAGGTGATCGAGATCTTCGAGCCGACCCCGGAGCGCAAGGTCATCATCAACCTGCCCGCGACCGTCGAGATGGCGACCCCCAACGTCTACGCCGACTCGATCGAGTGGATGAGCCGTCGCCTGGCGCATCGCGAGAACGTCATCCTGTCGCTGCACCCCCACAACGACCGCGGCACCGCGATCGCCGCCGCCGAGCTCGGCTACATGGCCGGCGCCGACCGCATCGAGGGATGCCTCTTCGGCAACGGCGAGCGCACCGGCAACGTCGACCTCGTCGCGCTGGGGATCAACCTGCTGACGCAGGGCATCGACCCGCAGATCGACTTCAGCGACATCGACCAGATCAAGCGCACGGCGGAGTACTGCAATCAGCTGCCGGTGCCCGAGCGCAGCCCGTGGGCCGGCGACCTGGTGTTCACCGCCTTCTCCGGCTCTCACCAGGACGCCATCAAGAAGGGCTTCGAGGCCATGGAGGCCCGCGCTCAGGCGGAGGGCGTGTCGGTCGACGAGATCGAGTGGGCCGTGCCGTACCTGCCGATCGACCCCAAGGACCTCGGCCGCTCGTACGAGGCCGTCATCCGCGTCAACTCGCAGTCGGGCAAGGGCGGCGTCGCATACCTGCTGAAGACCGATCACGCACTCGACCTGCCCCGCAAGCTCCAGATCGAGTTCTCGGGCGTCGTGCAGGCGAAGACGGACGCCGAGGGCGGCGAGGTCACGAGCGACCAGATCTGGTCGATCTTCAACGACGAGTACCTGCCCGCCGACGTCGCAGACGACCGCTGGGGCCGTTTCGAGCTGCTGAGCACCCGCACGCAGAGCGACATGTCGGGCGACATCTCGCTCGAGGTCACGCTCCGCGACGGCGACGAGCGGGTCGAGGCATCCGGCAACGGCAACGGTCCCGTCGCCGCCTTCATCGAGATCGTCCGCTCGCACGGCTTCGACGTCACGGTCTACGACTACGTCGAGCACGCGCTGAGCGCGGGCGGCGACGCGCAGGCCGCGGCCTACGTCGAACTGCAGGTCGACGGCGAGCGCCTGTGGGGCGTGGGCATCGACGGCGACATCTCGACGGCGTCGCTCAAGGCGATCGTCTCGGGCGTCAACCGCGCGATCCGTACGCGCGAGCGCTCGCGCGAGCTGGCCGGCGTCTGACCCGGGCGAGCCCCGATGTGATCGAGCCCCCTCCGCTCCGGCGGAGGGGGCTCGTTCGTCCGCCGGCGCGCGGCGCGGGCGTCACTTCTTCGGAAGGGTGATGGCGGCGGTCTCCACCGCGACCTTGCGCCGGTACAGCGCGCGCTGCTCGGGCAGCGAGATGTCGAACATGACGGCGAGCAGCCGGATGACGGTCGTCACGACGATGCCGATGACCGCGGCGACGACGATGTCGACACCGAAGGTGTTCAGTGCGGCGAGGGTGAGGCATCCGGCTCCTGCGGCCACCGCGTAGAGCGAGCCGACATGCATGATGGCAGTCGGAAGGCCCATGAGCATGTCACGCAGGATGCCGCCGCCGACCGCCGCGCACACCCCGACGAAGACCGCGGGCACGAAGGGGAACCCCAGGGTGAGCGCCTTGCTCGTGCCGAAGGCGCCGAACAGCCCGATCACGACCGCGTCGAGCGCGACGATGACGCCGTTGAGCCGGCGGAAGAGGTTGGCCAGCAGCATCCCGACGAGCGCCGCGAGCGTCGCCGTGATGAGGTACCAGTTGCTCTGGAGCGTCGCGGGCGCGACGTTGAGCAGCAGGTCGCGGATGAGACCGCCGCCCATGCCCATGACGATCCCGATGATCGCGACGCCGAGCAGGTCGAGGCGGCGCTGCCCCTGGAAGCCCGACGCATAGAGCGCGCCCTGCACGCCGCCGAGGCCGACGGCGGTGAGGTCCGCCCACAGCGGAATGACGAAGACCGGCTGGTTCACACCTCCATTGTCGCGGCCTGCCGGGATAATCGAGGTGTGTCCACCTACCGCGACGAAGTCG
The DNA here is from genome assembly GCF_052180235.1 of Microbacterium sp. F51-2R. GTDB lineage: Bacteria > Actinomycetota > Actinomycetes > Actinomycetales > Microbacteriaceae > Microbacterium. The sequence goes on along the minus strand of NZ_CP197470.1, from coordinate 188,163 downwards.
TGGTCCTGCGCACCCACAAACTGGGTGAGGCCGACAGGATCGTGACGCTGCTGAGCCGTCGTCACGGCAAGGTCCGCGCCGTCGCCAAGGGCGTGCGCCGCACGTCGTCGCGATTCGGCTCGCGTCTCGAGCCGTTCATGGTCGCCGACGTGCAGCTGTATCAGGGCCGATCGCTCGACATCGTGCAGCAGGCGGAGTCCCTCGGCTCGTACGGGGCCGACATCGCGGTGCACTACGACCGCTACACGTCGGCCAGCGCGATGGTCGAGGCGGCCGACCGGCTGAACGAGGCCGAGGCCACGCCGCAGCAGTACCTCCTCCTCGTCGGCGGGCTGCGCTCGCTGGCGCGCGGCGACCACGCCTCGCGCAGCATCCTGGATTCCTACCTCCTGCGCGCGATGGCGCTCTCGGGCTGGGCGCCCTCGCTCGACGAGTGCGCCCGGTGCGGCAGGCAAGGGCCGCACGACACCTTCGTCGCGCAGCTGGGCGGCATGGTGTGCCACGACTGCGCGCCCACCGGCTCCGCCCGGGTCGCCTCCGAGACGGCCGCCCTCCTCCCCTCGCTCATGGCGGGGGAGTGGGATGCGGTGGATGCCGCGTCCCACGGCGCCACCGCCGCCGCGTCGGGACTCATCGCGGCGTACGCCCAATGGCACCTGGAACGAGGCATCCGCTCTCTCGCCCACGTCGAATCCGCGCCCCGGGAGGCCGCTCGGTGACGCCCAAGCCGTATACGCACCGCGACGCGGTGCCCTATCGCCCCGTCGACTGGACGGGGCTCTACCCGCCGGCGTACCCGAAGGGGAGCGTGCCCAAGCACGTCGCGATCGTCATGGACGGCAACGGGCGCTGGGCGAACAAGCGCGGACTCACCCGCGTCGAGGGTCACAAGGCGGGGGAGGCGGCGCTTCTCGACGTCGTCGCGGGTGCCATCCAGGCCGGCGTGAAGCATCTGTCGGTGTACGCCTTCTCGACAGAGAACTGGTCGCGTTCGCCCGACGAAGTGCGCTTCCTCATGGGGTTCAACCGCGACGTGCTGCACCGCCGCCGGGATCAGCTCAACGAGTGGGGGGTGCGCGTGCGGTGGGCAGGACGCAAGCCCCGCCTCTGGGGATCGGTCATCAAAGAGTTGCAGTACGCCGAGCAGCTGACCGCGGGCAACGACGTGCTGACCCTGACGATGTGCGTCAACTACGGCGGTCGCGTCGAGCTCGTCGATGCCGTGCGCTCCATCGCCGACGACGTCGCCGCGGGCCGCCTGCGAGCGAGCGCGGTGTCGGAGAAGCTCATCCAGCGACGGCTGTACATCCCCGACATGCCGGACGTCGACCTCTTCGTGCGCTCGAGCGGCGAGCAGCGCACGTCGAACTTCCTGCTGTGGGAGTCGGCGTACGCCGAGTTCGTCTTCCTCGACACGCTGTGGCCGGACTTCAGCCGCGCCGACCTGTGGCGGGCGATCGACCTCTACCTCGATCGCGACCGCCGATTCGGCGGAGCGGTCGACACGCCGGAGATCCCGGCGCTCTGAGGGCACCCCTCATCCCGCCCGGATGAGTGCAGGTGGCCGCCGAGCGTTGACAGCCGCGGAGGGCCGCCGGTAGACCCGAGGGCGTACCGTCTCGGACCCTCGCCACGGGAACTCCGACGACCACACCGACGAGGGGGCTTTCCGATGCTGCACCACCGCGAGAACATCCGCGACGAGATCCTCGACGAGGTCTTCGCCTCGACCGACCTCTCGATCGCCATGCCGAAGTACCGCATGCCCGAGAAGGAGCATCTCGCCCGTCACGCCTATCAGGTGGTGTCGGACGAGCTCATGCTCGACGGCAACTCCCGCCAGAACCTCGCGACGTTCTGCCAGACCTGGCTCGAACCCGAAGTCCGCCTGCTCATGGCCGAGTCGCTCGACAAGAACATGGTCGACAAGGACGAGTACCCGCAGACGGCGGCCATCGAGGAGCGCTGCGTGCACATCCTCGCCGATCTGTGGAACTCGCCCGACGCCGCCAACACGCTCGGCACGTCGACGACGGGCTCCAGCGAGGCGGCCATGCTCGGCGGCATGGCGCTGCTGTGGAACTGGCGCGCGCGCCGGCGCGCGGCAGGTCAGCCGACCGACAAGCCGAATCTCATCACGGGGCCGGTGCAGGTGTGCTGGCACAAGTTCGCGCGCTACTGGGACGTGGAGCTGCGCGAGATCCCCATGGAGGGGGATCGCTTCCTCATGACTCCCGAGGAGGTCCTGACGCGCGTCGACGAGAACACGATCGGCGTCGTACCGACCCTCGGGGTGACGTTCACGGGCGGCTACGAGCCCGTGCAGGCGGTGAGCGGGGCGCTCGACCGGCTGCAGGCGGAGAAGGGACTCGACATCCCGATCCACGTCGACGGCGCCAGCGGCGGCTTCCTCGCCCCGTTCACGGCGCCCGACATCGTGTGGGACTTCCGGCTGCCACGCGTGAAGTCGATCAACACGTCGGGCCACAAGTTCGGGCTCGCCCCGCTCGGGGTCGGCTGGATCGTGTGGCGCGATGCCGCCGACCTTCCCGAGGAGCTCGTCTTCGACGTCAACTATCTCGGCGGCAACATGCCGACGTTCGCGCTGAACTTCTCGCGCCCGGGCGGCCAGATCGTCGCCCAGTACTACAACTTCCTCCGTCTCGGGCGCGAGGGGTATCGCAAGGTGCACCAGTCCTGTTACGACACCGCGATGTGGCTCGCCGACCAGATCGCCGGGCTGGGCCACTTCGAGATCATCAATGCCGGCCGGCCCGAGGAGGGCATCCCGGCCGTGTCGTGGAAGCTCACCGACGGCGTCGGCCACGGATTCACACTGTTCGACCTCGCCGACCGGCTCCGCGCCCGCGGGTGGCAGGTGCCCGCCTACACGATGCCGCCGAATCGCGAGGATCTCCCGATCCAGCGCATCCTGGTGCGTGCGGGCTTCGGGCGCGACGAGGCATCCCTCCTCATGGACGACTACCGCGATGCGATCGTCCACTTCGACAAGCACCCCATCACGGTGCCCATGAGCGAAGAGGAGGCGGGGTCCTTCCACCACTGATGGCACGCACGACCCGCCTGCGCCGCGAGGCCTGGGGCTTCATGATCGGATCGGCGTGCTTCGCCGTGGGCGCGATACCCGCCTACGCGGACGCCGTCGGCGTCGTGTGGGGATCGGCCACGTTCTTCGTCGGCTCGATCTTCTTCACCCTGGCGGCGTTCATCCAGCTCGCGCTGAGCGGACGGCGTCCGCCCGACAACCCGCTTCACGGGGCGGATGCGGCGGACTGGTGGGCCGCCGCCATCCAGTTCGTCGGCACGATCCTGTTCAACCTCAGCACCGTCGCGGTCCTGATCCAGGCGGCGGCATCGCCCGCGCATGAGCTCACCGGGTGGCGGCCCGATGCCTGGGGCTCGATCGCCTTCCTCGTCTCGAGCACGTTCGCCCTCGTCGCCGCGTACCGCAGCGGGGAGCTCTGGGACCCGCTCGCCCGCACGTGGCACGGCACGATCCTCAATCTCGTCGGCTCGATCGCCTTCGGCTTCTCGGCGCTCGGGGCCTACATCCTCCCGGCGACCGGCGATCCCCGCAATCTGGAGTGGGCGAACCTCGGCACCTTCCTCGGCGCCGTGTGCTTCTTCGTCGCCGCGGCGCTCGCGAAGCGGAATATCGCGCCCGCCCCCGCGCGTTGGACCTGACGTGACCGAAGCGATCAAGATCGACGTCTGGAGCGACATCGCCTGCCCGTGGTGCTACATCGGCAAGCGCAACCTCGAGAACGGGCTGGCCGCGGCATCCGCCGACGAAGACGCACCCGTCGTGGAGGTGACGTACCACTCCTTCGAGCTCTCGCCCGACACGCCCGTCGACTTCGAGGGCGGCGAAGCCGACTACCTCGCCCGCCACAAGGGGATCTCGCCGGAGCAGGCGAGCAGCATGCTCGAGCGCGTCACCGGCGTCGCCGCCGACGCGGGCCTGGAGTACCGCTTCGATCTCCTCAAGCACACGAACACCGTCAAGGCGCACGAGCTGCTGCACTTCGCGAAGGAGCAGGGCCGCCAGCTCGAGCTCGCCGAGCGGCTCATGTCGGCGTACTTCACCGAGGGCCGCCACCTCGGCCGGGAGGACGAGCTCGTCGCCCTCGCCGCCGACGCGGGCCTCGACGCCGATGCGGCGCGCGGCGCGCTGCAGAGCGGCCGCTACCTCGCAGCCGTCCGCGCCGACCAGGCGCAGGCAGCGGCGTACGGCATCAACGGCGTGCCGTTCTTCGTCGTCGACGGCAAGTACGGCGTCTCGGGCGCGCAGCCCGCCGAGGCGTTCACGCAGATCGCCCGCCAGGTGTGGGCCGAGCACCGCGAGGCCGACGAGGCCGCGGCCTGATCGGCAGCCCTCCTCGCTAGGCGGGGAGGTTCTCCTCGATCACGCGCACGATGGCGGGGTCGTCGGGCTTCACGTTCGGACGGAACCGGTGCATCGCGCCGTCGGGCGTCAGCACGAACTTCTCGAAGTTCCACAGCACGGGGCCGCGCTTGCCCTCGGCATCCTTCGTCCGCTTGAGCGCCTTGTAGAGCGGCGCCGCCTTGCCGCCGTTGACCTTGACCTTGTCGAGGACGGGGAAGGAGACGCCCCACGTGACCGAGCAGTACTCGAGGATCTCGTCCATCGACCCCGGCTCTTGACCGGCGAACTGGTTGCACGGGAATCCGAGCACCGTGAAGCCCCGGTCGGCGTAGGCCCGCTGCAGCTCCTCGAGCTGCTCGTACTGGGGCGTGAGGCCGCACTTCGAGGCGACGTTGACCACGAGGAGCACTTTGTCGCCGTAGTCGGCGAGCGTCTTGGTCTCGCCTTCTGCGGTCTGGAACGGGATGTCGCGGAGCGAGATGTCGACGGCCTGAGTCATGTTCACAGGCTAAGCGACCCTGTCAGGGAGAGGCCCGGTTTCGTCTGGGAGAATGGAGGGATGACGACCGCCCTCGCTCCGGCCCGCGCGCTTCGCATCGGGCCCATCGAGCTCGATGCGCCCGTCGTGCTCGCTCCCATGGCCGGCATCACGAACACCGCCTTCCGCAGACTGTGCCGCGAGTACGGCGCCGGGCTCTACGTGAGCGAGATGATCACGTCGCGCGCCCTCGTCGAGCGCAATGCCACGACGATGCGCCTCATCACGCACCACGAATCCGAGACGCCGCGGTCCATCCAGCTCTACGGCGTCGACCCCAAGACGGTCGCCGAGGCGGTGCGGATCCTCGTGGCCGAAGACCGGGCCGATCACATCGATCTGAACTTCGGATGCCCCGTCCCCAAGGTCACCCGCAAGGGCGGCGGCGCGGCGCTCCCGTGGAAGCGCGAGCTCTTCCGCGACATCGTCACCGGCGCCGTCCGCGCCGCGGGGGACATCCCGCTGACGATCAAGATGCGCAAGGGCATCGACGCCGACCACCTCACCTACCTCGAGGCCGGACGCATCGGCGAGGACGCCGGCGTCGCCTCGATCGCCCTGCACGCCCGCACGGCGGCCGAGTTCTACTCGGGCCAGGCGGACTGGTCGGCGATCACGAAGCTCAAAGAGACGGTCACGAGCGTGCCCGTCCTCGGCAACGGCGACATCTGGTCGGCCGACGACGCGGTGCGCATGATGGCAGAAACCGGCTGCGACGGCGTCGTCGTCGGGCGCGGATGCCTCGGCCGCCCGTGGCTCTTCGGCGACCTCGCCCGCGCTCTCGGGTCGCCCGGCGCCGCGGTGGGCGAGCCCGTCGACGCGACGCTCGGCTTCGTCGCCACCGCGTTCCGCCGTCACGCGGAGCTGCTGACCGAGTTCTTCGAGGACGAGGACCGCGGCTGCCGCGACATCCGCAAGCACGTCGCCTGGTACTTCAAGGGCTACCCCGTCGGGGGCGACACGCGCGCACGGCTCGCGACCGTCTCGAGCCTCGCCGAGATCGACGAGCTCCTCGCGACCCTCGACCTGGAGGCGCCGTACCCCGGCGAGGCGGCGGAGGGCCAGCGCGGCCGGGCCGGAAGCCCGAAGCGCCCGGCCCTGCCCGACGGCTGGCTCGACTCGCGGGAGCTCGGTGCCGAGGCATCCTGCGCCCTCGCCGAAGCGGAACTCGACCACAGTGGCGGCTGACGGCGCGCTGTCCGCTGCCGCGACGGGGGCGGTCGTCGCCTCCGAGCGGCCGGCAGGCTACGACGACACGGATGCCGCGCGATTCCACCCCGAGCGCCACCGGTCGCAACGCGACGACTTCGCCCGCGACCGTGCGCGCGTGCTGCATTCGGCGGCGCTTCGCCGCCTGGCCGCCAAGACGCAGGTGCTCAGCCCCGCGAGCCCCGTCGACTTCGCGCGCAACCGGCTGACGCACTCGCTCGAGGTGGCGCAGGTGGGTCGCGAGCTCGCGACGGCGCTGCGGCTCGCGCCCGACGTCGTCGACACGGCGTGCCTCAGCCACGACCTCGGGCACCCGCCCTTCGGCCACAACGGCGAGCGAGCGCTCAACGACTGGGCCGACGACGTCGGAGGGTTCGAGGGCAACGCGCAGACCCTCCGCATCCTCACGCGCCTGGAGCCGAAGGTCGTCGATGACGACGGGGTGGGCTTCGGACTCAACCTCACCCGCGCGAGCCTCGACGCGACCTGCAAGTACCCATGGACGGCGGAGCATCCGCTCCCCGATCCGGGCGGCCGCCTCAAGTTCGGCGTCTACCCCGACGACGAACCGGTCTTCCACTGGATGCGCCAGGACGCGCCGGGTCGCGTGCGCTGCATCGAGGCCGAGGTCATGGACCTCTCCGACGACATCGCGTATTCCGTCCACGACTTCGAGGACGCGATCGTCAACGGCTACCTCGACCCGGCGCGCCTCCTCGACACGCACGAGCACGAGGCGCTCCTCACCGCCATCCAGGCGTGGGTCGGATTCGACTTCGCCCGCGACGAGCTCGCCGACGCGCTCTACCGGCTCATGCGCATGCCGGAATGGATCCGCTCGTTCGAGGGCACGCGCGCCGACCACGCGCGCCTCAAGAACCTCACCTCCGACCTCATCGGCCGTTTCGCCCGCGCCGCGACGACCGCGACGCGCGAGGCGTACGATCTGTCGGTGCTCACCCGCTATCGCGCCCACATGGTGGTGCCGCGTGTCGTCGAGGCCGAGATGGCGGTGCTCAAGGGCATCATCGGCGCGGTCGTGGTGTCGATGGAGGGCCGCAAGGGGCTCTACAAGGAGCAGCGCCGCGTTCTCAAGCGCCTCGCGACCGCGTTGTGGGAGCGCCCCGAGGCGCTCGACCGCATCTACGCCGAGGACTTCGCGATCGCCGAGACGGATGCCGCGCGCCGCCGCGTCGTCGTCGATCAGGTCGCGAGCCTGACCGACCAGCTCGCCATCTCGTGGCACGGACGCCTCGTCGGCGAGGTCGACGCGGCATCCATCGGCGTCTGGGCGCCCGGTTCGCCCACGCCCGCACGCCGCCTCTCGCGCGAGGACGCCTGATGGCAGGGCGGATCCGTCAGGCCGACGTCGACGAGGTCAAGTCCCGCACGAACATCGCCGACATCATCGGGGAGCGCGTCGCCCTGAAGTCCGCGGGCGTCGGCTCGCTCAAGGGGCTGTGCCCCTTCCACGACGAACGCAGCCCGAGCTTCAACGTGCGCCCGCAGGCCGGCTTCTACCACTGCTTCGGCTGCGGCGAATCGGGCGACGTCTACTCGTTCCTGCGCAACATCGACCACCTCTCGTTCACGGAGGCCGTCGAGCGCCTCGCGGGACGCATCGGGTACACCCTCCACTACGAGGACGGGGGTGCTGCCCCCGAGACCTCCGGGCGCGCCCGCCTGTACGCCGCCAATGCGGCCGCCGCAGAGTTCTTCCGCGCACAGCTCGCGACCCCGGAGGCCGACATCGCGAGGCGGTTCCTGGGGGAGCGCGGGTTCGACGCCGGCGCGGCCGCGCACTTCGGCGTCGGCTTCGCCCCGAAGGGATGGTCGGGAATGCTCGACGCCCTCACCGGGCAGGGCTTCTCGCGCGACGACCTGATGGCGGCGGGCCTCGTGTCGCAGGGACAGCGCGGCGTCTACGACCGCTTCCGCGGGCGCGTCGTGTGGCCGATCCGCGATGTCACCGGTCAGGTGCTGGGCTTCGGCGCACGACGGCTCTTCGACGACGACAACGGCCCGAAGTACCTCAACACGCCCGAGACGACGATCTACAAGAAGGCCCAGGTGCTGTACGGCCTCGATCTCGCCAAGCGCGAGATCAGCCGCAGCCATCGCGTCGTCGTGGTCGAGGGCTACACCGACGTCATGGCGTGCCATCTCGCGGGCGTCACGACGGCCATCGCGACCTGCGGCACGGCGTTCGGCTCCGACCACATCACGGTGCTCCGGCGCGTCATGGGCGATGACTCGGCCGCCGGCGAGGTCGTCTTCACGTTCGACCCCGACGCGGCGGGGCAGAAGGCAGCGCTGCGCGCCTTCGCCGACGCCAAGCGGTTCAACGCCCAGACCTATGTCGCCGTGGGTCCCGAGGGCCTCGACCCGTGCGACCTGCGTCTGCGCCGCGGCGACGGCGCCGTACGCTCCCTCGTCGACACGAAGTCGCCCATGGTCGAGTTCGTGCTGGACCAGCGCATCTCGGGCTTCGACCTCGCGAGCGTCGAGGGCCGCGTCGGCGCTCTCCGTGCCGCGGCGCCGGTCGTCGCGGAGCTTCGTGACCCGCTGCTGCAGCCCGAATACGTCCGGGTGCTCGCCCGCCGGCTCGGCATGGACACCGAAGACGTCCGGCGCGAGGTGGAGCGCGCCGGCCGCGCCGGGGAGCGCGGTCCCGCGCGGCCCGCACCCGATCGGCCGCCGGAGGAGGGGACGGATGCCGCGCCCTTCGTCCGCGTGACGCTCGCGTCGCTCCCGCGCACGGCCGACGTCGCCGTCGAGCGCGACGCCCTCATGGGGCTCCTCCAGTTCGGGCACCGCCTCGACCCGCAGCTGCGCGAGCGCGCGTTCGCGCTGCCGTTCCGCCACCCCGCCCTGGAGGCGGTCCGCGCGAGCGTCGCGCCCGACGCCGCGGTGGATCGTCCGGGCTGGGCGGCCGAGGCGATCGGCGCGGTGCGGGAGCCCTTCCGCTCGCTCGCGGCCGAGCTCCTCACGGCGGACTTCCCGGCGCTCACCGACGACGAGGCGGTGGCCTCGGCATCCTCTCTCTGCCGCAGGCTCATCCAGCGGTCGCTGGATCGCGAGAAGGCGGAGCTGCTCGGGGCGATCCAGCGCGTGCCGGCCGACTCCGAGGAGGGCCGCACGATCCGCCTGCGACTGCGGGAGCTCGACATGACCCGGCAGCAGCTCACCGCCGACGCGTAGAGGGGGCAGGGCGCCTCGGCCCCGCCCTGTCAAGATCGTTGGCGCCACGCAGCCGCGCAGGGCAGGATGTGACCATGCCCCGCCGCCGTGACGCCGATGTCGCCATCCGTGCGACCGATCTCTCGCTGGCGCGGTCGACGCGCGGGGCGGCCGACGTGCGCGTCGTCGACGGGGCCTCGTTCGTGCTCCACCACGCCGGCACGCTCGCGATCATGGGCCCGACCGGGGCCGGCAAGTCGAGCCTCGCGGCGATGCTCGCCGGAATCGAGACGCCGGGTCTCGCCGTCGTCGGCGGCGACGCGTGGGTCGAGGGCATCCCGGTGCGCCATCCCGGCAGGTCGCGGCGCGAGTGGACGTACTTCACCGGCTATCTCGCGCAGTCCGCGGGCGCTCGGCTCCCGGCACGGATGACGGTGGCCGATGTCATCGGCGAACCCATCACGAGCCGCGACCGGCGGGTCAACCAGCGCGCACTCGCGGTGCGGGTCGCAACGCTCCTCGACGAGCTGCTGCTGCCGCTCGGCGCGGCGGCGAAGTACCCGTACGAGCTGAGCGCCGGAATGCGGCAGCGGGTCGCCTTCGCCCGCGCGCTCGTGCTCGCACCCCGCGTCTTCGTGGGAGACGAGCCCTTCGCCAATCTGGATGTCGAGGCGCGCCGCGCGGCTCGTGACGCGATCCTGCGGCGCCGCGCCCGCGGGATGTCGGCGCTCCTGGTGACGAACGAAGCGGAGGTCGTCAAAGACCTCTCGGCCGACGTGCTGGTGCTTCGTGGCGGTCACACCGTGGCGTACGGCCGGGGGACCGATCATCTGCTGTGGACGCCCAGCTCGGACGCGGATCATCGTCTCGTCGCGTCGTGAGCACCCCGTTTGCTTTGCTAATATGGTGTGGTTGCCCGCGCGAGAGTGCGGCACATTCCTCCATAGCTCAATTGGCAGAGCAATCGGCTGTTAACCGATAGGTTCTTGGTTCGAGTCCAAGTGGGGGAGCGAAAGCCTCGGGGCTCCACCCCCGGGGCTTTCTTCATTTCCGGAGCCCGTGCATCCGCGAAGTCCCGGGCCGGTCGCCGAGCCCGGCAACCGCCCGCATTCGCGGACGGTCAGCACTCGTAGGCGGCTTCCGGCGCGCCGACGATCGCCAGGACGCGGTCGAGGTTGGTGAGCCGCAGCACCGACACCACCTGGGCCGACGGTCGCGCGAGCCGCAGATCGCCCTCGGCGTGCCGGGCGGCCTTGAGACAGCCGACGAGCGCCCCGAGTCCCGACGAGTCCATGAACGCGACGTCGGACAGGTCGACGACGAGACGCGTGCGGCCGGCCGCGAGGGCGTCGGCGACGATCGAACGCAAGCCGGGGGCACTGACCATGTCGAGTCGTCCCGCCGCGCGGATCAGCGACACGTCGCCGGTGAGCTCCTCAACCTCGAACGGCATCGACCGCCTCCTTCTCCTCGTCGGGATCGGGTTCGAAGCCGCGATAGCCGACGGCCTGGAAGAGCACGCTCAGGATGACGAGGTCGAACACCGCCCACCCGATGTTCACGATCGTCCCCACCGGATCCGCCCCGTTGAAGATCAGGTGCACCACGCCGATCACGGTCGCGATGACGAGGAGGCCCATCACGATCAGCTGCGTGCGGATGAGATGCCACTGCGGCCCGGTCGTCTGCGGCCGGGTCTTGGGCGTCACCGCGAAGCCGAGCGGGATCCGCAGCACGACGTTCTCGAACGCCGTCGTGCACGCTTTGATCCACACGGGGAACAGCGCGAGGCTGTACTGCTGGCCCCGCCACGTCGGCGTGCCTCTCGCGGCGACCGCGAAGAGCACCTGGTTGACGAGCATGAACGGGATGAAGCGGACGAAGAAGTCGAACGCGTTCGTCGCGACGGGAAGGATGCCGAGCACGAGGAAGATGATCGGCGCGGCGATGTAGACAACCGACGCGAACCCGCTCAGGTAGCTCCACATCGTCGCGAAGTACATCAGCCGCTGGGGGAGCGAGAGCGCCCTCTGCACGAGCGGGTTCTCGCGCAGGAAGACCTGCATCGTGCCCTGCGCCCACCGCAGTCGCTGCGTGAGCATCGTCCCGAGGTCCTCGGGCGCGAGGCCGTCGGCGAGGAGCTCGTGGTGATAGACGCTCTTCCATCCCAGGCCATGCAGCCGCATGCAGGTCGCCATGTCCTCGGTGACCGAGATCGTGGCCAGCGGCATGACCGGCTGAGCCTCGCCCGGCCGGTCGACGGCGATCGTCTGGAGAACGGCCTGCACCGACTCCAGCGCATTGAGCGGCGAGAGCTGCTTGCCCGACAGCGCCGTGACGATGTCTTCGACCTCGAGCTGGGCCGCATCGCTCTGATCGCCGCCGCGCAGCCGCGCAAGCTCCCGGATCTCCGCGAGATCGTCCTCGATCCCCGCGACGTCGGACGCCACGAGCGAGAAGCTCGCCGCGTCGACGCGCCGGTGCAGGTCGTAGATGATGGCGGCGACCGACTCGCCCGCCGAGAGCTCGGTGCGTGCCTGCGAGATGGCGGCCGCGACGTCGTCGAGGGCGGCGCGCACGGCGGCGTCTCGCGCCGCGGGGTGCGACATCGACTTCGACACGGCGCGCGCCGCAGCACGCAACGCGCTGGCGAGCCTCTTGTCGAGGTCGCGGACGTATCCGACGATGCCGAGCTGCATGAGCGCCTCGCGACGGAGCACCGCGTTCGAGCCGCAGAAGAACGCGGCGTTCCACCCGTCCTTGCCCTGCTGGATCGGACCGTAGAACAGCGGCGCCTGGCTCCCGAGGGGGTCGCCCGTCGCGACGTTCGAGAAGACCTGGGGCGTCTGGACGAGCGCGACCTCCTCGTCGCGGAAGTACCCCAGCGTGTGCTCGAGGATCTCCGGACGGGGGATCTGATCGGCATCCAGGATCAGCACGAACTCCCCGGTCGTCTGCTCCAGGGCGTTGTTGAGGTTGCCCGCCTTCGCGTGCCGCGGCACGTCCTTGGTCCAGGCATCCGATCGCGTGATGTACCCGATCCCCGCCTCGGCGGCGGCCTGCCGCATCTCGGGGCGGTCGCCGTCGTCGAGGATCCACGTGCGGTGCCGGAACCTGACCGCCTCGGCGGCGATCGCGGTCGTCATGACCAGCTCGACGGGCTCGTTGTACGTCGTGATGAAGACGTCGACGGTCGCCGCCGGATCGGGCGGCGGGGGAGCCGGACGGCCCCGGGCACGCCACATCGTCATGCCGAAGAGCCCGACATCGATGAGGCTGTAGGTCTCGGCCACCACGAGCGGCACGGCGATCCACCACGCGCTCCAGTTCAGGGAGTCCAGCCACCGCCACGCGACGTAGTTGACGCCGAGCACGAGCGTGAGCACGACGATCACGCGGAGCAGCAGCATCCGCCCGGGCGAAGCCAGCGTGCTGCGGGTGTCGCCGTCAGAGCCCCGTCGCCGGCTCATCGCGGGACCACCGAGAAGAGGAACCGGGTCTTCACCATGATCCACAGGATGGCGAGGACGACGACGTAGGCGAGCGTGTCGATGAGCACGTTCCCTTCGTTGAGACCGGGCACGTTGGCGATCAGCAGCACGAAGAACACGTGCATGACGAAGACGTACAGCGTGGCCTGGCCGAGCGGCAGGAGGAACCAGCCCAGCACCTTGTTGACGGGCTGCCACAGGACGCTGAGGAGCGCGTACGCCGTGATCGTGACGAGGAACACGTTGACGAGCCGCCCCGGATCGAGGGTCGTGCGCTCGAACAGGGTGGAGTACAGCGCCGCGAAGTCGTTGGCGGGGATGATCCCGAGCCGCACGTCGTACGAGCTCGAAAGGTACGGGTTGTTCCAGGAGAAGAGCGCGAGCACGGCTGTGGCGATGACGCAGACGCCCAGGACGACCGAGCCGAACCGCGTCGAGAACCACTGCAGGATCTCGCGGCGGTGGAACCCGGCGACGGTCCCCGTGACGAACAGGACCTGCCACGTGAGAAGCGGGAACGAGTCCTCGAACTGCGAAGGCAGCAGGCGCGTCGACACGAACCGCTCCAGCACGTACACGCCCCAGCTCACGGCCAGCACGAGAGCCCACCGCCGGCGCGAGAGCGCCCAGAGGATCAGCGGCGAGAGCGCGAGCATGATGACGTAGAGCCCCAGGACGTTGACCTGCCACGGCCCGAGTCGCAGGAGCGCGAGGTCGACCACGATGGAGGGGTCGACGGGGTAGCCGAGCACCGTGTCAAAGTTCGTGTAGAGCTCGTACACGCGGCCCGTGGCGTCACTGCCGGCACCGCCGGTTCCCTGGTCGACGAAGGTCGTGACGGGCAGCGCGTTCACGAGCGGGATGAGGCTGACGGCGCCGACGATCAGCACCACGACGAGCGCGGTGACGTACAGCTTCCACGCGCGGCGTGTCGTGCGGATGGTGACCTCGCCGATGCCGCCTGCGACGAGCTTCGGCCGGTAGACCATCCCGAGCACCGCCCCCGAGAGCAGGACGAACAGCTCGGCGCCCGAGACGACGCCGATCGCCTCCTGCGTCGCGTTCTGGAGGAGCGAGGTGAGGGCGAGGTGGTTGACGACGACGAAGACGATCGCAAGGCCCCGCAGCAGATCGATCCGGAGGTCGCGGTTGGGCGGTCCGGAGTAGGAGAGCCGCGCGCCGCGCCCCCTGCCCAGTCCCCACACGACGAGTCCGGCGGTGGCGGCGAGCACGACGATGACGACAGCCCACGCCGCGGCGCCGGAGAGGGTCAGGCCGCCCGCCGCGGCACCCGGTGTCACGCCGGACGGCTGATACACGGGCCCGAACACGAGTGCGCTCGTCTTCGCGTCGGCACGGAAGGCGGCAGCCGTTGACGGGGAGCCCGAGATGCTCCAGTCGAGCACGACTTCGCCGACGACGACTCGTCGCGACGAGGAGTCGCGCCACAGAGCGACGTCGATGAGAGGGTGGGAGTCGTCCGCGACGGCATCCATCATCTGGCGCCACCACTCGCGCTTGATCGCGAGAGCGCCGTCCCCGCCGCTCGCGGGGGCGTACAGCGCCGCCGTCTCGAGCATCATCGGGGTGTCCGTCGCCGCGGCGAACCGGCCGTAGAAGTCGAGATCGCCCGGTCCGGACAGGTCGGCCTCGAGTGCCCCTGCGCGCGGGAGGGTGTTCGTGGGCGCGCCGCCGCCGCTGTCGTCGTGATACACGGCGAGCCCCACCCAGTCGACGACCGCGTCGCCGGGGTAGTACGGCCCGTACGGATCGTCGCCGAAGGCGAGGCGGCCGTCGCCGTCGGTATCGAGGGCGGGGTCGGCGGTGGGTCGCGGATCGCGGAACGGGTACGTGTCGCCCGCGACCGGCGACCACACGAGCGCGGCGTCCGGGAGAGCGTCGCGCAGCGCCGCGGCGAAGACGCGGTATGCCGCGACGTACTCCTCCGGCCGTTGGCCCCACGAGACCCAGCTCGCGTTCATGTCGGGCGCGAACCGGACGTAGAACGGGATGCCTCGATCCCCCCGGCTCTGCGCGAGTGCGGCGACGACCTGCTCGGCGGCGGCCCGGTCGAAGCCGGCGAGGTCGCCGGAGGGCTGCAGTGTGACGACGGCGAGGGCGCCGGAGGCGTCGGTCTGGCGGAAGAACTCCCCGAGGTAGCGCTTCTCGATGTCACTCACCGGCATCCGCGTCGTGTGCTCGTGGACGGCCGGAACCAGCCCGAGCCGGTCGGACTCGAGCGCGGTCGTGTCGATGCTCCAGTCGAGCGTCGCGCCGAAGTACGCGCCCGACTCGGGTGACAGCGACGCGCTCCGAGGCGGGGGGAGATCGGCGGCGGCCTCCGACGCCGTTGCGCTCGGCGAGGGAAGCGGAGACGGTGAGGCCGCAGACGCGGGCGCCGCGATCGCGAGCGAGGCCGCGGTGAGCAGCAGCACCGCGAGCGCCTTCCGGAACCACGCGGGACCGACGAGGCGCGACGAGGTGTCCGGGACGGGACGGTCGCCCACGACACTCCTTCCGATGGCATGCGAGATGGGCATGGCACGCGACCGCGGCGTCGGGCCTGGACGTGCAGGAGCCTATCGGCGCGACGTCACCGAGCCCCTACGGCAATCGGAGAATGCAGTAGTGCCGAGGAAATCTGCATCGGCAACCGGGCATCGCCCGGGCTCAGGCCTCGATGTCGTCGACGCCCGGCGTCCAGGACGCGCCGGGGCGCCCCCAGCCGCGCTTGCGGGCGATCTTCTGCGTCGTCTTCCAGTCGCTGTCGTCAAGACGGTCGATGTAGAGGATGCCGTCGAGGTGATCGAACTCGTGCTGCATGATGCGGGCGCGCCAGCCGTCGACCTCGATGCGGACGGGCAGCCCCTCCAGATCGATGCCCGTGACGAGCACCTGCTCGGATCGGCGGAGCGGGAACCGCTCGCCGGGGAACGAGAGGCAGCCTTCCGACTCGTCGTCGGGGTCGGGTTCGCCCGGCACGAGGGGGCGCATCCACAGCTCGGGGTTGATGATGACCCCGCGCCACGGCTCGCCCTCGTCGTCGGGGTAGGAGTACGTGTAGATCCGCAGCGGAACCCCGACCTGCGGTGCCGCCAGGCCCACGCCGGGCGCGGCATCCATCGTCTCGAACATGTCCGCCACGAGCGTGCGGATGTCGTCGGTGATCTGCTCGACGGTCGAAGCCGGTGCGTGCAGAACGGGATCGCCCATGATGCGAATCGGGAGAACGGCCACGCCTTGAGCCTATCGAGGCATGGGTGCGGTTAGTGTCGGAGGGTGGTGTGGGCGGCGATGACTCTCGATGAGGTGACCGACGACCTCATCGGTTTCTTCCGCGATCCGGCCATCCTGATCGGCATCCCGCTGGCGCTCCTGGGCGCGGTCTTCATGTCGTTCGGCGCGCAGTACCAGCACCGCGGGGTCACGAAGGTCGAGCGGCTGAGCGGCTCGTCCGGCAAGGCGGGGCTGAGCGGCCGCCAGCTTCTGAGCCTCCTCAAGCGGCCCTCGTGGGTCGCGGGCACCGGGATGCTGGGCCTCGCGATCATCTGTCAGCTGAGCGCTCTCGCCTTCGCGCCCCTCATCATCGTCCAGCCGATCGGCGCCATCTCGCTGGTCATCACGACGCTGCTGAACTCGCGGGTGACGGGGATCAAACCCACGGGGCGCTCCGTCATGGCGATCATCGCGTGCGTCGGCGGCATCTTCATCTTCGTCACGATCGCGGCGTTCTTCGCGACCGAGAACCCCGTCACTCCGCGCGAGACGATCGTCATCCTCTCGCTCCTCGGGATCGTCCTCCTCGCGCTCGGCGGGCTGTGGCTGTGGCTGCGCAAGCGCGGCCAGGCGCTGTTCTACATCGTCGCCTCGGGCATGATCTACGGCTTCGTCGCGACACTCGCGAAGGTCGTCATAGAGCGCATCAAGGCCAACGACTTCGACTGGCTCACGATCCTGTGCATCGTCGCACTTCTCGCCGCCGTGGCGATCGGCGCGTACTTCGTGCAGACGGCCTACGCCGTCGGACCGCCCGACCTCGTCATCGCGGGCCTCACCGTCGTCGACCCGATCGTCGCGGTGCTCATCGGCCTCACCGTCCTGCAGGAGGCGGCCAACGCCCCGCCGTGGGCGTTCGTCGGCTTCGGCATCGCGGGCATCATCGCGGTCTTCGGCGTGATCACCCTCGCCCGCTTCCACCCTCAGGTGCTCTTCGACAGCCAGGAACTGCCCATCCAGCGGGGCAGCACGCCGCCACCGACGCCGGGCCCCGAAGGCGATCACTGAGCGGCGACAGCCGCTACACCCGGGTGAGCAGGCCGTGCTCCTCGACGGCTTCGAGCCCCAGCACCTTGTAGCCCTGATCGTCGAAGAAGACCGTGATCCGGTCGCTCTCGACATCCACGACGCTTCCGTGCCCCCACTCGACGTGCTCGACGTCGGCCCCCGCCGGATAGGGCGTCGCGGACTCGTCGACCGTGTCGGTCTTGGCCGTGCCCGCGCGGCACGTGTCGCAGTGCCCGCACGGCTCGGCGAGCTCCTCGCCGAAGTACCCGAGGAGCACCCGTCGGCGGCAGTCGCGCGTCTCGGCGTAGCGGCGCATGACCTCCAGGCGCGATTCCTCGATCCGCTCACGCCGCTCCGAGGCATCCTCGGCGGCGTCGGCGGCCTGGTCGGGCGTCAGTCCACGGCGCGTCCTCGCACCCTGGCGGGTGAGCGAGACCGCCCCTCCTTCGGCGAGCAGGTTCAGCAGGCCCGTCGCGGTGCGCGCCGACACGTCGAGCTGTTCGGCGAGATCCTTCGGCCGCAGGGGAGAAGCGGATGCCTCGATCGCCGCGTAGGCCGCGGCGGCCCGCGCCCTGTCGACACCGCGTGCGACGAAGTACTTCCGCAGGCCCAGGTCTTCGGACCGGTAGAACAGCACCGCGGAGGCGGCCTCGCCGTCGCGGCCGGCGCGGCCGAGCTCCTGGTAGTAGGCGTCGAGAGACTCCGGCACGGAGGCGTGGACGACGAAACGCACGTTCGGCTTGTCGATCCCCATCCCGAAGGCGTTGGTCGCCACGACGACATCGAGGCCGTCGTCGAGGAAGGCGTCCTGCACCCCGGACCGCTCGCGGGCAACCAGCCCGGCGTGATAGGCGGCGGCGCGCAGTCCGCGCTCGCGAAGCGTCTCGGCATACTGCTCGGCCTCACGACGCGTCGCCGTGTAGACCAGGCCCGGGAGGGGGAGGGCGAGGACCTCCTCGATGACGGCGTCGCGCTTGTCGTCGTCCGACGTCGATCGGTGCACCCGCAGCTCGATGCCCGGCCGGTCGACGCCGCGCACGACCAGAACGGGGTCGGTGAGACGGAGACGGGCGATGATCTCCGCCCGGACGGGCTCGGCCGCCGTGGCCGTCAGCGCGACAGTGACCGGGTCTCCCAGTCGCGCGCGCACATCGCCGAGCCGCAGGTAGTCGGGGCGGAAGTCGTGGCCCCAGCTCGCGACGCAGTGCGCCTCGTCGACGGCGAGGAGGCCCACGTGGAGCTGCCGCAGGCGCTCGACCACGTCATCCTTCGCCAGCTGCTCGGGGGCGACGAAGACGAACTCCGCCGCGCCGTCGGCCAGCGCCGCCCATGCGTCCTCGACCGCGCGGTCGCTGAGCGACGAGTTGATCGCGACCCCGCGCGGCGCACGCGGTGTCTCGTCGAGCTTGGCCAGCTGATCCCGCTGCAGCGCGATGAGGGGCGAGACGACGACCGTGACGCCGTCGCGGATCGCTCCGGCCAGCTGGTAGACGGCCGATTTGCCGGCGCCCGTCGGCAGGACGGTGATGACATCGCGGCCGTCGACCAGCGCCGAGACGGCCTCCTCCTGCCCGTCGCGCAGGTGCTCCCAGCCGAAATAGTCGCGTGCCGTCCGCGCGATCGATCGCTCTGCCAAGTCCGGTTCCCTTCGTCGCCCGAACATCCTCGCAAGAAGCGAGGCTCGGGCCGGCGGGATTGACAGCGACCTGTGGAGAAGTGCGTAGGGCGGGTGGGACTTGTCCCTCCCGCCACTCCACACGCCGCTTCGCGGCGCGGAGCCTCCGGCGGCACCGGGCCCGCCCACGGGTGGATTCGCGCAGCCACCCACGCACACGGATGCGCGGCGGGACAAGCCCGCCGCGCATCCGTAGGGCGGGTGGGACTTGAACCCACGATCGTCGGGTTATGAGCCCGCTGCCTTGACCAGCTTGGCCACCGCCCCGTGCGCCGCTGAGGGCGCGCAACGAGCCTACAGGCGACACGAATGACACGCTTGTCATTACGCCGGACCGTGGGTGATAATGGCCCCAGCACAACAGAAGAGCAGTCGCAGTTCCGTTCAGGTCGTTGGGGAAGAACTACCTGGTGAAACGGAGACACTATGGCGACACCACAAGCGCGTGGAGTGATCTATATCCACTCCGCGCCACGCGCGTTGTGCCCCCACCTCGAGTGGGCGGTCGGTCGTGCCCTCGGGCGGGCCGTCAACTTCGACTGGGACGACCAGCCGGTCCTCTCCGGCTGCCGTCGCGCCGAGTTCTACTGGGAAGGCCCCGCGGGCACCGGCGCGGCCCTCGCCACGGCGATCCGCGGGTGGGAGCACCTGCGCTTCGAGGTGAGCGAAGACCCCACCCCCCGCAGCGACGGCGGACGGTGGATGCACACGCCGGGTCTCGGCATCCACTATGCGCAGACCGACACCGCGGGCAACGTCGTCATCGGCGAAGACCGCGTGCGCTACGCGATGGAGGTGTCGGCGGGAGACCTCGCCGAACTGCAGCGCGAGCTCGAGGTCGCCCTGGGCGCCGCATGGGACGACGAGCTCGAGCCGTTCCGGCACGCGAGCGACGACGCCCCCGTCGTCTGGCTGCACAAGGTCGGCTGACCGGGCGCCGCGGGTCGCGGCATCCGGAATCCACAACTGAAGACGTCAGGCGGACGAGGCGCGACTACCGGTGATCGGAGGCCGCTGAACCCGGAGGCTGGGAAAGCGAATCGCCGCCTGAGAGGAGAGAGGCCCCCGGAACCGTCAGGTTCCCGGGGGCCTCTTCGCGTGCGCGGTGCGGCTCAGACCGAGGCGAACGCCGCGACGGCGTTGTGTCCGCCGAAGCCGAAGGAGTTGCTGATCGCGAGCTGCGGGCCCTCGCCGAGGGGCTGCACCTCACCGGAGATGCGGAAGGGCACGTCGGGGTCCTGCGTCGTGATGTTGATCGTGGGCGGAGCGACGCGGTCGCGGATGGCGAGGACCGTGAAGATCGCCTCCAGCGCGCCGGTGCCGCCGAGGAGGTGCCCCGTCGAGGCCTTCGTCGCAGAGACGGGGATGTCGTCGATGCGCGAGCCGAACACCGTCTTGAGGGCGACGTACTCGTTCGGGTCGCCGACGGGCGTCGAGGTCGCGTGGGCGTTGACGTGGGTCACGTCATCGGGTGAGGCACCCGCCATCTCGAGGGCCATGCGCACCGCGCGCGCGGCACCCGTGCCCTCGGGGTCGTTCGCCGTGATGTGGTAGGAGTCGGCCGTCACTCCGCCGCCGACGACGGCCGCGTAGATCTTGGCGCCGCGGGCCTTCGCGTGCTCCTCGGTCTCGAGGATCAGCACGGCGGCGCCCTCGCCCATGACGAAGCCGTCGCGGTCGATGCTGCCGGGGCGCGAGGCGGTCTCGGGGGAGTCGTTGCGGCGCGAGAGCGCCTGCATCGAGGAGAAGGCGGCGATCGTGACGGGGTGGATGACCGACTCGGTGCCGCCCGCGATCACGACGTCGGCCAGGCCCGAGCGCAGGTGCTCGACCGCGTTGACGATCGACTCCGTGCTCGAGGCGCACGCGCTCGCGACCGTACGGGCGTAGGCGCGTGCGTTGAAGTGGAGCGAGAGGTTGCCGGCCGCCGCGTTGGGCATGAGCATCGGCACCGTCATGGGCAGGACCCGCCGCGGGCCCTTCTCGCGGAGGATGTCCCATCCGTCGAGCAGGGTGTGAAGTCCGCCGATGCCGGTCGCGAAGTCGACGCCCAGTCGGTCGGGGTCGACCTCGGGGGCTCCGGCGTCGGCCCACGCCTCCATGGCGGCGACGAGGGCGAACTGCGACGAGGGATCGAGGCGCTTGGCGACCGGCCGCTCGAGGACCGTGTCGGGACGCACCTTCGCCTCGGCGGCGAACGTCACCGGCAGGCTGTACCGCTCGGCCCAGTCGTTCTCCAGGGTGTGCGCACCGGATTCACCGGCCAGAAGCGCCGACCAGCTCTCGGGAGCCGTGCCGCCCAGGGGCGACGACGCGCCGATGCCGGTGACGACGATGCGGGAGTTGCTCATGTGGTTGGGTGATCCCTCGCTTGAGCCGGTGGGGGCCGAAGCCCCCACCGGATGGCTTCTTACGCCTGGTTGGACGTGATGAAGGTGACGGCGTCGCCGACGGTCTTGAGGTTCTTGACCTCGTCGTCGGGGATGGTGACGCCGAACTTCTCCTCGGCGTTGACGACGATCGTCATCATCGAGATGGAGTCGATGTCGAGGTCGTCGGTGAACGACTTGTCGAGCGCGACCTCGTCGGCCGAGATGCCGGTCTCGTCGGTGATGAGCTCCGCCAGTCCGGCGAGGACCTCGTCGTTGGTGAATGCCATTGTCTCTCCTGTTTTCTCGGGGGTTCGCGGACCCTGAGCGGGACCGCTGTTCAGTCTAGGGTCGGGCGGTTCGGCGTCACGGAAGGCGGACGACCTGAGCGCCGAAGACGAGTCCGGCGCCGAACCCGATCTGAAGCGCGAGCCCGCCGCTGAGCTCGGGGTGCTCCTCGAGCAGGCGGTGCGTCGCGAGCGGGATCGAGGCGGCCGACGTGTTGCCCGTCGTCTCGATGTCGCGACCGATCACGACCGTGTCGGGGAGGCCCAGCTGCTTGGCGAACTCGTCGATGATGCGCATGTTCGCCTGGTGGGGGACGAATGCGGCGAGGTCGGATGCGTCGATCCCCGAGGCCTCGAGGGCCTGGCGCGCGACCTTCACCATCTCCCAGACCGCCCAGCGGAAGACCGTCGGGCCCTCCTGGCGCAGCGTCGGCCACGGCGCCTCGCCGTCACGGAACTCCGTGAGGGTGTGGTTCATGCCGACCGCGTCGGCCTTGGAGCCGTCGGAGCCCCAGACCGTCGGCCCGATTCCTGCCGTGTCGCTCGGCCCGATGACGACGGCGCCGGCGCCGTCGCCGAGGAGGAACGAGATGCTGCGGTCGGTGGGGTCGACGATGTCGCTCAGCTTCTCGGTGCCCACGACGACGACGTAGGTCGCGAGGCCGCCGCGGATGAGGGCGTCGGCCTGCGCGACGCCGTACGCGAAGCCCGCGCACGCGGCGTTGACGTCGTAGGCCGCGGCAGGATTGGCTCCCACGCGATCGGCGACGATCGCCGACACCGAAGGGGACTGCTTCGGGTTGCTGATGGTCGCGACGATGACGGCGTCGACGTCGGATGCCGCGACGCCGGAGCGCTCGATCGCCTCGCGCGCGGCATCCGTCGCCAGATCGATCGCCGTCGTCTCTTTCACGGCGCGCGTGCGGGTGATGATGCCGGTGCGCTGGCGGATCCACTCGTCGCTCGAGTCGATCGGGCCGACGAGGTCGTCGTTCGGCACCGCGATCTCGCCGCGGGCCGCGCCGTACGAATAGATGCGGGTGTGCGCGGCCCCCGTGGGCTGGATGAGCGAACGCGTCATGACTGTGCTCCGTTCAGGAGGGCGTCGGCCGACGCCAGATCGTCGGGAGTCTTCACCGCGACGGCGGGGACGCCGCGCAGTGCGCGCTTGGCGAGACCGACGAGGGTGCCGGCGGGGCTGAGCTCGACGATGCCCGCGACGCCGGTCTCGGCGAACGACGCCATGCAGAGGTCCCAGCGCACGGGCGAGGCGACCTGCTCGACGAGCAGATCGCGGTAGGCCGCGCCCGACTCGACAGCCGAACCGTCGCGGTTCGTCCAGATGCGCACGGCCGGGGCGGCGGTGGCGACCTGCGCGGCGGCGTCGCGCAGCGCCTCGACGGCGGGGGCCATGTAGCGCGTGTGGAAGGCGCCCGCCACCTGCAGCGGGATGACCCGCGTGCCCTGCACGGGCTCGGCGGCGAGCTGCTGCAGCGCCCCGAGCGCGCCGGCGGCGACGATCTGCCCGCCGCCGTTGTAGTTCGCGGGTGTGAGGTCGAGCTCCTCGAGACGGGAGACGACGGATGCCTCGTCCCCGCCGAGCACGGCGCTCATGCCCGTCTCGGCAGCCGCTGCCGCCTCTGCCATCGCGCGGCCGCGCAGCCCGACGAGGCGCAGCGCGTCTTCTTCGGTGAGGATGCCCGCCGCGACGGCCGCAGCGAACTCGCCCACGGAGTGGCCGGCGACACCCGCGACGTGCTCTCGGGATCCGAGCGCGTTCCACGACAGCAGGCTCGCGGCGACGATGAGCGGCTGGGCGACCTTCGTGTCGCGGATCGTGTCGGCGTCCCACTCGGTGCCGGCGGCGACGAGATCGACTCCGGCCCACTCCGAGTACTCCGCGAGCCGCTCGGCGGCACCGTCCCGCTCGAGCCAGGGCGTGAGGAAACCGGGGGACTGAGAGCCCTGCCCGGGGAACACCGCGATGATCACTGGTCCATCCTTCCAAGGATCGGATCCGGCCAGCTGGCGATCGTCGCACAGAAATCCGGAGATGCTTTGTCTATCGGGTACAGGATCATCCGTGGGTGCGACGCGGCGACGGGGGGCGTCTGCGCGTCGCGTCGGTGCCGATCGACCCCAGGATGAGAGCCGTCTGGAGGATGAGTGCCTCACGGGGACCGGTGGCATCCCATCCGATCACCTCCGACACGCGCTTCAGTCGATAGCGCACCGTGTTGGGGTGGACGAACAGCTCGCGCGCCGTCGCCTCCAGCGACCGGCCGTTGTCGAGATAGCTCCACAGCGTCGCGACGAGGTCCGAGCTGTGCTGCTGCAGGGGACGGAAGATCTTCTCGACGAGCGTCTGCTTCGCCAGCGGGTCTCCCGCGAGGGCCCGCTCGGGGAGCAGGTCGTCGGCTTCGACCGGCCGCGGCGCGTGACGCCAGGCGCGCGCGACGGCGAAGCCTGCGAGCGAGGCCCGGGCGCTCTGGCTCGCGTCGATGAGCGCGGGCACGGGGGGTCCGAGCACGAGGTGCCCCGGGCCGAAGCCGGGCTCCAGGCGCCGTGCGATCTCGGGGAAGGGGAGTTCCGCGGTGAGCTCCTCGCTGCGCGCGGGGAGCTCGGCGCGACCGAGCACGAGCACGAGGCGCGAGCCCTGCACGCCGATGAGCACGTCGACGCCGAGCTTTCGGGCGGTGCGGCGCAGCTGATCGACGTCGAGCATGGGCGGAGTCGTGCCGACGAGCACCGCGACCTCGCCGTGGCCGTGCCAGCCGAGGGCCGCGATACGGCTCGGAAGCTCCTCGTCGGCCTCGCCGGTGAGGATCGAGTCCACGACGAGCGCCTCGAGCCGGGCGTCCCACAGGCCTCGGGTCTCGGCGGCGCGGGCATAGACGTCGGCCGCCGCGAACGCCACCTCGCGCGAGTAGAGGAGGATCGCCTCGCGGAGGGGCTCGCTCTTGCTCGCGACGCGCTCCTCGGTCACCTCGACCGTGACGCGGATGAGCTGCAGGGTCTGCTGCAGGCTCACGCTCCGCAAGAGCTCACGCGGAGCCGCCGCGAAGATGTCGGCGGCGATCCACGGCGTCGAGTTGGGGTCGTCGAACCACTGGATGAACGACGTGATGCCCGCCTGCGCGACGAGACCGACGGCCGATCGTCGCGCCGGCGGCATCTCGGCGTACCAGGGGAGCGTGTCCTCCAGCCGCTTGATGGTTACCGTCGCAAGGTCGCCCGAGATGCGTCGCAGCCACGCGAGCGTCTCGGCCTTGTCCATCGGCGCTGAACTGGCGGGCATCCGCTGGGTCAGCTTTCGCCGCCTGCGTTGCCGCTCGTGCCGGCGGTGACATCGTGCAGCCGGTACTTCTCGATCGCCTGGGCCGCGAGGCTGCGGTCCACGACGCCGTCCTCGGCGAGCGCCTGGAGCGTCCGCACGACGACGGACGGACCGTCGATCTTGAAGAAGCGGCGCGCGGCGGGGCGGGTGTCGGAGAATCCGAAGCCGTCGGCGCCGAGCGTCGCGTAGCGCTGCGGCACCCAGTTGCGGATCTGGTCCTGCACGGCGTGCATCCAGTCGCTCACGGCGATGACCGGGCCCGCGGCATCCCGCAGCTTCTCGGTGACGTACGCCGTCCGCGGCTCCGCACCCGGGTGCAGGAAGTTGTGCTCGTCGGCGGCGAGGCCGTCGCGACGCAGCTCCGACCAGGAGGTCACCGACCACACATCGGCCTGCACGCCCCAGTCGTCGCGGAGCAGCTGCTGCGCCTCGAGCGCCCACGGCACACCGACACCCGACGCGAGGAGCTGGGCGCGGGGGCCTTCGCCCTCCGGGCTCGAGATGCGGTGGATGCCGCGCACGATGCCCTCGACGTCGACGCCCTCGGGCTCCGCGGGCTGCACGAGCGGCTCGTTGTAGACCGTGAGGTAGTACATGACGTTGGGGTCGGGGTGGTTGCCGCCGTACATGCGGTCCAGGCCCGAGCGCACGATGTGCGCGATCTCGTACCCGTAGGCGGGGTCGTACGACACCGTCGCGGGGTTGGTCGACGCGAGGAGCTGCGAGTGGCCGTCGGCGTGCTGCAGGCCCTCGCCGGTCAGCGTCGTGCGTCCGGCCGTCGCGCCGATGATGAAGCCGCGCGCCATCTGGTCGCCTGCCGCCCACTGTGCGTCGCCGGTGCGCTGGAAGCCGAACATCGAGTAGAAGACGTAGACCGGGATGAGCGGCTCGCCGTGCGTCGCGTACGAGGTGGCCGTCGCCGTGAACGCGGCGACCGCGCCCGCCTCGTTGATGCCGACATGGAGGATCTGGCCCTGCGGGCTCTCCTTGTAGGCGAGCAGGAGCTGGCGGTCGACCGAGGTGTAGTTCTGCCCGTTCGGGTTGTAGATCTTCGCCGTCGGGAAGTACGCGTCGATGCCGAACGTGCGCGCCTCGTCAGGGATGATCGGCACGATCCGGTTGCCGAAGTCCTTGGCCCGCAGGAGGTCCTTGAGGAGGCGGACGAACGCCATCGTGGTGGCGATCTCCTGCGTGCCCGAGCCCTTCTTCGGCAGCGCGTACGTGTCGTCGCCCGGCAGCGTGATCGGCACGTGGTGCGAGCGGCGCTCCGGCAGGAACCCGCCGAGCGAGCGGCGACGCTCGACCATGTACTGGATCGTCTCGTCCTCGTTGCCCGGGTGGAAGTAGGGCGGGAGGTAGGGGTTGTCCTCGAGCTGCTGGTCGGAGATCGGGATGCGCATCGAGTCGCGGAAGTGCTTGAGGTCCTCGAGCGTCATCTTCTTCATCTGGTGGGTCGCGTTGCGGCCCTCGAAGTGGTGACCGAGGCCGTAGCCCTTGATGGTCTTGGCGAGGATGACGGTCGGCTGACCCTTGTGCTCGGTCGCGGCCTTGTACGCCGCGTAGACCTTGCGGTAGTCCAGTCCGCCGCGACGCAGGTCGCCCCAGATCTGGTCGTCGGTCCAGTCCTTCACGAGGGCGGCGGTGCGCTCGTCGCGACCGAAGAAGTGGTCGCGGATGAACTTGCCGTCCTCGGCGCGGTACGTCTGGAAGTCGCCGTCGGGGGTCGTGTTCATGAGGTGGACGAGCGCGCCGTCCTTGTCGTTGGCGAGGAGGCGATCCCAGCCGCTGCCCCAGACGACCTTGATGACGTTCCACCCGGCGCCGCGGAAGAAGCTCTCCAGCTCCTGGATGATCTTGCCGTTGCCGCGCACCGGGCCGTCGAGGCGCTGCAGGTTGCAGTTGACGACGAAGGTCAGGTTGTCCAGGCCCTCATTGGCGGCGACCTGGAGCTGGCCGCGGCTTTCGACCTCGTCCATCTCACCGTCGCCGAGGAAGGCCCAGACACGCGAGTTCGAGAGGTCCTTGATGCCGCGGTTGGTCAGGTACTTGTTCGTCATCGCCTGGTAGATGGCGTTGATCGGACCGAGACCCATCGAGACGGTCGGGAACTGCCAGTACTCGGGCATGAGGCGCGGGTGCGGGTACGACGGGATGCCGTCGGGCGCCTTCGACTTCTCCTGCCGGAAGCCGTCGAGCTGATCCTGGCTGAGGCGCCCCTCGAGGAACGAGCGCGCGTAGATGCCGGGGGAGGCGTGGCCCTGGATGAAGACCTGGTCGCCGCCCGACGGGTCGTCGAGACCGCGGAAGAAGTGGTTGAAGCCGACTTCGTAGAGCGAGGCCGACGAGGCATAGGTCGAGATGTGACCGCCGACGCCGATCCCGGGGCGCTGCGCGCGGTGCACCGTGATGGCGGCGTTCCACCGGATCCAGCGACGGTAGCGGCGCTCGATCTCCTCGTCACCGGGGAACTCGGGCTCGTTCTCGGGCGCGATCGTGTTGATGTAGTCGGTCGTGGGCACCTGCGGCACGTTGAGCTGCAGCTCGTGGGACTTCTGCAGGAGGCTCAGCATGATCTCGCGGCCGCGGCCCGATCCCTTGGCCTCGACGAGCTGCTGCAGGGATTCCTGCCACTCGCCGGTCTCTTCCGGGTCGCTGTCGAGCGGGCCCTGGGAGTACGGATCCTGATCGTTGACAGTCACAAGGGACCTCTCTTCATCTGGCAGGTCGTGCCAGGGATTCGGATTCGGATGCTGTCGGCTTTGTCCGCCTTCGACAACACACCATCTCTCAGCCTACCGAGTCCGGGACCGCCAGGATTGTCCTGTGGCGTCGCGGGCCCTCCGGGGCGGAGCGCAGCCCTGCGGAGCAGCGGCTGCGGGCCTCTAGACTTGCCGCGCGGGCCTTTAGCTCAGCTGGTAGAGCGCCACGTTTACACCGTGGATGTCGTCGGTTCGATCCCGGCAGGGCCCACCGTTCATTCCCCGCGTGTCTCGGCGCGCCTCGGGTCGTCGTCGCTCTCGTCTCGCTCGTGCGACACGACGTGCGGGAGCGCGAACTCCTCGTACCCGGGCTGGCCGATGCGGGAGTGGCGCCGCGAATACGCGAAGTAGATGACGAACCCGACGACGAGCCAGATCAGGAAGCGCAGCCAGGTCTCCACGGTCAGGTTGAGCATGAGGTAGATGCAGACCAAGGCCGAGAGTCCCGGCAGCCACGGGTTCAGCGGCACGCGGAAGGAGCGCTTGAGGTCGGGGCGCTTGCGGCGCAGGACGATGACGCCGACCGAGACGAGGACGAACGCCGAGAGCGTGCCGATGTTGACCATCTCCTCGAGAAGGCCGACCGGCGTGAAGCCCGCCACGATCGCGACGATCACGGTGACGATGATCGAGATGACCCACGGCGTCCGCAGCTTCGGGTGCACCTTCGCCAGGCTCGCCGGCAGCAGCGCGTCGCGCGACATCGCGAAGATGATGCGCGTCGCGCCGATGAGGAGGGTGAGCACGACCGTCGTGAGACCCGCGACGGCGCCCGCCGAGATGAGCGTCGCCATCCAATCCGCCCCGTGGTACACGAACGCGTTCGCCAGCGCGGCGGCCGGGTCGAGCTCCTGGTAGGGGACCATGCCGGTCACGACGAGGGAGACGGCGCAGTAGAGGAGGGTGCAGATCAGGAGCGAGGCGATGATGCCGATGGGCATGTCGCGCTGCGGGTTCTTCGTCTCCTCCGCCGTCGTCGCGACGACGTCGAAGCCGATGTACGCGAAGAACACCAGTGCGGCCCCGGCGAAGATGCCCCCCACGCCGAACGCGGTCGGCTCGATGCCGGAGAAGAACTGCAGAAGCGGCTGCGTGAGACCCGATGGGGCATCGGTCGGCTGAGCCGGCGGCACGAACGGCGACCAGTTCGCCGGGTTGACGAAGAGGATGCCCGCGACGATGACGAACAGCACGATGAAGATCTTGATCGCGACCAGCACGAGGTTGACCCGGAGCGACTCCTTGATGCCGAAGGTCATGAGACCGCCGAGCACCAGCACGAGCAGCACCGCCATGAGGTCGACGGTGCCGCCGTACCCGATCGCCTCCGGTATGGGCAGCCCGAGTTGCGACATGAGCGTGCCGAGGTACGCGCTCCACCCCTGCGCCACGACGCTCGCGCCGAGGAACATCTCGAGGATCAGGTCCCATCCGATGATCCACGCGAAGAGCTCGCCGAGCGAGGAGTACGAGAACGTGTAGGCCGAGCCGGCGACCGGCACCGTGGAGGCGAACTCGGCGTAGCAGAGCGCCGCGAGGGTGCAGGCGATCGCGGCGACGACGAAGCTCACCACGATCGCCGGGCCCGCCACGTCGTGGGCGGCGCGACCGGTGAGCGTGAAGATGCCGGCGCCGATCACGACTCCCACGCCGAAGACCGTGAGGTCGAGGGCGCTGAGCGACTTCTTGAGCCGGAACTCCGGCTCGTCGGTGTCGGCGATCGACTGTTCGACCGACTTCGTGCGCATGACGCTCATGGCACGCTCCTCTCCATCGTGGACCGGGCTTCGCATGTTAGCCGCCCGGCCGTCGCGGCGTCGACGCCCCACGGTAGGTTTGACAGCGTGAAAGCCAGCCCCGAAGACCAGCGTCGCCTCCTCGACCTGGCCGACCTCGACGCACGTCTCGTCCGCGCCGATGCGGCCCGCAAGAATCCGCCGCAGGCTGCGCGCGTGAACGAACTCGTCGCGCGCCGTCAGGAGCTGACGCAGGAGCTCACGACGCGCCTCGGCGCGCGCGACGACCTGCAGGCCGAGCTCAAGCGGATCGAGTCCGACGTCGCGGTCGTCGACGCGCGCCGCGCCCGCGACGCCGAGCGCCTGGCCTCGTCGTCCAACTCGAAAGAGGCTCAGGGCTTCGAGAGCGAGCTCGTCTCGCTCGCCAAGCGCAAGAGCGATCTGGAGGATGCCGAGCTCGACGTCATGGAGCGGCTCGAGCGGGCCGAGGCATCCGTCTCCGAACAGGAGTCGCTCATCGCGGAGATCAACGCCGAAGGCGCCCGGCTGAGCGCCGAAGGCAAGCAGGCGGTCGCCGACGCGACGACGCTGTTCGATCAGGCCTCGCGCGACCGCGCCGCGATCGCGGGAGCCGTCCCCGGCGCCCTGCTGGCCCTCTACGACCGCATCGCCACGCGCACGACGGCCGCGGGGCTCCTGCGCCGCAACACGTGCGAGGCGTGCAACATGGTGCTCTCCGGCACCGACCTGCAGACCGTCCGGCAGGCGGAGTCCGACGACGTCGTGAACTGCCCCGAGTGCGGCGCGATCCTCGTGCGCACGGAGGAGTCCGGCCTGTGACGCCGACCGGCGGGGTCGCCCCGGCGGATGGCTGAGCCCGCCGGCTGGATCGTCCTCGGGCGCCTGAACGGCGCTCCCGCGGCCCTGCAGCTCGACGCGGCGGGCGAAGAGCGCGCGCGCACGCCCCTGACCGACGAGACGGTGGCGGCATGGGTCGCCGACGCGGAGGCTGCCACGGCGCCGCGCTGGGTGTGGAACGACGCCTCGACGTGGTACCCGCGGCTCCTCGCTGCCGGGGTCCGCGTGGGCCGCTGTCACGACCTGCGGCTGTGCCACGCGATCCTGCGCGACTCGGCGCTCGTCGAAGGCGCCGACGACCTGCGCGCCGCGACGGCGTGGGACGCGGCCTCGGCCGCCGAGGTCGTCGACGACGCGGCCCTGTTCGCCCTCGACGATGTCGCGACGCGCACCGGCGTCCCCGACGGGCTGGCCGACGCGGTCGAGGAGTTCCGCCGCCAGCGCGATGCGGTCGCCCACGCGACCGATCCGGGGAGGCTGCGTCTTCTCCTGGCCGCCGAGTCGGCCGGAGCGCTCGTCGCCGCCGAGCTGCAGGCGGCGGGCCTGCCGTGGGACCCTGCCGCCCACGACCGCATCCTCGCCGACGTGCTGGGGGAGCGGCCGCCCGCAGGCGGTCTGCCGAAAGGGCTCCAGGATGCCGCGGCCCGCGTCCGCCACGAGCTCGGCGACCCGACAGCGAGCCTGGATTCGCAGCCGAAGCTGCTGCGGGCGCTCCACCGCGCGGGGCTCCCCGTCGAATCGACCAGCCGCTGGGAGCTCTCGGAGCACGACCACCCCGTCGTCCAGCCGCTCATCGAGTACAAGAAGCTCTCGCGGCTCCTCAGCGCCAACGGCTGGGCGTGGCTGGACGAATGGGTGCACGAGGACCGGTTCCGCCCCGTCTACGTCCCCGGCGGCGTTGTGACCGGCCGCTGGGCGTCGTCGGGCGGGGGAGCTCTGCAGATCCCGCGGCAGCTGCGCGGCGCCGTGCGCTCCGACCCCGGGTGGGTGCTCGTCGTGGCCGATGTCGCGCAGCTGGAGCCGCGGGTCCTCGCGGCGATGGCGCGTGACGAGAAGCTCGCCGATGCGGCGCGCGGTCGCGACCTCTACTCGGGCATCGTCGACAGCGGCGCGATCGACACCCGTCAGCACGCCAAGATCGCCCTCCTCGGCGCGATGTACGGAGCGACGACGGGCGAGAGCGGGCGGCTCGTCCCGCGGCTGCGGCGCGCGTATCCCCGCGCGATGGGGCTCGTCGACGACGCCGCGCGCGTCGGCGAGGAGGGCGGGGTCGTCTCGACATGGCTGGGTCGCAGCTCACCCGCGCCCACATCGGGCTGGCGCGCGTCGCAGCTGCGGGCGAGCGAGGCCGAGGCATCCGGAGCCGACGAATCCCGCGCGCGCCGCTGGGCCCGCGATCGGGGACGGTTCACGCGCAACTTCGTCGTGCAGGGCACCGCGGCCGAGTGGGCGCTCGCATGGCTCGCCGACCTGCGCGGCAGGCTCGCCGCGATGCCGCCGGTCACCGGCGACGAGCAGGCGCCCCGCTCCGGGCCGGTCTTCGACGCCCGGCCGCATCTGGCCTTCTTCCTGCACGACGAGATCATCGTGCACACGCCCGAGTCGCACGTCGACGCCGTCGTCGAGGCCGTACGAGGAGCCGCGGCATCCGCCGGCAGCCTGCTGTTCGGGAGCTTTCCGATCGACTTCCCGCTCGATCTCAAGGTGTCGCGGACGGCAGTCAAGGACTGAGCGGACGCGGGGGAGGCGCAGGCGCCGCCGGTAGACTCGGCAGCGCGAATGGGTCGGCTGGACGGTCGCGTCGCGCACGGTCCGCCGCGCGCGCCGAGGAACGTCCGGGCTCCACAGGGCAGGGCGGTGGGTAACACCCACCCGGAGCGATCCGCGAGAAAGTGCCACAGAGAGCAGACCGCCCCGGCCCCGGCCGGGGTAAGGGTGAAAGGGCGGTGTAAGAGACCACCGGGATCGTGGTGACACGATCCGCACGGCAAACCTCGCCCGGAGCAAGGCCAGACAGGGGATGATGACGCGGCCCGCCGAGTCCCCGGGTAGGCCGCTGGAGCGGCACGGCAACGTGTCGCCGAGAGAGATGACCGTCCACGGGGCTCACGCCCCCGGACAGAACCCGGCGTACAGGCCGGCCCATTCGCCCTCTCGAGCCTCGAGATCGCCCTCTCGAGCGTCGGGATCAGTCCAGCGCGAGCGCGGCGGCGCCGACGATGCCCGCGTTGTTGCGGTGCACCGCGGCCACGATCGGCGTGTCGATCTTCAGCAGCGGCAGGAACTTGTCGGCGTTCTTCGAGACGCCGCCGCCGACGATGATGAGGTCGGGACTGAAGAGGAACTGGATGTACTCGTAGTACCACTGCAGCCTGGCGGCCCACTCCTCCCACGACAGGTTCTCGCGCTCCATCGCGGAGTACGCCGCGTAGGTCTCGGCGTCGCCGCCCTCGTTCGCCCGCTGCACGTGGCCGAGCTCCGAGTTGGGTACGAGCACGCCGTTGTAGATCAGGGCCGACCCGATCCCCGTTCCGAGGGTCGTGAGCAGGATGAGCCCGTTCTGGCCGCGCGCGGCCCCGAAGCGCACTTCGGCGACTCCCGCGACATCCGCGTCGTTGGCGAAATGGATGTCGCGGCCCAGGCCGTCCTCGAAGAACTTCTCGGCCTCGAAGCCGATCCACTTCTTCGACACGTTCGCCGCCGACAGCGTCCTGCCGCCCTTGACGATGGCGGGGAAGGCGACGCCGAGGTGCACGTCGCGGTCGTCCGACACGCCGAGCGTGTCGAGCACCTCCTTGACGGCCTTCAGGACGTCATCGGGCTCGGCGCCCTTCGGGGTGGGGACCTTGATGCGATCGCTCTTCAGGACACCCTGCTCGAGGTCGACGATCGCCCCTTTGATGCCCGTTCCCCCGATGTCGACGCCGACTGCACGATTCGTCTTCGATGCCATGGGCCCAGCCTATCCAGCGCGACCTGGGCGATCAGTAGGATCGATTCAGATCGAAGGGGGTCACCATGGCGGACGACAACGAGAAGTACTGGTACAACCTCACGACCGGGGAGGTCGAGAAGGGCTTCGAGTCGCCCGCGATCGATCGCGCCGGCCCCTTCGACACCCCCGAGGAGGCCGCGAACGCCCTCGAGATCCTCCGCGAGCGTTCGCGGGCATGGTCCGAAGACGAAGCGCGCGAAGACGGCTGGGGCTCATCCGCCGGAACTGGCGAGAGCGGCGAATAGTCCGGCCGCGGCGGCCAGGAGAGGATCTGATGGACAAGCAGCGTGACTTCGTTCTGCGAACGATCGAGGAGCGGGGCGTCAAGTTCGTCCGGCTCTGGTTCACCGACGTCATCGGCACGTTGAAGTCGGTGGCGATCGCACCCGCGGAGGTCGAGGGAGCGTTCAGCGAGGGGCTCGGCTTCGACGGCTCGGCGATCGAGGGGCTGACCCGGTCGTACGAGTCCGACCTTCTGGCCCACCCCGATCCGACGACCTTCCAGATCCTCCCGTGGCGGGGCGAGATCGACCCGACGGCGCGGATGTTCTGCGATATCACGACGCCGGACGGCCAGCCCGCCGTCGCCGATCCCCGCCATGTGCTCAAGCGCGCTCTCGCGAAGGCGGCGGACGCGGGGTTCACGTTCTACACGCACCCCGAGATCGAGTTCTACCTGCTCAAGTCCTCGTCGTTCGGGGCGGACGGCCCGGAGCCCGTCGACTCGGCGGGCTACTTCGACAACGTGCCGGGCGGTACGGCGCACGACTTCCGCCGCCGCTCGGTGCGCATGCTCGAAGACCTCGGCATCTCGGTCGAGTACAGCCACCACGAGGGCGGCCCTGGCCAGAACGAGATCGACCTGCGGTACGCCGACGCGCTCGCGACGGCCGACAACATCATGACGTTCCGCACCGTCATCAAAGAGGTCGCGATCGAGCAGGGCGTCTACGCGACCTTCATGCCCAAGCCCCTCAGCGGCCAGCCCGGAAGCGGCATGCACACCCATATGTCTCTCTTCGAAGGCGACACGAACGCCTTCTACGAGGAGGGCGCGCAGTACCAGCTCTCGAAGGTCGGCCGTCAGTTCATCGCGGGTCTGCTGCGTCACGCGAACGAGATCTCGGCCGTGACCAACCAGTTCGTCAACTCCTACAAGCGGCTGTGGGGCGGCGACGAGGCCCCGAGCTTCATCTGCTGGGGCCACAACAACCGTTCCGCGCTCGTGCGCGTGCCGCTGTACAAGCCAAGCAAGGGGCAGTCCTCGCGCGTGGAGTACCGCGCGCTCGACTCGGCGGCCAATCCCTACCTCGCCTACGCCCTCATGCTCGCCGCCGGCCTCAAGGGCATCGAGGAGGAGTACGAGCTGCCCCCCGAGGCCGAAGACAACGTCTGGTCGCTCACCGACACAGAACGCCGCGCCCTCGGCTACGCGCCCCTGCCGGCCAGCCTCGACCACGCGCTGGAGTACATGGAGGAGTCTGAGCTCGTCGCCGAGACCCTCGGCGAGCAGGTCTTCAACTACGTCCTCCTCAACAAGCGCAAGGAGTGGCAGGAGTACCGCACGCAGGTGACGCCCTTCGAGTTGAAGAGCAACCTCGAGATGCTCTGACCCTCCGGGGCGACCATGTCATCGACCGAACGGTCCTCGACCCTCACCGGACTCGCGCGGCTCGGCTTCGGCGAGCTCCGGGAGGCCGATGCGCTGCTGAGCGAGCTGGGGGAAACCCTCGACGTCGGTCGCGACATCCTGACCGAGAACGTGGCGTTGGCGGCCGATCCGGATGCCGCGCTCGGCGCGCTGGCACGCGTGACGCGTCGCGATGCCGGCCCGGTGCAGGAGCTGCGCCGAGACGCGCAGGGATGGCGTGCCCTGTGGGCGCTGCTCGGCGCGTCGGCCGGCTTCGGCGACTTCTACCTCCGGCATCCCGAGGAGCTTCCGAACCTCGCGGGCGCGGGCCTGGCCCTCCCGTCGACCGACGAGCTGCGCGCGAGCCTCCTCGAGTCCGTCGGCGCGGCAAAGGGCTTCGCGTCCGACGGCGGCGAGAAGGCCTGGATCGCGCTCCGTGTGCGCTACCGCTCCCTCCTGGCGCGGATCGCAGCCTTCGATCTGCTGAGCCCGGATCCCGTCGAGCAGGTCGCACCGGTGGCGGCGATTCTGGCGGATGCCGCGGGCGCGGCGCTCGAGGCATCCCTCTGCGTCGCCCGCACCAAGGTGTCAGGCGGCGCCGGTCCCGGGCTCTTCCCCCGCGAGCAGGTCGCCGCGACCCGGCTTGCCATCATCGGGATGGGCAAGACCGGCGCCCGCGAGCTGAACTACGTGAGCGACGTCGACGTCATCTTCGTCGCCGGCGCCGACGACGAGGCCCTCGCGCAGGTGGGCGAGAGCCGCATCGTCGACATCGCGACGCGCCTCGCCGTGCAGACGATGCGCGGCGCCTCCGGCGCGGAGGTCGAGCCGGCGCTGTGGGAGGTCGATGCGAACCTGCGCCCGGAGGGCAAGCAGGGCGCGCTCGTGCGCACGCTCGACTCGCACCTGTCGTACTACGACCGCTGGGCCAAGAGCTGGGAGTTCCAGGCGCTCCTCAAGGCGCGGCCGATCGCCGGCGACCCCGACCTCGGTGAGGCGTATGTGCGCGCCGTGCAGCCGAAGGTGTGGACGAGCGCGGCACGCGAGAACTTCGTCGACAGCGTGCAGCGCATGCGCGAGCGGGTGACCGAGCACATTCCCGCGGCCGAGCTCGCGCACCAGATCAAGCTCGGCCCCGGCGGCATCCGCGACGTCGAGTTCACCGTCCAGCTGCTCCAGCTCGTGCACGGGCTGAGCGACGACGGCATACGCCAGCGCGGCACGCTCGACGCCCTCGAGGCACTCGTCACGGCCGGCTACATCGGGCGCCCCGAGGCGGCGACCTTCTCGCGCGACTACCGCATCCTGCGGGTGCTGGAGCACCGGATGCAGCTGCGCGGCCTCCGGCGCACGCACCTCATGCCGTCTCGGCCCGAGGAGCTGCGCGTGCTCGCGCGCGCGACGAAGCTCGCGGATTCGGGGCCGGGTGTCTGGGCGGTGTGGGAGGCGGTCAAGCGCGAAGTGCGCGACATCCACGTCCGTCTCTTCTACCGGCCGCTGCTGTCAGCGGTCGCCGCCCTCCCGGCCGAGGAGCGCGCATTGTCGCCCGAGCAGGCGCACGACCGTCTCGCCGCGATCGGCTTCGCCGACCCGGCCGGCGCCCTCCGCCACATCGCCGCCCTCACGAGCGGCCTCAGCCGCAAGGCGACGATCCAGCGCCACCTCATGCCCGTCATGATCCGCTGGTTCGCCGACGGCGCCGATCCCGACTACGGGCTCCTCGCGTTCCGCCGCATCAGCGAGCGGCTGGGCGACAGCCCGTGGTTCCTGCGCATGCTCCGCGACTCGTCGGCTGCGGCCGAGAGCCTCACCCGCGTGCTTTCGGGCTCGCGGTACGTGGGGGAGCTCATGGAGTGGATCCCCGAGTCCGCCGCGTGGCTCGACGACGACGACCTGCTCGTGCCGCGGACGGGACACGCGCTCCAGGAGGAGGCGCGGGCGATCCAGGCCCGGCACTCGTCGACGGATGACGCGATGCGATCGATCCGCGGACTGCGGCGCCGCGAGCTGCTGCGCACCGCGATGGCGGCGATCCTCGGCATCATCACGGTCGAGGAGCTGGCCGAGGCGCTCACCACGATCACCGAGGTCACCATCCAGGCGACGCTGCGCGCGGTCCGCCGCGAGATCGTGCCGCACGAGGACGCCTCGCTCGACTTTTCGGTCATCGCGATGGGGCGCTTCGGCGGCCGGGAGCTCGGCTTCGGCTCGGACGCCGACGTCATGTACGTCTACAAGGCGAACGACGTCGATCCGCAGCGGGCGCACGAGCTCTCCCTCAAGCTCGTGGCGGCCCTCCGCAGGCACTCGGAAGACCACCGCGTCCCGCTCGACCTCGACGCCGATCTGCGTCCGGAGGGTCGCAACGGCCCCCTCGCGCGGTCGATCGAGTCGTACGCGGCCTACTACGAGCGCTGGTCGCTCTCGTGGGAGGCGCAGGCGCTCCTGCGCGCTCGCGGAGTCGCGGGGAGCGTCAAACTCATCACCGAGTTCATGGACCTCGCCGATCAGGTGAGGTACCCGGCATCCGTAGACCCGCAGGGACTGCGGGAGATCAAGCGGATCAAGGCGCGCGTCGAGAACGAGCGGCTCCCGCAGGGGGTCGACCCCGCGCGCCACCTCAAGCTCGGTCCGGGTTCGCTCAGCGACGTCGAATGGCTGGTTCAGCTGCTGCAGCTCGAGCACGCGCACCGTGTGCCCGCGCTCCGCACCACCTCCACGATGAAGGCGCTGCACGCCGCGGAGGAGGCGGGACTCGTCCCGGAGGCGGGCGCCGAGCGCCTCGCCGCGGCCTGGCGCCTGGCCAGCCGCCTCCGTTCGGCCAACACGCTGCTGTCGGGACAGACGAGCGACGTGCTGCCCGCCGATCGCCACCGGCTCGAGGGGATCGGGCGGCTGCTCGAGTATCCGCCCGGCTCGGCGACGCAGGTCGAGGAGGACTACCTCGGTGCGACGCGCCGCGCGCGACGCGTCTTCGAGAAGCTCTTCTACGGCTGAGCCTGCAGTCATGCGCGCAGCGGCGCCCTCGTCGAGCGCGGGTTCGAGGCGGATGGCCGGGATCAGCGAGCCTCGACCGGCACGACGGCACGCATCCTGCAGATCGAGGCGTGCGGTCGCGCCGCCCGGGTATCGTCGTCGATGTGCCCTGAGCCGATGACGCCCCGCCGCGTGGCGATCTCGATCTGCGCGGCAGCGGTCGCGGTCGTCGGCGCCGCTCTCGCCGGAGTCGGGTACGTCATCGCGCGCCGGCTGACGGTGCCCGCGACCGCCCGACGCTACGACCTCGCCATCCGCGCAGCTCTGCGCCACGGTGAACACGATGCCGTCGTCATGGACCGTGGTCCGGGGACGACGGCGCCCGGTGTCTACAACGTGTGGCTCGAGGACGGCGGGTGGGCGCAGGTCGGGGCGGTCGTCGGCGAAGGACCCGACACCGTCACGCGTATCGTCCTCGCGACCAGACCGGTCGGTGCGCTGCGCGAGGGGCGACGTGCGTCGTGGAGCGCCGTGTATTACGAGAGTCCGGGCGATGCCGGGCACGACGCAGAGGAGGTGTCGATCGCGACGTCGGCCGGACCGACGCCCGCCTGGGTGGTCCACTCGCCCGAAGGCACCGGTGCCCACTGGGCGATCCACATCCATGGATTGGGGAGCCGACGGGCCGGGACGCTGCGCGGCGTCGACGTCGCAACACGTCAGGGCCTCACATCGCTCGTGGTGAGCTACCGCAACGATCGCGAAGGCCAGGTCACCGGCTCGGGCAGGCCGACGCTCGGGGCGGCGGAGACCGACGACGTGCGGGCGGCTCTGCGCTACGCGCGCGCTCGCGGCGCGCGTTCCTTCACCCTCATCGGCTGGTCGATGGGCGCCGCGATCGCGTTGCAGCTGGCGGCGGATGCCGAGTTCCGCGGCGCCGTCGACGCTCTCGTCCTGGATTCGCCGGTCATCGACTGGACCGCGACCATCAAGGCCAACTGCGCTCGGGCGGGCCTCCCGTCGTGGTTCGGCCTGCTGGCTCGCCCCTGGCTGCGCATCGGCCCCCTCGCGCGAGTCGTGGGGCTGGAGGCATCCGTTCCGCTCGAGCGATTCGACTGGATCAGCCGCGCGGCCGAGCTCTCGGTGCCCACCCTGATCCTTCATGGTGTGCAGGACAGCTCGGCGCCGTTCGCCGACTCGCAGCGGCTCGCGGACCTGCGGCCCGACCTCGTGCAGCTCGAGAGCTTCGAGTCGGAGCACACGATGACCTGGAACTCGGACAGCGAGCGGTGGCAGCGCGCCGTGGGGGAGTGGCTCGCGGCGCTCCGCTGAGGCGTCGGCCGGCCGGCCGGCGCACCATGTCCGGATCCTGGTGGTCAGCCCCCTGGAGCGTGGGCGATGGCCATGATCGTGTGCAGGCGAACGACGAGAGGGCCCCGGGATATCCCGGGGCCCTCTCGCTCTGAACGCTGTCGGCTCAGACGCCGTAGTACAGCTCGTACTCGAACGGGTGCGGACGCTGCGCGAGCGGCTTGATCTCGTTCTCGACCTTGTACTCGATCCAGGTGTCGATGAGCTCCTGCGTGAACACGCCGCCCTCGAGGAGGAACGCGTGGTCGGCCGCGAGCGCGTCGAGCGAGTCCTGCAGCGAGTTCGGCACCTGCGGGATGCCCTTGGCCTCCTCGGGGGGCAGCTCGTAGAGGTCCTTGTCGACCGGCTCGTGCGGCTCGATGCGGTTCTTGATGCCGTCGAGGCCCGCCATCAGCTGCGCCGCGAAGGCGAGGTAGGGGTTGCCCGAGGCATCCGGAGCACGGAACTCGATGCGCTTGGCCTTGGGGTTCGAACCGGTGATCGGAATGCGGATCGCCGCCGAGCGGTTGCCGGCCGAGTAGACGAGGTTCACGGGAGCCTCGAAGCCCTTCACCAGGCGGTGGTAGCTGTTGAGGGTCGGGTTCGTGAAGGCGAGGACGGCCGGGGCGTGCGCCAGGATGCCCCCGATGTACCAGCGGGCGATGTCGGACAGCCCGCCGTAGCCCTTCTCGTCGTAGAAGAGCGGCTGGCTGCCGTTCCACAGCGACTGGTGGGTGTGCATGCCCGAGCCGTTGTCGCCGAAGAGGGGCTTCGGCATGAACGTGGCGGTCTTGCCCCACTGCTCGGCGGTGTTCTTGACGATGTACTTGAACTTCAGGATGTCGTCTGCCGCGTGCACCATCGTGTCGAAGCGGTAGTTGATCTCGGCCTGGCCACCGGTGCCCACCTCGTGGTGCGCGCGCTCGAGGATGAGTCCGGCCTCGATGAGCTTGAGGCTGATGTCGTCGCGCAGGTCGGCCTGCTTGTCGACCGGCGACACGGGGAAGTAGCCGCCCTTGAACGGGGTCTTGTTGGCGAGGTTGCCGCCCTCTTCGACGCGGCCCGTGTTCCAGGCGCCCTCTTCGGAGTCGACCGAGTAGAAGCTCGAGTTCTGCTTCACCTCGTAGCGGACGTCGTCGAAGATGTAGAACTCGGCCTCGGGAGCGAAGTACGCCGTGTCGGCGATCCCGGTCGACGCGAGGTACTTCTCGGCCTTCTTGGCGACCTGGCGCGGGTCCTTGGCGTAGATCTCGCCGTTGCGCGGGTTGTAGATGTCGAAGACCATGATGAGCGTCTTCGCGTCGCGGAACGGGTCGAGGTAGGCCGTCGAGACATCAGGGATCAGCTGCATGTCCGACTCGTGGATGTTCGCAAAGCCACGGATCGAGGAGCCGTCGAACAGCTGTCCGACGGTGAAGAACTCCTCGTCGACGGTTGCTGCCGGGATGTTGAAGTGCTGCTGCACACCAGGAAGATCCGTGAAGCGGATGTCGAGGAACTTGACGTCCTCATCCTTGATGAACTTGAGCACCTCGGAAGAATCTTTGAACATTGAGGCTCCAGAGATAACGCATCGGGAAGTGGGACTCACTCGCGCGGGTCCTCCTGCACCGTACCCGCGGGGCATTGCCCGTCAGTGACACCATTGTTTCGGGCATGTTACGCGCGGCTGGGTACCCTGGGAAGGTGACGCAGGCGACCCAGCGATATCCCGGTGAGCGACTCGGCCTTCCCGAGCACGGGAGCGGCTCGATCGCGCGCCTCGGCCGCCGCGTCGGCGCGCTCTTCATCGACTACGGCGCCGCCTACCTGATCTCCGGGTTCTGGGGATGGGATCCCCTCTCGATCCTCGTGATCTTCGCGATCATCCAGATCGTCTTCATCCCGGTGGCGCAGGGGAGCCCGGGGCACCGCATCTTCGGCCTGCGCCTCGTGCGCCTCGACGGCGCATGGGCAGGTCTCTGGCGGCCGATCGTCCGGACGCTCCTGCTCGTGATCGTCATCCCCGCGGTGATCTGGGACGCCGATCAGCGCGGCCTTCACGACAAGGCCGCCGGCACGGTGCTGCTGCGCGCCTGAGCGCGGAGGTTCAGCGAGGGCGCGGCGCGCGAGCCTTCGTCGGGTCGATGCCCTTCGGGATCGGCAGCGACGCGAGCGACTGCGACACCGACTCGAGACGCTTGATGACGGCGGCCTGCGTCGTGCGGTCGATCTTCTTCGGCAGCGCCTTGATCGTCGAGGCGAGCTTGTCGATCGACACCTCGTCGTCGCCGTGACCGATGTAGAGCACCGTGATCGGCACGCCCGAGGCGACACGCGTCGCCTTCGAGCGCTCTTCGTTCACGAGACGTGTCAGACGGCCGCGGGCGCCTTCACCGACGATGACGACGCCGCCGCGCCCGACGACGCGGTAGACGGCCTCCTGCGTCTTGGGGTTGACGCCGACCGGCATCTCGTTGGCCGTCCAGTTGCGCCCGAGCGAGGTCGACAGCACGTGTCCGGCGGCCCCCGGCATCCCGTCGATCTGGCGGTACATCGCCTTGGTCGACAGGCGCGTCATCGTCATGAGGGAGACGAGGATGCCGAGCATGACGCCCGTGATCGACCACAGCACGATGCTCCACCACGCCACCGGCGGGATGAGGAAGCCGACCGCGACGCCGATGCCGATCGAGAGCACGAAGATGCCTACGAGGAGCCACGGGAGCCACGAGAAGGCCTTGTGGGTATACGTGTAGAGGGTGCGCAGCTGCCGGAAGAAGTTGGGTCGCTTCTCGGGCGCGGTCGTACGGCCGGACATGGGTCCAGCCTACCTTTCGGGCGCGCTCACCTCCGCTCCTCCACAGTGCGCTGACGGCGAAGACCTCTCCCCGAACGCGCCGGGACGGTCGCCGGGAGCGCGCGCACCGGGGAGGGTGGAGCGGTGCCCGCCGACGACCCCCTCCTTTCCGCCTACCGGATCATCCGGCGCCTCGACGCGCCGAGCGAGGCGCCGTGGCCGGCGCTCCTCGCGCACGACGCCGACGGGCCCGTTCTCCTCGTCGACCTCCCGGCGCTCGGTGACGACTGGCCGGGGTGGCGCGCATCGCGCGACGGCCACCTCGTCGGGGCGAGCGACCTCGTGCGCCAGGCCGGCGGCCACTACGCCGCCTTCCCGCCGTTCGGGGGGACGGTCGACGACTTCCTGACCCGACGAGACGAGGCGGGCCTGTCGGACGGAGAGTGCCTGACTCTCGCGGTGAGCGGCCTGCGGGGCCTGGCGGAGGCGGGCTTCCTCCCCGAGGGGCCACGCGGCGGCGGGTGGTGGCTCACCGACGCGGGGCGCCCCGTGTTCGCCTTCCACGGGGAGGGGGAGTCCATCGCCGAGGCGACGCGAGCGCTGCTCGAGGATGTCCGCGCGATCGCGTCGCCATCGCTCGCCGCCGTCGTCGCGGAGGCCATCGACGTCGCTGCGGAGCCGAGCCGTCTCGCGCGCTCGCTTCCTCGCCTCGAGGAAGCGCTCTTCTCGATCGCGACCCCCGAACCGCTCGCCACGACGGTGTTCGCCCCGCGCCGCGCCCGCGCCGTGGCCGCGGGAGAAGCGGCAGCACCGCACGCCGCCGAGGCGCCCGAGCCGACGCTGCTCTCGCGCCTCGCCATGCACGTGGACGCCGACCTCGCCGACGCCTTCTCGCGTGCGACGACGGCGGTGTGGCGCCGTTTCCGTCGCGAGGGCGCGCCGAGTCGCACGAAGCCCCTCGTCGCGGCGGGGCTCGTCGCGGGCGTCGTCCTCACGGGCGGCCTGCTGTGGCCCTCCGGAGGGCCGGCCACGGCGGGTGGCGGGTCTGCACCGTCGCCCTCGGCCTCCGCCTCGGCCTCCGCCGCCGACGCGGCAGAGACGACGACGACGGACTCTCCGTCGACGGATGCCTCGGCATCCGTCGACCCGTCGGCTGAGGGCGCGGAAGCCGCCACCCCGGAGCCGGCCGGTCTCGAGGCGACGCTCGAGCGCCTGCTCACGTCGCGTGCTTCCTGCGACGACGACGGATGCCGCGCCGCGCTGCAGGAGAGCCCGCAGACGTCATTCCCGGCCGGGGTGATCGGCCTCCCGAGCGCGGAGCGCACGGTGACGCTTCTCGACGAGTTCGGCGGCGCCGCGGTGCTGCGCGTCGACGCCGCATCCGGCGATCAGCCGTCGCAGCTCGTCGTCATCGTGCGCCGAAACGAGACGTGGGTGCTCCGCGACGTGCATGACGTCGCGGAGCACCCACGGTGAGTGCGGAGCGGAGCTCAGATCCCGAGGTCGCCCGAGAAGTCCGCCGCCTCGAGGCGGGACTTGACGGCGCTCAGGAAGCGCGCCGCGTCGGCGCCGTCGATGATGCGGTGGTCGTACGACAGCGCGAGGTAGACGTACGAACGCACCGAGATCGCATCGTTGCCGTCGATCGTCACGACGCCCGGCTTCTTGACGACCGCACCGAGGCCGAGGATCGCCGACTGCGGCAGGAACACGATCGGGGTGTCGAAAAGCGCTCCGCG
Organism: Microbacterium sp. F51-2R; assembly: GCF_052180235.1. GTDB lineage: Bacteria > Actinomycetota > Actinomycetes > Actinomycetales > Microbacteriaceae > Microbacterium. The sequence continues at coordinate 144,563 of NZ_CP197470.1, read as the reverse complement.
CGAACCCGTGTTGGTCAGCGTGAAGGTGCCGCCTGCCAGCTCGTCCGGCTTCAGCTTGTTGTCGCGCGTGCGCGCGGCGAGGTCGGCGATCTCCCGCGCGAACTGGGCGAGGCTCTTTCCGGCCGCGTCCTTGACGACGGGCGTGAGCAGGCCGCGCTCGGTGTCGACGGCGATCGAGATGTTCTCGCCGGCGGGGTAGACGATCTCGTTGCCGTCGACCGTCGCGTTGATGATCGGGTACGCCTGCAGCGCCTCGACGGCCGCGACCGCGAAGAACGGCAGGAACGACAGCTTGTCGCCCGTCTTGGCCTGGAAATCGGCCTTCACCGAGTCGCGGTAGGCGGCGAGCTTCGTCACGTCGACCTCGACGACCGTCGTGAGCTGCGCCGTCGCCTGCATCGAGGCCACGGCGCGCTCGGCGATGACCTTGCGCAGGCGCGACATCGGCTGGGTCGTGCCGCGCAGCGGCGAGACCTCGAGCTTCTTCGCGGCCGGCGCCGCGGGCGCGGCGGGAGCCGCTGCGGCGGCGGGAGCGGCTGCGGCCTCGGCGGCCTTCAGCACGTCCTCCTTGCGGATGCGACCGCCGACACCGGTGCCGGTGACGCTCGCGAGGTCGACGCCCTGCTGCTGGGCGAGGCGTCGCACGAGAGGCGTGACGTAGGTGGGGACGTCGGAGTCGTCAGTGGCGGGCGCGGGGGCCTGCGCGGCGGGCGCCGAAGCCTGGGCAGCCGGAGCTGCGGCCTGCGCGGCGGGCGCCGGAGCAGCGGGTGCCTCCTGTGCGGGGGCCGGAGTCTCCTGTGCGGGTGCCTCCTGAGCGGGGGCGGAGGGCTCGGGCGTCGCCGGTCCGGCGGCCACGGGAGCGGGTGCGACCTCTTCGGTGGGGGCGCCGGCCGCGGGAGCGGCGCTGTCACCGATGCGGGCGAGCGCGGCACCGACGGCGACGGTCTCGTCCTCCTTCACGAGGATCTCCTGCACCACCCCGCTGAACGGCGACGGGATCTCGGTGTCGACCTTGTCGGTCGAGATCTCCAGGAGCGGCTCGTCGGTCTCGACGGTGTCGCCGACCTGCTTGAGCCAGCGGGTGACGGTGCCCTCGGTGACGCTCTCACCGAGTTCGGGGAGGAGGACCTCCTTGCCGCCGGAGCCGCCGGATGCGGCCGGGGCCTGCTCGGCCGGAGCCTCCTGCGTGGGTGCCTCCTGAGCCGGGGCCTGCTCGGCAGGCGCCTGCTCTGCGGGAGCCTCCTGGGCGGGCGCGGCCTCCGCCGGCGCGCTTTCGGCCTCGGCGGGCGCCTCGGCGGGCGCGGGCGACTCGGCGGGAGCCGAAGAGCCGTCGCCGATCTTGGCGAGCACAGCGCCCACCTCGACCGTCTCGTCCTCCTGGACGAGGATCTCCTCGAGGACGCCGCTGACGGGCGAGGGGATCTCGGTGTCGACCTTGTCGGTGGAGATCTCGAGCAGACCCTCGTCCGCCTGAATGGTGTCACCGACCTTCTTGAGCCAGCGGGTGACCGTTCCCTCGGTGACGCTCTCTCCGAGCGCGGGGAGGACCACGGATGTGCTCATGGGACTGTCTCCTTCAAGATGCCGATGTCGTGTCTAGCTTAGTGATGAGGTTCGCGCGTCGGCGTTCACAGAGTGTGCAGCGGCTTGCCCGCGAGCGCCAGGAAGGCCTCGCCGAGCGCCTCGCTCTGCGTCGGGTGCGCGTGGACGAACGGAGCGACGTCTTCGGGGTGCGCCTCCCAGCCCACTGCGAGCTGGCCTTCGGTGATCAGCTCGCCCACGCGGTCGCCGATCATGTGCACGCCGACGACGGGGCCGTCCTTCTGGCGCACGACCTTCACGACGCCCGACGTGCCGAGGATCTCGCTCTTGCCGTTGCCCGCGAGGTTGTACTCGTACGACACGATCGAGTCGGCGCCGTGCGCTTCGGCGGCCTTCGCCTCGGTGAGCCCGACCGACGCGACCTCCGGGTGCGAATACGTCACTCGTGGGACCTGCACGTCGGGCACGAGCACGGGAGCCAGGCCCGCGATCTCCTCCGCGACGAAGATGCCCTGCTGGAAGCCGCGGTGCGCGAGCTGCAGACCCGGGACGATGTCGCCGACGGCCCACACGTGATCCACCGAGGTGCGAAGCCGGTCGTCCGTGAGGACGAAGCCGCGGTCCGTCGTGACGCCCGCCTCCTCGAAACCGAGGCCCGCGGTGGCGGGTCCGCGTCCGACGGCGACGAGGAGGTAGTCGGCCTCGAACGTCTTGCCGTCCTCGAGCGTCACGGTGACGGCATCCGACGTCTGCGACGCGCTCGCGAACCGCACGCCGAGCGAGTAGGCGATGCCGCGCTTGCGGAACGCCCGCTCGAGCCCCTTGCTGAGCGCCACGTCTTCGACGGGAACGAGATGGTCCAGCGCCTCGACGATGGTGACGTCGGCGCCGAAGGAGCGCCAGACGCTCGCGAACTCGACGCCGATGACGCCGCCGCCGAGCACGATGACCGAGCGGGGCACCTCGGTGAGCTCGAGCGCCTGCTCGCTCGTCAGGATGCGTCCGCCGATCTCGAGACCGGGGAGCGTGCGGCTGTAGGAGCCCGTCGCGAGGACGACGTCGGCGCCGACGTAGCGGTCGTCGCCGACCCGAACGGCGCGGTCGGCGTCGAGTCGGCCCTCGCCGTGGACGACGGTGATCCCGCGCGCCTTCACGAGCCCCTCGAGGCCCTTGTACTTCTTCGCGACGATCCCCTCGCGGTACGCGCGGACGCCGTCGGGGTCGATCGCCTCGAAGGAGGCGCGCACGCCGAAGGATGCCGACTCCCGCACGTTGTCGGCGATCTCGGCCGCGTGCAGGAGGGCCTTCGTCGGGATGCAGCCGCGGTGCAGGCACGTGCCGCCGACCTTGTCCTTCTCGACGAGGGCGACGGACTTGCCGAGCTCGGCGGCGCGGAGCGCCGCGGCGTAGCCGCCGCTTCCGCCGCCCAGCACCACGATGTCGAAGCTGTGGTCGGTCATCGTCCGGCCTCCTCGTCGATGAAGCGGATGAGCGACCGGACGGTCGCCGCGGTGGGGCCCTTGTCGGTGAAGCCGAAGGGACCGCCCTTGTTCATGCCGACGCCCGCGATGTCGAGATGCACCCACGGGATGCGCCCCGCGTCGTCGGCGTCCGACGTGCGTCCGACGAAACGGCGGAGGAAGAGCCCTGCGAACAGCGACCCGCCCGCGGGGTCGCCCACCTTCGCGTTGACGAGGTCGGCGATGGGGGAGTCCAGCTCGTCGTTCATGTGCTCCGGCAGCGGGAGCTGCCAGGCGAGTTCGCCGGTCGCGGCGGACGCCGCGAGATAGCGCGCGACGGCGTCGTCGTCGCCCATCACGCCGGCGTGGCGCGTGCCGAGCGCGATCGTGATGGCGCCGGTGAGGGTCGCGATGTCGACGAGGACATCGGGGTGCTCGCGGCTGGCCGCGACGAGACCGTCGGCGAGCACCAGGCGGCCCTCGGCATCCGTGTTGAGCACTTCGACCGTGGAGCCGTCGAGAAGTCGCAGCACGTCGCCCGGGCGGGTCGCGCGCCCGGAGGGCATGTTGTCGGCGATGCACAGCCACGCCGAGACGCGGACGGGAAGGCCGAGGGTCGCCGCCGCGCGCAGCACGGCGAGGGCCGTCGCGGCGCCGCACATGTCGTACTTCATGCCGACCATGCCCGCAGGCGGCTTGAGCGACAGACCGCCCGTGTCGAAGGTGATGCCCTTGCCGACGAGCGCGATGTGGCGGGCGGCGCCCTCCGGCGCGTAGTCGAGCCGCACGAGACGCGGCGGCCGGTCGGAGCCCTGCCCGACGCCCAGGATCCCGCCGTAGCCGCCCTCCGCGAGGGCTGCTTCGTCGAGCACCTCGACGGTGACGGGGAGCCTCTCGACCGACGCCGCCGCCCGCTCGGCGAAGTCGGCGGGTCCGAGCCACTCGGCGGGGATCGAGACGAGGTCCTTGACGAGGGCGACCGCGTCGGCGACGGCCGTCACGGCGGCCACCGACTCATCGTCGACCTCGGCCGTGCCGTGGAGGCGCACGCGCGAGGCGCGGGCCTTGGGCGCCTCCGTCTTGTAGCCGTCGAAGCGGTAGCCGCCGAGCGCCGCGCCCTCGGCGGCGGCGCCCCACAGCGCCTCGTCGGCGGCGGGAGCGGCGACGGCGACGGTCGCGAAGCCGGTGAGGGTGCGGATGCCTGCGCCGACCGCGTCGCGGAGGGCCGCGGCATCCGGATCCGAACCCGTGCCGACGACCGCGAGCGGGAGGCTCGTCGACTCGGGGGCGAAGGCCCGCTGGTAAGAGCCGACGGCGCCGGTGAAGCCCGTGGCCAGGAGCGCGTCGCGCAGGCCCGGCCAGTCGTCGAGCCCCGGGGAGTCGCCCTTGTCGAGCGGGGGGAGCGCCAGGAGGATGGCGTCTGCGTCGGATTCTCGGATCGGTGCGGGCGAGTACTCGAGCTCGGGGAACGACATCCCACCATCCTAGGATCCGCTGTTCGCTGTCAGCGGGACGACCTCGACCCGGTCGGGCGGACGCGGCTCGTAGCATGGATCCATGCCCTTGTCCGCGCCCCTGTTCGAGCGTGCCGCGTCGGCCCCGCCGGTGCCTACGGGGCTTCCCCTCGTCATCGCGCTGACCGGATTCACCGATGCCGGAAGCGCTGTCAGCGGGCTCGTCGACTACGTGCGCGACGAGCTCGACCCGAGTCCCCTCGCGGTGTACTCGAACGACGTCCTCCTCGACTACCGCGCGCGGCGGCCGATCATCTCGTTCGACCAGGACCACCTGACCGACTACCGCCCGCCGCGGCTCGAGCTCTCGCTCGCCCACGATGCGATCGGTCAGCCCTTCCTGGTGCTCGCCGGCTACGAGCCCGACTTCGCGTGGGACGCGTTCGCGGCGACCGTCGTCGACTTCGCCGAGACCCTCGCGGTGTCGACGGTGACCTGGGTGCACGCGATCCCGATGCCCGTCCCGCACACGCGTCCCATCGGGACGACGGTCAGCGGCACGCGCGCCGAGCTGACGGAGGCCCACTCCGTGTGGAAGCCGCACACGCAGGTGCCGGCGACGGCGGGCCACCTCCTCGAGTACCGCCTCGCGCAGCAGGGCTTCGCGATCGCGGGCTTCGTCCTCCTCGTGCCGCACTACCTCGGCGACACCGAGTACCCCGCGGCGACCCTCGCCGGCCTCGACAGCATCGCGGCGGCGACGGGACTCGTCTTCAGCGGCGACGACCTGCGCGAGCAGAACCGCGAGTACCTCACGAAGGTCGACGAGCAGATGACGGGCAGCGAAGAGCTCTCGCGCATGCTCGAGGGCCTCGAAGAGCGCTACGACGCCTACATGGCAGGCTCGACGCTCGCGACGCCCATCATCCACACGGGCGATCTGCCCAGTGCCGACGAGCTCGCCGCCGAGCTCGAGCGCTTCCTCGCGACGCGCCCGGGCGACGAGGACAAGCGCCCCTGACGCGGGAATGACGGCCGCCTCGCGCGCGTTGATATCAGCAGAGTCCCCTTCCGCCCTTGACAGAGCGGTGAGTGTGAGACAATAGATGACCTGACCCGTTGTCAACCCTTTTCCTGAGGTGATCTCAGAGATCCGGGGACTTGACAAGGGTCTTACTAGTGTCCGAAATCGATCGGGGGGCGCCGCACGCAGCGCCCGCCGATGAAAGGCGAAACGTGACCTCGAGCACGAAGACCACACCTCGATCCCGAGCAACGCAGGACACCGAGGCAGAGACCCCCGTCGAGGAGGTCGAGAAGAAGCCCGCCGCCAAGCGCGCGCCGGCCAAGACGGCCGCCAAGACGGCACCGAAGGCCAAGGCTCCCGCGAAGGCGAGCAAGGCCAAGGCGAAGGACGACGACGAGGAGATCGACGACGACGTCGAGCTCGACGCCGACGACGAGCTCGATGCCGATGACGTCGAGTCCGAGGACGACTCCGACGACGACAGCGCGACCACTCCGGCCGCGCGTGCGAAGAAGCCCGCGGTGACGGATGCCGAGGCCGCCGACGACGAGGACGAAGAGGAAGAGGGCAAGACCGCCCCCGTCTTCACCGAGCCCCTCCCGACCGGTGCGATCGTCATCTCGTCCAGCGACGAGGACGACATCCCCGTCTACTCGACGCAGATCACCGGCGCCACAGCCGACCCGGTCAAGGACTACCTCAAGCAGATCGGCAAGGTGCCGCTGCTGAACGCGGCCGAAGAGGTCGAGCTCGCGATGCGCATCGAGGCGGGCTTGTTCGCCGAGGAGAAGCTGTCGCACATGACGGCGGCCGAGAAGTCGTCGCAGCTGGGACTCGACCTGCAGTGGGTCGCCCGCGACGGCCAGCGCGCCAAGTCGCACCTCCTCGGCGCGAACCTCCGCCTCGTCGTCTCGCTCGCCAAGCGCTACACGGGCCGCGGCATGCAGTTCCTGGACCTCATCCAGGAGGGCAACCTCGGTCTCATCCGCGCCGTCGAGAAGTTCGACTACACCAAGGGCTTCAAGTTCTCGACCTACGCGACGTGGTGGATCCGCCAGGCCATCACGCGCGCCATGGCCGACCAGGCGCGCACCATCCGCATCCCGGTCCACATGGTCGAGGTCATCAACAAGCTCGCGCGCGTGCAGCGTCAGATGCTGCAGGACCTCGGTCGTGAGCCCACGCCCGAGGAGCTCAGCCGCGAGCTCGACATGACGCCCGAGAAGGTCATCGAGGTGCAGAAGTACGGCCGCGAGCCGATCTCGCTGCACACCCCGCTCGGCGAGGACGGCGACAGCGAGTTCGGCGACCTGATCGAAGACACCGAGGCGGTCGTCCCGGCCGACGCCGTGGGCTTCACGATGCTGCAGCGTCAGCTCGAGTCGCTCCTGGACTCCCTGTCCGAACGCGAGGCGGGCGTCATCCGCATGCGCTTCGGCCTCGGCGACGGTCAGCCCAAGACGCTCGACCAGATCGGCGACACGTTCGGGGTCACGCGCGAGCGCATCCGCCAGATCGAGTCCAAGACGATGGCGAAGCTGCGGCATCCGTCCCGTTCGCAGTCCCTGCGGGACTACCTCGAATGAGCGCCGAGGCCAACGCCGGCAAGGCGCTGACCGTCGACCTCGAGGGCACGACCTTCGCACGCATCCCGATCAGGACGCGCGTCGTCATGCCCGGGGACGACCTCGACGCGTTCGTGCTCGAATACGCGAAAGATCTCGTGCAGCCCGGTGACATCCTCTTCGTGACGGAGAAGATCGTCGCGATCACGCAGGGCCGCTCGTACCCGGTCGACTCCATCACGCCCCGCCGGCTCGCGCGCTTCCTGTCGAAGTTCGTGGTGAAGACGCCGTACGGCATCGGCCTGGGCATGCCCGAGACGATGGAGATGGCGCTGCGCGAGTGCGGCACGATCCGCATCCTGTTCGCGGCCGGTGTCTCCGCCGTCACGAAGGCGTTCGGACGCAAGGGCGACTTCTACCGGATCGCCGGTGACAAGGCCCGCTCGATCGACGGTCCGACCAGCGGCACGATCCCGCCGTACAACAAGGCCGTCGTGCTCGGTCCCGAGCGCCCGCGCGAGGTCGCGGCCCACCTCAAGGGCCTCATCGGCGGGGGAGTCGAAGTGGCCGTCGTCGACATCAACGACATCGGCGGCAACATCCTCGGCTCGACCCTCCTCAAGGTGCGTGAGAACCAGCTCGTCGCGATCCTCCGCGACAACCCTCTCGGACAGGGTCATCAGTCCACGCCGCTCGGCATCGTCCGCCCGGCCTAGGCGTCCTGCGACGAAGGCCCCCGGCATCCCTCCCCGCACGATCGGACGGATGCCGGGGGCCTTCGTCCTGCGGTGAGGGTCGTCCGGCGGGGCCGGCGCTCCCGCCTCAGAAGCCGATGGCGGCGCGGTAGCGCGGCTTGTGGCCCGTGCGGATGCCCGTCGCGGACGGCTTGTTCTCGTAGACGCCCGCGGCCCAGTTGCCCTCCACGAGCACGGGGCCGGTGGGGGTGACGACGATGTCCCACCCGACGTACTGCACCTGCGGAACCACCCGGGCCACGCGATCGACGAAGGCGGTGACCTCGTCCATGAGCGGGAGCTGGAAGTCGGGGATCCGCACCCCCGACTCGGGGTGGAACTCGTGGATGTGGCCGTGCGAGTCGTACCCCTTGCCCTGCGAGCGGCCCTCGTCGTCGAGCATCGTGTAGAAGCCGCCGTACGTCATCTGGTCGCTCACGGCGCCGCGCCCGAACTTCTGGGCGATCGCGAGGATGTGCGTCTTCTCGCCGTCGAAGAACGCCGTGACGCGCGTCGTGTTGACCGTGCCGGGGCAGACCGCGGCGAGGTCGTCGTGCTGCACGATGACCTCCTCGATCAGGAGCTCGCCGCGTTCGAGGAGGCCGCGGTGGAAGCCCTCCCAGTCCTCGATCTCGGCGGCGTGGTAGCGGTGCACCCCGGTTCCCGCCTGCCCCACGGGCTCCTTCGTGACGATCGTGCCGTGGCGCTCGGCGAAGCCGCGCACGGCGTCGGCGTTGCCCTCTTCGACGACCATCCATTCGCGGTGCAGGTGCTCGCTGAAGACGCGGTCGAAGGCGACCTTGTCCTGGAAGATGTGCCGGAAGTCGGGGTGGTCGTACTTCTGCGACAGCTGGTTCGACACCGGGTGGGTCATGTACGTCGCCCGCTCGGCCTTCGTGAGCATCGCGAAGTCGTAGTCGATGTAGTCCTGGAAGCCGACGTTCTTGAAGCCCGCCTGCCACAGCATGTCGGCGACGATGCGCGGCCGCCACCGGTCGTGCTCCTCCGACGCCTCCTTGGCACGCTCGAGCACCGACCCGAAGTCGATGCGGCGGGCGCGTCCGGCAAGGTAGCGAAGGCGGGGCGCGAGGCCGAGGCCCTTCGAAGGCATGCGTTCTCCAGGTTCGGGGTCGGGGGACCTCGATAGTCTAGACGGCGTGTTTCAGGCGGACGGGATGACGGCAGCCGGGCTCCGGCGGAGCGCCCCCGTCGCGACGATCGACCACGGCGCGCTCCGCGCGAACGTCGAGGCCCTCCTCGTGCGCGGGGACGGCGGCTACAGCGTCGCGGATCTGCGTCACGACGCGTGGGGCCACGGGGTCCTCCCCGTCGCCCGCACGCTCGAGGCGGCCGGGGTCGACGCGGTCGTCGTCGACGCCCTCGACATCGACCGCGTCGCCCGGGAGGCGGCGGGCATCGCGGTGACCTCGGCCGGCGTGCCGACCCTCGATCCTGGCGCGGTGTACGGGCTGCCGGGGTCGGACGGCGAACCGGTGCTGCGGCTGTCGGGGTTCGTGCTGCTCACGAAAGACCTCCGGGCGGGGGAAGGCGTCTCGTACGGGTTCACCCACCGCGCCGAGTCCGACACCCGTATCGCCCTCGTCGCGGGCGGCTACGCGCAGGGAGTCGTCCGGGGGCTCGGCAACCGGGCGTCGGTGTCGATCGGCGGCACGCCGTGCCGCATCGTCGGGCGCGTCGCGATGGATGTGTGCGTCGTCGAGATCGGTGGGACGCGCGCCGAGCGCGGCGACGAGGTCGCCTTCTTCGGCGCCGCCGGCGAGGGTCCGGGCCTCGCCGACTGGGTCGCCGCGACCGGTTTCACCGCGGCAGAGCTCGTGACAGCCGTCGGGCTGCGGGCGCAGCGGGAGCACACGGCATGACCGCCGTGCTGCACGTCGACCCCGCGGCGTTCGCCGCGAACCTCGCCGAGATCCGTCGCCGGATCGCTCCCGCCGATCACATGCTCGTCGTGAAGGACGACGCCTACGGGCACGGGCTCGAGCGCATCGTGTCGCTCGCATGGGCCGAGGGCGTGCGCTGGTTCGGCGCCTTCGACGTGCGGACGGGCCGGGCCGTACGGGCGGAGGTCGGCCCCGACGCCCGCATCTTCGTGTGGATCGTGGCGACCCTCGGCGAGGCGCAGGCCGCCGTCGCCGCCGACCTCGATATCGGAGTCGGCGACAGCGTGCTGCTCGAGGACGCCGCCGCCGCAGCCGGGACGGCGCGGGTGCATCTCAAGATCGACACCGGCCTGCACCGCAACGGCGTGCGGCCCGAGGAGTGGCCGGCGTTCGCCGCGCGCGCCGCCGAACTCGAGCGCAGCGGCGCGATCGAGGTCGTCGGCATCTGGAGCCACATCGCCGAGGCCTCCGACGCGGAGGACGACGAGGCCCGGCGCGTGTACGAAGAGGCCGTCCGCATCGCGCGGGACGCCGGGCTCCGGCCGCAACTGCGCCACCTCGCGGCCTCCGCGGCAGGCTTCGCGCGACCGGAGTTCCGCTACGACCTGGTGCGCATCGGCGCCTTCGCGTACGGCATCCGGCCGGCGGGAGGGCCGTCGGAGGCCGAGCTCGGCATCCGTCCCGTGTCGAGTCTTCGGGCGCGCGTGACGCACGTGGATGCGGATGCCGTGCGGATCGGGGTGGGTGCGCTCGACGGGCTGCCCTCCACCCTCGCGGGCCGCCTGACGATCCAGACGCCTGCGGGCCACCGGACCCTTCAGGAGATCGGCGGGGAGGAGAGCACCGTCGCGGGCTGGGAGAATGCGGCTGTCGGCGACGGGGTCGTCGTGCTCGGCGCCGGAGCGCCCATGAGCGTCACCGATGCCGCGGAGCGGATCGGAACCATCGGGGAAGAGATCGCCTTGCGCGTCGCGCCGACGATCGCGCGGGAGTACCGCGCCGACTCACGCCGTGCCGACTGAGGCGGTGCAGCCCGAGCCAGGGCAACCCGAGCCCGCGCGAACCGGGTTCGCGCGGGGGACTGAGGCTCAGTCGCTCAGGCGAGCCGTCTCGTCGTGCCACGCCGTGGCGATGGAGCGGAGCTTCTCTTCGTACTTGCGCCCGTGGTGGGCGCAGAACAGCAGCTCACTGCCGTTGACCTCGGCGGCGATGTACGCCTGAGCGCCGCACGAGTCGCAGCGGTCCATCGCGGTGAGGCGGTACTCGAGGACGGAACCCGGCTCGGTAGGGGTCGAAAGCGTGTTCATCGCGGTGCCTCCTCTGTACGGTGTCACTCTTGGTCGCCGCTTGTGCGGGTCCATAGATATAACCACGCGGTTCTCGGGAGAATGCCGGGATGCCTGAACATTTCGCTCAGCGCGTACGGCCGGCCCGCGGGGCCGTGTCTGTGCAAGCCGGCGTCGGGCCCCCCGGATACGCTTGATGTTTGTGACCGCCGAGTATTCCGCCCACCATCTCCAGGTCCTGGAGGGCCTCGAAGCGGTCCGCAAACGCCCTGGCATGTACATCGGCTCGACCGATTCGCGGGGCCTCATGCACTGCCTCTGGGAGATCATCGACAACTCCGTAGACGAGGCACTCGCCGGCAACGGCACCCGTATCGAGATCGTCCTGCACCCCGACGGCAGCGTCGAGGTGCGCGACCAGGGCCGCGGCATCCCCGTCGACATCGAACCGCGCACCGGCCTGTCGGGCGTCGAGGTGGTCTTCACCAAGCTCCACGCGGGCGGCAAGTTCGGCGGCGGCTCGTACGCCGCGTCCGGCGGCCTGCACGGTGTCGGGGCATCCGTCGTCAACGCGCTCTCGGAGCGCCTCGACGTGGAGGTCGACCGCGGCGGCAAGACCTGGGCGATGTCGTTCCACCGCGGCGAGCCCGGAAAGTTCGCCGGGCCGAGTCCGGATGCCGCGTTCACGCCGTTCGACAAGAGCTCCGAGCTGCGCGTCGCCGGCCGGGCGCCCAAGGGCGTCACCGGCACTCGCATCCGGTATTGGGCCGACCGGCAGATCTTCACGAAAGACGCGACCTTCGCCCTCGACGAGCTCGAGCAGCGCGCCCGTCAGACGGCGTTCCTCGTGCCCGGTCTCGAGATCGTCATCCGCGACGAGCGCGAGGACGGCCGCAACGAGACGATGTTCCGCTTCGACGGCGGCATCTCGGAGTTCGCCGAGTTCCTCGCACCGGACGCGCCGATCACCGACACCTGGCGCCTCACCGGTTCGGGCACGTTCACCGAGACGGTGCCCGTCCTGCAACCGAGCGGCGCCATGGTGCCGACCGAGGTCGAGCGCGTGTGCGAGGTCGACATCGCGGTGCGGTGGGGAACCGGCTACGACACCGTCGGCCGCTCCTTCGTCAACATCATCGCGACCCCCAAAGGCGGCACGCACCAGCAGGGCTTCGAGCTCGGTCTCATGAAGATCCTCCGCGCCCAGGTCGAGCAGAACGCCCGGCGCCTGAAGGTCGGCAACGACAAGCTCGAGAAGGACGACATCCTCGCGGGCCTCACCACCGTCCTCACCGTCCGCCTCCCCGAACCGCAGTTCGAAGGCCAGACGAAGGAGGTGCTCGGCACGCCCGCCGTGCGCCAGATCGTCGCCAACGTCGTGTCGCGGGAGCTGACCGCCAAGTTCGCCTCGACCAAGCGCGACGACAAGAACCAGACGGCGCTCCTCCTCGACAAGATCGTCTCCGAGATGAAGGCGCGCATCTCGGCGCGCACCCACAAGGAGACGCAGCGGCGAAAGAACGCGCTGGAGTCGTCGTCGCTGCCCGCGAAGCTCGCGGACTGCCGCACGAACGACGTCGCCGAGTCGGAGCTGTTCATCGTCGAGGGCGACTCGGCCCTCGGCACCGCGAAGCATGCGCGCAACAGCGAGTACCAGGCCCTCCTGCCCATCCGCGGCAAGATCCTCAACGTGCAGAAGGCCTCGATCAGCGACATGCTCGGCAACGCCGAGTGCGCGTCGATCATCCAGGTCATCGGTGCCGGCTCGGGCCGCTCGTTCGACATCGAGCAGGCGCGCTACGGCAAGGTCATCCTCATGAGCGACGCCGACGTCGACGGCGCGCACATCCGCACGCTGCTGCTCACTCTCTTCTTCCGCTACATGCGCCCGCTCATCGAAGAGGGCCGCGTGTTCGCCGCGGTCCCGCCGCTGCACCGCGTCGTCGTCATGAACCCCGGCTCCAAGCCGAACGAGACGATCTACACGTACAGCGAGCAGGAGCTCCATGGCCTGCTGGCCAAGCTCTCGAAGGCGGGAAAGCGCTGGCAGGAGCCCGTGCAGCGCTACAAGGGGCTCGGCGAGATGGACGCGGAGCAGCTCGCGACGACGACGATGGATCGCGCCGGGCGCACCCTGCGGCGCGTACGGCTCGCGGATGCCGAGGCCGTGGCATCCGTCTTCGAACTGCTCATGGGCAACGAGGTGGCGCCCCGCCGCGAGTTCATCGTGAGCTCGAGCGACCGCCTCTCGCGCGAGTCGATCGACGCCTGACCGGAGCCCGCGCCAGCGGACGGCGGTGCCGAGGGCGCCTACGACGCCGCCCGGACGTCGTAGCCGCTGCCTCAGCGGACGGCGGTGCCGAGGGCGCCCACGACGCCGTCGAGGGGCTGGCCCGAGGCATCCCGCTTCGCACCGCCCGGCGGTAGCGTGCGGGTCGCGCCGTCCGCACCGACGGCCCGCGGCTCGACGCCCACCCACGCGTGCGTGAGGGTGTCTTCGCCCTTGAGGAAGCGCTGCGCGCGCACGCCGCCCGTGCCGCGGCCCTTCGCGGGGAACTCCGAGAAGTCGGAGACCTTGGCCGATCCCGCATCGGCGCCGGCGATGGCCTGCGTGCTGCCCGAGATCGTCACGACGACGGCGTCGAAGACCGTGCCGCCCACGACCCCGAAGTAAACGACCCGCTCGCCGTCGGCGACGCGGACACCCGCCATGCCGCCCGCCGCACGCCCCTGGGGGCGCACCGAGTCGGCGTCGAAGCGCAGCAGCTGGGCGTCGGAGACGACGAAGACGAGCTCGGCGCCGTCGGGCGCCGGCGCCGCGCCGACGACCCGGTCGCCGTCTTTGAGGGCGATGATCTCGATGTCGTGCTTCGTGCCGAGCTCGGTCGCCGAGACGCGCTTGACGATGCCCTGAGCCGTTCCGAGCGCGATGGGCGGCGCGTCGACGAGCGGCACGAGCCCCACGACATGCTCGCCCGAGGCGAGGCCGAGGTACTGGTCGGCGCGGGTGCCCGCGGCCAGCTGCACGGAGTTCCCCGGCACGGACGGGAGGTCGACGGGGGAGAAGCGCACGAGGCGCCCCGCCGACGTGACCGCCGCGAGGTCGCCGCGCGTCGTGGTGTCGACCGACGAGCGGACGGCGTCGTGCTTGGACCGTCGCGTCGGCGTCACGATGCCGCCGTTGGGGGCATCGGGGGCGACTTCGGCCCGGACCATGCGCCCCGTCGCCGAGAGGAAGACCCGGCACGGAGCATCCGCGATCTGCAGATCGGGCGCCGAGGCCGCGGCGCGTGAGCGCGGCGCGACGGGACCGCCGTTGAGGAGCAGCGTGCGGCGGGGCGTGCCGTAGGTCTCGGCCGCGGCATCCAGTTCCCGTGCCACCTGCGCCCGCAGGAGGACTTCGCTCGAGAGCAGCTCTTCGAGCTCGGCGATCTCGGCGCGCAGCTTGTCGCGCTCGGCCTCGAGCTCGATGCGGGAGAACTTGGTGAGCCGGCGCAGCCGCAGCTCGAGGATGTACTCGGCCTGCAGCTCCGACAGGTCGAAGACGTCCATGAGGCGCGACCGGGCGGCCTCGCCGTCGTCGGACGAGCGGATGACCTGGATGACCTCGTCGATGTCGAGGATCGCGATGAGGAGGCCGTCGACGAGGTGCAGGCGCTCCTTGCGGCGCGCGAGGCGGTAGGCGCTGCGACGCGTGACGACCTCGATGCGGTGGTCGAGGTAGACGCGGAGGAGCTCCCGCAGGCCGAGGGTCTGCGGCTGGCCCGCGACGAGCGCGACGTTGTTGATGCCGAACGAGTCCTCGAGGGGAGTCAGCCGGTAGAGGTGCTCGAGCACCGCCTGCGGGTCGAACCCCGTCTTGATGCCGATGACGAGCCGCAGTCCGTTGTGCCGATCGGTGAGGTCGGTGACGTCGGAGATGCCCTGGAGCTTCTTGGACTGGACGGCGTCCTTGATCTTCTCGATGATCCGCTCGGGACCGACGAGGTACGGCAGCTCCGTCACGACTAGGCCCGTACGGCGCGGGCCGAGGGGCTCGATCGAGACCTTCGCGCGCGTGCGGAACGAGCCGCGGCCGGTGCGGTAGGCGTCCTTGATGCCGTCGAGCCCGACGATGACCCCGCCCGAGGGGAGGTCGGGTCCGGGGACGAACTCCATGAGCTCTTCCAGCGTCGCCTCGGGGTTGTCGAGCAGGTGGGTGGCGGCGCCCACGACCTCGATGAGGTTGTGCGGGGCCATGTTCGTGGCCATGCCGACGGCGATGCCCGTCGCTCCGTTGACGAGGAGGTTGGGAAACGCGGCGGGCAGCACGGCGGGCTGCTGGAACTGCCCGTCGTAGTTGGGGATGAAGTCGACGACGTCTTCGTCGAGGTTCTCGGTCAGCGCGAGGGCCGCGGGGGCCAGGCGCGCCTCGGTGTAGCGGGGAGCGGCGGGCCCATCGTCGAGCGAGCCGAAGTTGCCGTGACCGTCGACGAGCGGCACGCGCAGCGAGAACGGCTGGGCCAGACGCACGAGCGCGTCGTAGATCGGGGCGTCGCCGTGGGGGTGGAGCTTTCCCATGACCTCGCCGACGACGCGCGCGCTCTTGACGTGACCGCGGTCGGGGCGCAGGCCCATGTCGGCCATCTGGAAGAGGATGCGCCGCTGGACGGGCTTCAGTCCGTCGCGGGCATCGGGCAGCGCGCGCGAGTAGATGACCGAGTAGGCGTACTCGAGGAACGATCCCTGCATCTCGACGGCGACATCGATGTCTTCGATGCGGCCGTGCTCGGCAGGGGAGGAATCGGTGCGTGATGCGGGCATGACGATGTGGCCTCAGGGACGGAGGGCCGGCGCGGGGTGTCCGGCCGGGGCCAC
Organism: Microbacterium sp. F51-2R; assembly: GCF_052180235.1. Classification (GTDB taxonomy): domain Bacteria; phylum Actinomycetota; class Actinomycetes; order Actinomycetales; family Microbacteriaceae; genus Microbacterium. The sequence continues at coordinate 128,737 of NZ_CP197470.1, read as the reverse complement.
TCGCCGGTGTGCGAGACTGGCCCGGATGACCCTCAGCCTACCGGCGGAGCCGCCGCGAGCCCGGAGCCTCACCCGTGTCGTGCCCGAGGTGCTCGCGGCTCTCCGCGGGGGAGGAGAGTGGTTCGCCCCCGCGACGAGCGCGATCCTGCTCGTCGTCGACGGCCTCGGCGCCCGCAACCTCGCCGCCCGCGCGGGCCATGCGCGCTTCCTCGCCGAGGTGGGAGGGCGCAAGGATGTCGCGCGCTCCGTCTTCCCGTCGACCACGGCCGCCGCGCTCACATCGCTCATGACCGGCGTCGATCCCGGCCGGCACGGGCTGGTCGGGTACCGCGTGCGCATCCCCGGCACCGACCTCGCGCCGAACCAGCTGAAGGGCTGGGAGACCGACGGCCTGGACCCCCTCACGTGGCAGCGCGCGCAGCCGCTGTTCGAGCGGGAGGCGGCGGCCGGCCGGCCGTGCTTCGTCGTGTCGCGCGCCAAGTTCGCCGGCTCGGGGTTCACGACGGCGATCCTGCGCGGCGCCGAGTTCGTCGCCGCGAAGAACCCCGCCGAGGGCGCCGGCATCGCCGCCGACCTCGCGGCGCGGCATCCGGGCGCCCTCGTCTACCTGTACGTCCCCGAGCTCGACGGCCTCGCCCACCAGAAGGGCTGGGAGTCCGACGAGTGGGCCTTCGGCCTGGAGGCGGTGGATGCCGCGGCCCGCGCGCTCGCGGGCGGCCTCCGGCCCGGGGTGGGCGCCCTCCTCACCGCCGACCACGGCATGATCGACGTCCCCCGGCACCGGCACGTGCTGCTGACCGAGGGCGACGGCCTGGTCGACGACGTGCGGGTCATCGGCGGCGAGCCACGGATGCTGCACCTCTACGCCGAGGCCGGGCGCGAGGCATCCGTCCTCCAGGCGTGGCGCGAGTCCGAAGCCGGCAGGTCGTGGATCCTGTCACGCGACGAGGCGATCGAGGCCGGCGTCTTCGGCGCGGTCGACCCGGAGGTGCGCGAGCGCATCGGCGATGTCGTGGTCGCCGCCCGGTCGGGCATCGCGTACTACGACGACCGGCTCGACGACAAGGGTCCGCAGAACATGGTGGGCCAGCACGGCTCGCTGACCGACGAGGAGCGGACCGTGCCGCTCATCCGCCTGGGTGCGTTCGCCTGACCCGAGGGCGTTCGCCTAGTCGTCGCCGCGCGCGCCCGCGCCGAAGACGATCTCGTCCCACGAGGGCATCGAGGTGCGGCCCTTGCGCCGGCCCGACGCCTCGGCGGCGACGGGGCGATCCGGCTCGTACGCGTCTTCGGGGGACGGCGGGGGAGACTCCTCGTATCCGGGCTCGAGCGCGTCGAAGAGCGCGACGGGGCTCGACGACCGCGTGATCTCGTCGGTTCCGGGGAGCGGCTCGCGCTGGCCCCGACGACGGCGGAGCGCCTCGAGGAGGTCGGCGGTCTCGGGTGAGGTCGCGGAGGGCTCGTCGGCGCGCTTGATCGCGGCCTGCTGCACCGCCTGCGACGTCGGCGGAGGGAAGTCGGGCGATTCGAGGTCTGCCTCGGGCTCGGGAAGGCGGCGGGGACCGAAAGCGCCGCTGTCGAAGCGCGAGTCGTCCTTCAGGGGATTGACCTCGAGGGCGCGCAGTCGCGGGATGAGCCCCTCCGGGAGCGACCCCTGACGCGACAGCTGGATGGCGTCGGGATTGAGCGGCGACAGCGTCGAACGCCTCGGCTCGAAGCCCCAGCGGGCGTCGTGGTCGATCTCGGCCGCGGTGAACTCGAGCTTGACGATCCAGCCGGTCGGCTCTTTCCAGCTCGTCCAGCGCTCGCCCGAGGCGCCCGCCTCGGCGAGCTTGGCGCGGACGGCCGTCCCGAAGGTCGGGTGCGTGTCGCCGTCGAGATCGTTCCCGAGCAGCACCGGCACCGCGAGCGCCTGACCGACGATGTGCTCGCGCTCGGCGAGCACAGGACCCTCGAAGCGCTGGATGTCCTCCACGCGCGCCCCGAGGAGGCTCGCGACCTCTTCGGCGGACATTCCGGCGCGGATGTGCGACTGGATCTCGCGGGGGCTCGGGCGCACGATCCGATCGTCGCCTTCGCGTTCACGACGCGCGCGGCGCAGTTCGGCGCGCAGCACATCGTCGATGGCGAGCGAGAATCGCTCACCGGACTCGGTGGCCAGGACGATGGTCTCGTCCTCGGTTCCGATGACTTTGAGCTGTTCCATGCGAACGCCCTCTCCCATCCAGCCGTGTCAGGCCATGCTCGCATGCCGAGGGAGGGGCGGCCGGGAATAACCCGGGCGCGCCGCGAGTTTGACGATCACGCACGACGGAAGCCTCGAAGGGGCGCATTTGCGAAATGACCTGCCGTCATGCAAACTATCGCCGCCCACACGGGCATGCGAACCCGAGATTTCCGGAAGTAGAGACGTTCACGCATGGCTACGGATTACGACGCCCCCCGCAAGACCGAGGACGACAGCGAGTCGATCGAGGCGCTCAAGGAGCGGGTTCCCGACAAGATGTCGGGGTCGGTGGATGTCGAGGATGCCGACAACCCGTCGGGTTTCGAACTGCCCGGCGCCGACCTCTCCGACCTCGAGCTCGACGTCGTGGTGCTTCCCCCTCAGGAGGACGAGTTCACGTGTTCGAACTGCTTCCTGGTGAAGCACCGCTCGCAGCTCGACCACGACACCGCCGACGGGCCTATCTGCTCGGAGTGCGCCGCCTGACCTGATCACGGCGGATGGCCGCCGCGAGGCGGTCGGGAGTACGGGACGACACCACCCAAGTCGGGGTGGGGTCGTCCTCGTCCGTCACGGGGACGACCACGACGCCGTCGATCCCGCCGCGGATGACGTGCCACGACTTCGGATCGAGGGCGGGACCGCGCGCCGTGCGGGCCTCTTCGCCCGTGAGCGCGACGGGCGTGCCGAGGAGCTCGACGGGGATCCGCGCGCGGCCGGCTCGCAGCATCCCGCCCTCCACGGCGACGACCGGCGACCACACGATCAGGAGCGACACGAAGAGCACCCCGACGGCGACTCCCGCGATGAGCGAGACTGTCGTGTTGATCGGCGCGAAGACGAGGGCCGCCATGGGCGCCACGACTGCGGCGCTCACGAGCACCCACAGGGACGGACTGAGTCGTTCTCGGAAGCCGCCGGGAGCCTGGGCCGGGGCGCTTCTGGCTGCTGTCTTCTGCATTACCCTCGTTGAGTGACCGAAACCGTGGACGTCCTCATTATCGCGCCCGACGTTCCGAGCTACGCTCACCCGGGTGACGCCGGCGCCGATCTGATCTCGGCCGAAGACGTCCGCCTCGAGCCCGGACAGCGTGCCCTCGTCGGCACCGGAGTGCGCATCGCACTGCCCGAGGGCTATGCCGCGTTCGTCGTGCCCCGCAGCGGCCTGGCTGCCAAGCACGGCATCACGGTCGTCAATTCGCCCGGCACCGTCGACGCCGGCTACCGCGGCGAGATCAAGGTCACCCTGCTGAACACCGACGCCGAGAACGCCTACGACATCGGCAAGGGCGACCGGATCGCCCAGCTCATCGTGATGCCCGTGCCGCGCGCGCGATTCATCCCCGTCGAGAAGCTCCCCGAGAGCCCCCGCGGCGAGGGCGGGTTCGGCTCCACGGGCTATCAAGGGCCCACGGCATAGTCGCCGCCGAGTGTCGGCGAGTACTCGCGGGGGCATTCCCGCGACCGAACAAGACGAAGAGAACGGAGTCCTGGCATGACTGACGCCACTCCCGGTGAGACCCCCGAGACCGCGGACGAGGCCGTCCCCGGCAAGGCGGCACTCGGCGACCGGGCCGAGACCGGCCCGTTCGACGAGTCCGAGGCGAACCCGGTTCGCCCCTACATCGACCTCGGCGGGATCAAGATCCTCCCGCGCGAGGGGCTCAACCTCCGCCTCGAGGTCGAGGAGCAGACCAAGCGCATCGTGGCCGTCGGCCTCGACTACGCCGAGTCGACCCTGCAGGTGCAGCCGTTCGCGGCGCCCCGCTCGGCGGGGCTCTGGGACGAGACGCGCGAGCAGATCCGTCAGCAGATCCGTCAGCAGGGCGGCCGCGTCGAGGAGCGCGAGGGCCCGCTCGGCCCCGAGCTCCTGGCCGAGGTGCCGGTCATCGCGGGCCCCGACGGCACGGCGGGCAAGCGCCTCGCGCGCTTCGTCGGAGTCGACGGGCCACGCTGGTTCCTCCGCGGCGTCATCGGGGGAGCGGCGACGGGTGACGTGGATGCCGCGGCCAAGGTCGAAGACCTCTTCCGGTCGATCGTGGTCGTCCGCGGCGGCTCGCCGATGCCCCCGCGCGACCTCATTCCGCTGAAGATGCCGGCGACGCCGGGCACGGCATGACCGACGACCGTCGCGACGCGGCGAAGGCCGAGGCATCCGTCGACCCTTCCGCCGTCCCGGCGGACGAGAAGGCCGTTCCCGCGAACGAGGCGAAGGTCCCCGCGACTGAGACCGACGAGCGCGGCGAGCCGTCGACCTCGGCCTTGCTCGGCGCCGCACTCGGCGGCGCCGCGCGCCGCGCAGGCCTCGACCCCTCGGCCGAGGCGACGACGGGTCACGTCGTGTGGCGCGCGATGGGCGGCTGGCGCGGCGTCCTCGAGTCGGTCCTCCCCTCGCTCGCGTTCCTGATCATCTACACCGTCGGGAAGGAGCTCCTGCCGGCGCTCCTGGTGTCGGTCGGGATCGCCGTCGTCTTCACCGCCGTGCGCCTCATCATGCGCCAGCCCGCCTCGGCCGCGATCGGCGGACTGGTCGCGACGGGCGCCGCCGCGGCGCTCGCGCTGTGGACCGGCCGCGCGGAAGACAACTTCATCTGGGGATTTCTCACCAACGGCATCTACGGGAGCGCCTTCCTGGTATCGGCGCTCGTCGGCTGGCCCCTCATCGGTCTCGCCGTCGGCTTCCTGATGAACGAAGGCACGAAGTGGCGCACCGATCCGCGCAAGCGCCGCGTCTTCTTCTGGCTCTCGATCGCGTGGGCGGGGCTGTTCGCCCTGCGCCTCGCGGTGCAGCTCCCGCTCTACTTCGGGGCCAGCGCCGCCGTCGAGGGTTCGCCCGAGCAGATCCAGCTCGCGAGCGCCCTCGCGACGACGAAGCTCATCATGGGCCTGCCGCTGTTCGCACCGCTCGTGGCGGTCACGTGGCTCGCCGTGCGCGCGCTCTACCCTCGCCCTACGGAGTGATACATTTATCTCGATATCGAGATAAATTCCTCGCCCGCGGGGCTTAGGCGATCCTCACTAGCCGAGGCATCCCGCGAGGGGGAGGATGGGATCTCGGGCTTCGCGCCCGATCCCGCCGCCGACGAAGGAGCCAGACGTGTCCACGGTTGACAGCTTCGGTGCGAAGAGCACCCTGACGGTCGGCAGCACCGACTACGAGATCTTCCGCATCGACACGGTGCCCGGCTACGACAAGCTCCCGTTCAGCCTCAAGGTGCTGCTCGAGAACCTGCTGCGCACCGAGGACGGCGCGAACGTCACGAAGCAGCAGATCGAGGCGCTCGGATCGTGGGATGCCGCGGCCGAGCCCGACACCGAGATCCAGTTCACGCCCGCCCGCGTGGTGATGCAGGACTTCACCGGCGTCCCCTGCATCGTCGACCTCGCCACGATGCGCGAGGCCGTCACGGCCCTGGGCGGCGACCCCAAGCGGATCAACCCGCTGTCGCCGGCCGAGATGGTCATCGACCACTCGGTCATCGCCGACCTCTTCGGCACCGCGAACGCCCTCGAGCGCAACGTCGAGATCGAGTACGAGCGCAACGGCGAGCGGTACCAGTTCCTGCGCTGGGGCCAGACGGCGTTCGACGACTTCAAGGTCGTCCCCCCGGGCACCGGCATCGTGCACCAGGTGAACATCGAGCACCTCGCCAAGGTCATCTACGACCGCACCGTCGGGGGCGTCCTGCGTGCCTACCCCGACACGTGCGTCGGCACCGACTCGCACACCACGATGGTCAACGGCCTCGGCGTGCTCGGCTGGGGCGTCGGCGGCATCGAGGCCGAGGCCGCGATGCTCGGCCAGCCCGTCTCGATGCTCATCCCGCGCGTCGTCGGCTTCAAGCTCACCGGGTCGATCCCGGCCGGTGTCACGGCCACCGACGTCGTGCTGACGATCACCGACATGCTGCGCAAGCACGGCGTCGTCGGCAAGTTCGTCGAGTTCTACGGCGAGGGCGTCGCGTCGGTGCCGCTGGCGAACCGCGCGACGATCGGCAACATGAGCCCCGAGTTCGGCTCGACCGCCGCCATGTTCCCCATCGACGACGTGACGGTGGAGTACCTGCGCCTCACGGGCCGCAGCGAGGAGCAGCTCGCCCTCGTCGAGGCCTACGCGAAGGAGCAGCACCTCTGGCACGACCCGTCGCGCGAGCCCGTCTTCAGCGAGTACATGGAGCTCGACCTCTCCACCGTCGTGCCCTCCATCGCCGGCCCCAAGCGCCCGCAGGACCGCATCGTGCTCTCGCACGCCAAGGAGCAGTTCGAGCAGGACCTGACGAACTACGCGGATGTCGAGCACGACCTCGTCGACCTCGAGATCTCGGAGTCGTTCCCCGCGTCCGACCCGCCGGCCAACACGCCCGAGTCCGAGCACAGCGGGCACTTCCACCTGCACCACTCGCACGCGCCGAAGTCGGCCTCCAAGCCCACGCCCGTCACGCTCGCCGACGGCGAGTCGTTCACGCTCGACCACGGCGCGGTCACGATCGCGGCGATCACGTCGTGCACGAACACGTCGAACCCCTCGGTCATGCTCGCGGCGGGTCTCTTGGCGCGGAACGCCGTCAAGAAGGGCCTCAAGGCCAAGCCGTGGGTCAAGACCACGCTGGCCCCGGGCTCGAAGGTCGTCACCGACTACTACGAGAAGGCCGGCCTGACGAAGGACCTCGAGGATCTCGGCTTCTACACCGTGGGCTACGGCTGCACGACGTGCATCGGCAACTCCGGACCGCTCATCGAGGAGGTCTCGGCGGCGGTCAACGAGAACGACCTCGCCGTCACGGCGGTGCTCTCGGGTAACCGCAACTTCGAGGGCCGCATCAACCCCGACGTCAAGATGAACTACCTCGCCAGCCCGCCGCTGGTGATCGCGTACTCGCTGGCCGGAACCATGAACTTCGACTTCGAGACCGACCCCCTCGGCAAGGACTCCGACGGCAACGACGTCTTCCTGAAGGACATCTGGCCCGACGCCCGCGAGGTGCAGGCCACGATCGATTCGTCGATCAACAAGGAGATGTTCACCAAGCAGTACGCGACGGTGTTCGCCGGTGACGAGCGCTGGCGCAACCTGCCCACGCCGACCGGTGACGTGTTCGAGTGGGACGAGTCCTCGACGTACGTGCGCAAGCCCCCGTACTTCGACGGCATGACGATCGAGCTCACCCCCGTCGCCGACATCACGGGCGCCCGCGTCCTCGCGACCCTCGGCGACTCGGTCACCACAGACCACATCAGCCCGGCGGGCAATATCAAGGCCGACAGCCCGGCGGGTCGGTACCTCGCCGAGCACGGCGTGGACCGCAAGGACTTCAACTCCTACGGCTCGCGCCGCGGCAACCACGAGGTCATGATCCGCGGCACGTTCGCGAACATCCGCCTGAAGAACCTCCTCGTCCGCGCCGTCAACGGCGGCAGCGTCGTCGAGGGCGGCTACACGCGCGACTTCACGCAGGAGGGCGGCCCGCAGGCGTTCATCTACGACGCGAGCCAGAACTACCAGGCGGCCGGCACGCCGCTGGTGATCTTCGGCGGCAAGGAGTACGGCTCCGGCTCGTCGCGCGACTGGGCGGCCAAGGGCACGAGCCTCCTCGGGGTCAAGGCGGTCATCACCGAGAGCTTCGAGCGCATCCACCGCTCGAACCTCATCGGCATGGGCGTCGTCCCGCTGCAGTTCCCGGCGGGCTCGACGTGGGAGTCGCTCGGTCTCGACGGCACCGAGATCGTCTCGATCTCGGGTCTCGAGCAGCTCAACGAGGGCGTGACCCCCAAGACGGTGCACGTCACCGCCGCGCCGAGCGAGTTCTCCGAGCCCGGCAAGCAGACCGTCGAGTTCGACGCCGTGGTCCGCATCGACACCCCCGGTGAGGCCGACTACTACCGCAACGGCGGCATCCTGCAGTACGTCCTCCGCTCGCTCGTCTGAGCGACCGCCGCCTCGGAAGGCCCCGCGAGCCACCGGCTCCGGGGCCTTCCCGGCTTCGTCGCCGAGACGAGAAGTCTCCACACCGAGGCGTGCCCGCCGGGCGTCCGGGCAGCCGCGATTAGAATCGGACGAGGCGTCCGCACCCCGCGGGAGCCGTGCGCCCAGGGAAGCGAGGCAGTCGGATGGCGATTCTTCCGTCCATCACCGGACCCCGTGATCTCGACTCGCTGAGCGACGACGAGCTCGAGCAGCTGGCCGCCGAGGTCCGCGAGTTCCTCATCGAGAACGTCTCGCGCACGGGTGGGCATCTCGGCCCCAACCTCGGCGTCGTCGAGCTCACGATCGCGATCCACCGCGTCTTCGACTCGCCCGGCGACCCCATCGTGTTCGACACCGGCCACCAGTCCTACGTGCACAAGTTGCTGACCGGCCGCCAGGACTTCTCCAAGCTCCGGGCGCGCGGCGGCCTCGCGGGCTACCCGCAGCGGTCGGAGAGCCCCCACGACGTCGTCGAGTCTTCCCACGCCTCCAGCTCGCTCAGCTGGGCCGACGGCGTCTCGCGCGCCCTGACCCGCACGGGCCGTCGCGACCGCCACGTCGTGGCCATGGTCGGCGACGGCGCACTCACGGGCGGCATGACGTGGGAGGCGCTCAACAACATCTCCGACGACAACGACCGCAACCTCGTCATCGTCGTCAACGACAACGGCCGCTCCTACGCGCCGACGATCGGCGGGATGGCGCGCTACCTCAACCGCGTCCGCACGGCGGACGCGTACCAGACGATGCGCGGCTCGTCGGAGTCCTTCTTCCGCAAGTTCGGGCCGGCCGGCCGCGCGATGTACCGCGGCATGCGGGGGGCCACGCACGGCTTCCTCAGCCGGTTCACGAACAACGCCGCGCTCTACTCGAACCTCGACATCAAGTACCTCGGCCCCGTCGACGGCCACGACCTACCGTCGCTCATCGAGACTCTCAAGCTCGCGAAGGACTACGGCGCGCCGGTCATCGTCCACGCCATCACCGAGAAGGGACGCGGGTACGAGCCGGCCCTCCTCGACGAGGCCGACCAGTTCCACGCCGTCGGGCGCATCGACCCGCTCACCGGCGAGGCCCTCGGGGGCGCCGGCGGCACCGCGTGGACCGACGTCTTCGCAGAAGAGCTGCCGAAGATCGGCGAGGAGCGGTCCGACGTCATCGCGATGACGGCGGCGATGCTCCGCCCCACGGGGCTCCTGCCCTTCTCGCAGCGCTTCCCCGACCGCGTGTACGACGTCGGCATCGCCGAACAGCACGCCGTCGCCTCCGCCGCCGGCCTCGCCTTCGGCGGCCTTCACCCCGTCCTCGCGATCTACGCGACGTTCATGAATCGCGCCTTCGACCAGGTGCTGATGGATGTCGCGCTCCACCGCGCCGGCGTCACGTTCGTGCTCGACCGGGCCGGCGTGACGGGCCCCGACGGGCCGAGTCACCACGGCATCTGGGACCTCGCGATGCTGCAGATCGTCCCGCACATCCGCATCGCGGTCCCGCGCGACGCCGAGCGCCTGCGTGAGGAGCTGCGGGAGGCCGTCGCCGTCGACGATGCGCCCACCGTGCTGCGCTTCCCCAAGGGCACGGTGAGCCCCGAGCTGCCGGCCGTCGAGCGCCTCGAAGACGGCGTCGACGTGCTCGTGCAGAGCGAGTCGAAAGACGTGCTCCTCATCGGGATCGGGCCCATGGCGCACCTGGCCGTCGACGTCGCCGGCCGCCTGCGCGACCAGGGGATCGGCGCCACCGTCGTCGACCCGCGGTGGGTCGTGCCCGTGCAGCCGTCGATCGTGACGCTCGCGGCGGAGCACCGCCTCGTCATCACGATCGAAGACGGCATCCGCGTCGGCGGGATCGGCACACGCGTGCGCCAGGTGCTGCGCGAGGCGGGCGTCGACACGGCCGTCGACGAGCTCGGCGTGCCCGACGAGTTCATCGATCACGCGAGCCGCGAGCAGATCCTCGAGGATGCCGGGCTCACGGCCCCCAAGATCGCGCAGGACGTCGTCTCGCAGGTGCTGGGCACCCGCATCCCCGTCGCGCGCCAGACGCCCACGACCGAGATCCCCACGATCCCGGAGTGGGCCTCCCGCCGCTCCGACGGCTGAGACCCGCCGCTCCGACCGCTGACGGCTCAGAACCCGCCGCCCCGACGGCCGGCGCTCTGCGCGGTGCCTACGGCTCACCGAGCTCCGGCCCCGGCAACGCGACGAGGGCGGCCCCTGGCGAAGAAGGACCGCCCTCGGGCGACGGATGCCTCAGCCGCCGATGCCGCGGATCACCGGGTGGTGGAAGGTGTCGCCGAAGACGCGCTCCGACGCACCCTCACGGTCGAGGTAGGGCGATGCCCCGCCGTCGATGAAGGGCCAGCCCGCACCGAGGATGAGGCAGAGGTCGATGTCTTCGACCTCGGGAACCACGCCCTCGTCGAGCATGAGCTTGATCTCCTGCGCGAGGCCGTCCTGCACGCGGGCGAGGATCTCGGCCTCGCTCGCGGGCGTGGAGCCGACCGCGCCCTTGAGCACGCCCGATGCAGCCTTCGACCAGCCCGTCACACGGCCGGACCTGTCTTTCTCGACGACCTCCGGCAGCTCGGCGAGCCGGTGGAAGTTCTCGTTCGCGTAGAACCGGTCGGGGAAGGCGTGCGCCATCGTGTCCTGCACGTGGGCGGCGACCTTCCACCCGACGAGGTCGATGAGCTGGAACGGGGTCATCGGCAGTCCGAGCGGACGGAACGCGTTCTCGACGGCGAGGAGCGGTGTGCCCTCGTAGACGGCGCGCGCCGCCTCGCCCATGACCTTGGCGAGAAGGCGGTTCACCACGAAGCCGGGCGCGTCGGCCGTGAGGACGGCGTTCTTGCCGAGCCCCTTCGCGACGACGAAGGCGGTGGAGAGCGCGGCATCCGCCGTCTGCGGGGTCTTCACGATCTCGATCAGCGGCATGACGGCGACGGGGTTGAAGAAGTGGAAGCCGACGAGACGCTCGGGGTGCGCGAGCTTCGCACCGATCTCCTCGACCGAAAGCGAAGAGGTGTTGGTCGCGAGGATCGCGTCGTCGGCGATGATCTTCTCGATCTCGCCGAAGACCTGCTGCTTGACCCCGACCTCCTCGAAGACGGCCTCGATGACGAAGTCGCAGTCGGCGTAGAGGCTCTTGTCGGTGGTCCCCGTCACGAGCGCGCGCAGCCGGTTCGCGGCGTCGCCGTCCAGGCGGCCCTTCGCCTCGAGCTTGCCGATCTCGTCGTCGATGTACGCGAGACCCTTATCGACGCGTGCCTGGTCGAGGTCGGTGATGAGCACCGGCACCTGGAGCTTGCGCACGAACAGCAGCGCGAACTGGCTCGCCATGAGCCCCGCGCCGATGATGCCGACCTTCGTGACCTTCTTCGCCAGCTCCTTGTCGGGCGCCCCGACGGGACGCTTGGCGCGCTTCTGCACGAGATCGAACGCGTACATGGATGCCGCGAACTGATCGCCCGTGACGAGGTCGGCCAGCGCCTCGTCCTCGCGCGCGAAGCCCTCGGCCTTGGTGCCGCTCTTCGCCTTGTCGAGCAGCTCCAGCGCGGCGTACGGCGACTTCGGCACGGTGCCGATCTTCGACTCGAGCATGCCGCGCGCCATCTTGATCGCGATCGGCCACTTGGTGAGCCGCTCGATCTTGCCTGGCTCGTTCTTGCGGTGCACCTTGACCGAACCGCCGAGCACCCCGTCGGCCCACCGCAGCGAGTCCTCCAGGTAGTTCGCGGCGGGGAAGATCGCGTCGAAGATGCCGTAGTCGAACGCCTGCTGGGGCTTCAGCATCCGGTTCTGCTTCAGCGGATTCGAGATGACCACCTCGAGCGCGTTCTCGATGCCGATGAGGTTCGGAAGGAGATACGCGCCGCCCCAGCCGGGGATGATGCCGAGGAAGACCTCGGGCAGCGCGATCGCGGCGGCCGAGGCATCCACCGTCCGGTAGGTGCTGTTGAGCGCGATCTCGAGCCCGCCGCCGAGGGCCAGCCCGTTCACGAACGCGAAGGTCGGCACGCCGAGATCGTCGAGCCGTCCGAGCACGTGGTGGCCGAGCTGCGCCACGAGGCGCGCGGTGTCTTTCGAGTCGACCCGCGAGATGTCGGAGAGGTCGGCGCCGGCGGCGAGGATGTACTGCTTGCCGGTGATGCCGACCGCCTGGATCTCGCCGGCCGACGCCCGCGCCGACAGCGTCTCGAGCGTCGCGCCGAGCTCTTTCAGCGTGACGGGACCGAGCGTGTTGGGGCGGGTGTGGTCGCGGCCGTTGTCGAGCGTGATGAGGGCGAGCACCTTGCCGGAGGGAAGGCGGATGTCGCGCACGGTCGAGTGCGTGACGACCTCGCCGTCCGCGAGGGCGTCGAGGGGGGAGAAGTCGACTTCGTCGTAGTTCGTCATCGAGGGTGTTCCTACTTCCGCTTCTTGCCGTCGAAGTGCGGGTTCTCCCAGATGACCGACCCGCCCTGCCCGAGGCCGACGCACATCGCGGTGAGGCCGTAGCGGACGTCGGGGCGCTCGGCGAACTGGGCCGCGAGCTGGATCATGAGACGCACGCCCGAGGCGGCGAGCGGGTGCCCGAATGCGATCGCCCCGCCCCACGGGTTGACGCGGGGATCGTCGTCGGCGATGCCGAAGTGATCGAGCAGCGAGATGACCTGGATCGCGAACGCCTCGTTGAGCTCGAAGAGGCCGATGTCGTCGATCGTGAGTCCGGCCTTCTTGAGGGCCTTCTCGGTCGAGGGGATCGGGCCGATGCCCATGATCTCGGGCTGCACGCCGGCGAAGGCGAACGAGACGAGCCTCATCTTCGGCGCGAGGCCGAGCTCCTTGACGGCGCCGCCGCCCGCGAGGAGCGACATGGTCGCGCCGTCGGTCAGGGGCGACGACGTGCCGGCCGTGACCCGGCCGTGCGGGCGGAACGGGGTCTTGAGGGCGGCGAGGTCTTCCATCGTCGTGCCGGGGCGGCGGCCTTCGTCCTCCGTCGCGAGTCCCCACGCGCCGTCGGCGCCCTTGATCGCGACCGGCACGAGGTCGGGCTGGATCTTGCCGGCGTCGTAGGCGGCCTGCACCTTGTGCTGGCTCAGCATGCCGAAGCGGTCGGAGCGCTCTTTGGTGAGGTGCGGGAAGCGATCGAAGATGCGCTCGGCCGTGACGCCCATGTTGAGGGCGCCCGGGTCGACCATCCGCTCGGCGACGAAGCGCGGGTTCGGGTCGGCGTTGCCGCCGATGGGGTGGTGGCCCATGTGCTCGACACCGCCCGCGAGGGCCACGTCGTACATGCCGACGCCGATCGACGCCGCCATGGTCGTGACGCTCGTCATCGCGCCCGCGCACATGCGGTCGATCGCGAACCCGGGAACCGTCTGCGGCAGTCCCGCCAGGATTGCCACGGACCGGCCGAGGGTCAGGCCCTGGTCGCCCGTCTGCGAGGTCGCGGCGATCGCGACGTCGTCGATGCGCTCCGCGGGAAGCCCCGGGTTGCGCTCCATGATCCCGATGGTCGCCTTGACGGCGAGGTCATCGGCGCGGGTGTTCCAGTACATGCCCTTTTCGCCGGCGCGCCCGAACGGGGTGCGCATGCCATCGACGAAGAAGACGTCCGAAATCTCGGCCACTCTGCCTCCAGAAACTAGGTTTCTCCCACCCTAGGAGGGGCCCCGAACGCGCTGGAATCGGGTGGCGGAAACCTACGAAGCGGTTTCCGGGGCCTCCGACGGCGGTTGCACGGATTCCACAAAGGCATCGACGATCACCTGTGCAGTCTGCTCAATCTGCCACGGCCTCGCGCCGAGTTCCGCCAACGCCTGGCCGACGGATGCCGCGTCCAGCGGCTCCGGGGGAGCCCACGCGACGCGGCGGAGAAGCTCGGGGGTCAGCAGATTCTCCACGGGCATCTCGAGCTGGGAGGCGACCTCTTCGATGACCGGCCGCGCGCGCTTGAGCCGCGCGTCGGCGGCCGGATTGCGGTCGGACCACGCCCGCGGCGGCGGAAGCGAGTCGCCTCCCGCGCCGCGCTCGCTCGGAAGCTCGGCGGTGGCGCGGCCCTCCTCGATGGCGGCCCACCAGCGGTCCAGCTGCGTGCGGCTCGCGCGCCCGGTGAACTCCTTCACCTTCGCGAGGTCGGTCTTGCTCTTCGGGTCGGCGATCACGGCGGCCACGAGGGCGCGGTCGGGGACGAGCCGGCCGGGCGAGACATCCTCCGCCTGTGCGAACTCCTCACGCGCCACCCAGAGGGCGCGTGCGATCGCGAGCGAGCGCCGGCCCCGCACGGTGTGCAGACCGCTCAGGCGCCGCCACGGCTCTTCGCGGGCGGGCTTGGGCGGCCGGTCGAGGACGGCCTGGAACTCCTCGAGGGCGAACCGGGTCTTGCCCTGCTCCTCGAGATGCTCGGCGAGCACGTCTCTCACGTCGACGAGGTGCTCGACATCGAGCGCCGCGTACTCGAGCCAGGCCTGGGGGAGAGGCCGGGTCGACCAGTCCGAGGCGGAGTGCGCTTTCGCGAGCGCGATCCCGAGCGTCTCCTCCACGACCGCGCCGAGGCCCACCCGCTCGCGCCCGAGCAGCCGCGAGGCCAGCTCGGTATCGAAGATCGATGCCGGCACGAGGCCGAGCTCGCGCAGCGACGGGAGGTCCTGGCTTGCGGCGTGGAGCACCCACTCGGCATCGCCGATCGCCGCCTGCAGCGCCGTGAAGTCGCCGATCGGCGGCGGGTCGAAGAGGAACAGCCCCGCGCCGCGGCGGAAGACCTGCACGAGGTACGCCCGCTGCGAGTACCGGAATCCCGAGGCGCGCTCGACGTCGACGGCCACGGGCCCGATGCCGCCTGCGAGGACGGATGCCGCGCGCTCGAGGCCGGCGAGGTCGGCGATGACGTCGTACTCAGCCACGGGGCGACCTGCGCGATCCGAGCAGCGTGATGCCCTCCGACCCGGGCGGGAGACCGGCCAGCATGCAGAGGAGCTCGGCCCAGGCTTCGACGTGCGGGCCGATGGGTCCGGACGGCGACCACGAGGCCCGCAGTTCGATCTGCGCGCCGTCGCCCTCGGCCGCGAGCGTGCCGAAGCCCTTGGACAGTGTCTTGGTGGCGGTGCCGGACGCGGCGCGGTAGCCGGCATGGCGGGAATCGAGAGCATCCACGAGCCACGACCATGCCACATCGGCGAGCAGCGGGTCGACTCCGATGTCGGGTTCGAGCGGGGCTTGGGCGAAGCAGACGATGCGCCAGGCCCCCTCCCACGCCGACGGCTCGTCGTCGTCGTGCAGCAGGACCAGTCGCCCCGTCCCGAAGGGGGAGTCCTCGGCACCGCCTTCGGGACGCACATCGGCGGCGAGCGCCAGCGCGTCGGGCGCCAGACCGGTCGGCGCGGCGATCTCGCGGACGACGAGGTCGTCGCGGAAGCTCATCGAGCGCACGTCCGCGGTCGCCTGCGCGAACGACGGCGGCGCCGCCGGGGGACGAAGCTCAGCCACGCGGACAGACTAGAGTGAGGCCTCGATGGTCACTCCCAGGCGCGCCGCGACGGGCGGCGCCACACCCGCACTGATCGCCGGCGTCCGAGCGGCGCTGGTGACGCTGAGCATCGCGCTCGGGGGAGTGCTGGGCCTCATCGGAGTGCTCTCGGTCCACACGGCGCGGAAGATCGTGACGCCCGCCAACCGGGTGGCCGACACGAAGATCCTGAACCTCGACACGGCGGCCCAGACCATCACGCTGAGCCGCACCCCCGACACGGAGCTGCCGGGGCGCTACGGGCTCTTCACCACCGGCACGGCGTCGTACATCAAGCTCGGCTCCGTCCTCGCGGAGGACGACCACTCCGTCAAGCGCAAGCTCCTCACCCACATCGGCCCGGCATCGCAGCTGGCGCCGGACGCGGCGTTCAGCGGGTGGTACTACGACAAGCCCGAAGAGCTGCACATCCCCTTCACGCCCGAGCTCATCGGCTCCGCCGTGGGGCCGTGCCCGGCCTGGCTCTTCCCCGCCGCGCTCCCGAGCGACACGTGGGTCATCCAGGTACACGGCCGCGGCACGAACCGCGCGGAGTGCCTCCGGGCGGTGCCGCTCTTCCACGGCCTCGGCATGACGACGCTCGTCGTGTCGTACCGCAACGACGGCGAAGCGCCGCGCAGCCGCACGGGCACCTACACGCTCGGGGCGACCGAGTGGCGTGACGTGGATGCCGCCCTCGGCTTCGCCCGCCGGCGCGGCGCACGGCACGTCATCCTGATGGGATGGTCGATGGGGGGCGCCATCGCGCTGCAGGTCGACCTGAACTCCGCGCACCGCGACCTCATCGCGGGCCTCATCCTCGAGTCGCCGGTGATCGACTGGCGCGTCGTCCTGGACTACCAGGCGAAGCTCTCCCGCCTCCCCGGTCCTGTGAAGGGCCTCGCGATCGGCGCGCTGCAGTCGGAATGGGCGACCCCCGTGACGCGGACGGGAACGCCGATCCCGTTCGATCGCCTCGATGTCGTCGCACGGGCGGCCGAGCTGCGGCATCCGGTCCTCATCCTGCACAGCGACGACGACGGATTCGTGCCCTCCGACGCGTCGCACGAGCTCGCCGTGCGTCGCCCCGACCTCGTCGAGATGCAGGTGTTCGAAGTCGCGCGGCACACCAAGCTCTGGAACTACGATCAGGACCGCTGGTCCGAGAGCATCCGCTCGTGGCTCGACCGCCACGGCCTCATTCCTGCACGCGAAGGCGCAGGTAGCTGAAGCCCGCGTCGTCGACGAGCATGCCGGCGACCGTCGAGGAGACCCGATCGGTCAGGTCGAGGAACGGATGCCGCACCGGTTCGAGCACGGGAGACACCGTCACGCAGATCTCGTCGACGACGCCGGCCTCGACGAACTGGGTCGCGAGCCCGGGGCCGCCCTCGCAGACGATCCGGCGGAGGCCCTCGGTCTGGAGCGCCGACACGATGTCGCGGGGTGCGAGCCGTCCGCCTTCGGCGTCCACGGGCCGCACCTCCACGGGCTGACCGGCCAGCGCCGTGCGCACATCGTCGGCCCGATCGGCGGGGCACAGCACGATCGCGGGGGGCCGGCCTTCGCGGCCCTCCGTGCGGAGGCCGTCCTCGCCGAGGTCGCCCGAGTTCGTGACGATCGCGAGCCGTGCCGACTTGGGGAGGAGGTAGCCCTCGGCGCGCACGGTCTGGGCTCCGACCACGACGACGTCGGCGGCACGGCGGACGGCGCCCAGCACGTATCGATCCGTGCGCGAGGTGATCGTCTCGCTCGTGCCGTCCTCGCCCGAGGTCGCGCCGGTGATGGTCGTGATCATGTTGAGCCGCACGTAGCCGTCGCTCTCGACGGCGTAGCGACGCGACATCCACTCCTCCGCCCCGTCGTCCGCGATGCGGACCGACGAGAGCGTGCGGGGGATGACCTCGATGACGCTCCCGACGTCGGCCGGTCCGTCCTGTGCCGTCGGCGTCGTCATGCCGCGACCTTCGCGCGCACCTGACGCTTGGCGCGGATGAGCATGCCGGTCATGCCGGCGATCCGGAGCGGCGACACGGCGCGCGTCAGGCCGATGCTCTGGGGGAAGTCGTCGGGGATCGCCAGCACCGCGTCGGGCGAGAGGCCCGTGATGCCCTGCGCCAGGATGCTCGCGAAGCCACGCGTCGTCGGCGCCTCCTTGGGCGCTGTCGCATGCATCTCGACGCGGCCCTCGGCGTCGACGTCGAGGATGATGTACACCGGCGACTGGCACTCCGCGACCCGTTCGGCCAGCTCGGGGTGACCGTCGTATCGCGCGGGGACTTCGGGCAGCTCGTTGGAGAACTCCAGGAGCAGCTGCAGCCGGTCGGATTCGGGCAGCTCGAGGAACTCGTCGCGGATCGCGGCGAGGCTCTCGGGAAGGACGGCATCGGTCATCCCTCCCATCCTTCCACGGGGGAGAGGAGGTGGACCGGGGCGTCAGCGACCAGGGACCTCGCCGGGCTCGTCGCCGGTGGCGATCGGAACGCGCACGGCGCTTCCCCACTCCGTCCACGAGCCGTCGTAGTTGCGGACCTTGTCGAAGCCGAGGAGGTGGTGCAGGACGAACCACGTGTGGCTCGACCGCTCGCCGATGCGGCAGTACGCCACGATGTCGTCGCCGTCCTTCAGGCCCGCCTCGCCGCGGTAGACGGCGTCGAGCTCGGCGCGCGTCTTGAAGCCGCCGTCGGCGGCGACGGCGCGGGCCCACGGCACGCTCTGCGCCGACGGGATGTGGCCGGCCCGGAGGGCGCCCTCTTCGGGGTAGGCGGGCGCCGACGTGCGCAGGCCGCTGTACTCCTCCGGCGAGCGCACGTCGATGAGAGGGTTGCCGAGGTGGGCGAGCACGTCGTCCTTGTAGGCGCGCAGCGACGAGTCGTCGCGCTCGACGACGGGGTAGTCGCTCGGCGCGGGGGACGAGGCATCCGTCGTCAGAGGACGCCCCTCGGCGATCCACTTGTCGCGTCCGCCGTCGAGCAGGCGCACGTCTTCGTGGCCGAAGAGCGAGAACACCCAGAGTGCGTAAGCGGCCCACCAGTTGTTCTTGTCGCCGTAGATGACGACGGTGTCGTCGCGGCGGATGCCCTTGCGCCGCAAGAGCGCCGCGAACCCCTCGCCGTCGACGTAGTCGCGCACGACCGGGTCGTTGAGCTCGGTGTGCCAGTCGACCTTCACCGAGCCCGGGATGTGTCCGGTCTCGTACAGCAGGACGTCCTCGTCGGATTCGACGACGACGAGGCCGGGCTGCCCGAGGCGCTCCTGGAGCCAGTCGCCGGTCACGAGACGGCCCGGCTCGGAGTACTCGGCGAACTTGGGGGAAGACGTGTCGAACTCGACGGTCAAGGGGCGCTCCTCGGGTCAGGGGGCAGGTGGCGACGGCGTAGGGTTGAACGCGCGCTTCCGACCCTAGATTCCCCGGGCCGCGGGCGCATCCACCCCGTAAGACGGCGATACAGGATGAGATGACCACGACGGCTCCCGGAATCGTGCACCTGACGCAGCGGGCGCCGCAGGTCACGGGCGCAGACATGGTCGCCGCGCTCGTGCCCCCGCCGCAGTTCGACGGGGCGACGTTCGACTCGTACCGCGCCGACCCCGCCTACCCGTCGCAGCAGGAGGCGAAAGACGTCCTCATGGCTTTCTCGGGCCTCGGGCAGCCGGCCCCGCGCGGAGGCCTCTTCCGCCGCGCGAAGAAAGGCCCCGAGCTCAAGCCCGGCGTCTACCTCGACGGCGGCTTCGGTGTCGGCAAGACCCACCTGCTCGCCTCGATCTATCACGCGATGCCCGCACGGCGGAAGTACTTCGGCTCGTTCATCGAGTACACGGCGCTCGTCGGCGCCCTCGGCTACCAGAACACCGTGGAGCTCTTCCGCGGGTCGGACCTCCTCTGCATCGACGAGTTCGAGCTCGACGACCCGGGCGACACGATGGTGATGACGCGCCTCCTCGGCGAGCTCGTGGCCGGCGGCACGCGGATGGCCGCGACATCCAACACCCCGCCGAACGCCCTCGGCGAGGGGCGGTTCGCCGCGCAGGACTTCCTGCGCGAGATCCACGCAATGTCGGCCAACTTCCAGACGCTCCGCATCGACGGCACCGACTACCGCCAGCGCGCCATCGACGGGCACGCGCTCGCGCTCGCCGACGCCGACTACGAGCGGGCGATCGCGGATGCCGCGACCGGCGGCGCCACGTCGGACGACGCCTTCCCGGCACTCGTCGACCACCTCTCGCGCGTGCACCCGAGCCGGTACATCCGGCTCATCGAGGGGCTCTCGACGATCGGGCTGCGCAGCGTCGCGGAGTTCGACGACCAGTCCGCGGCGCTGCGCTTCGTCGCCTTCGTCGACCGCGCGTACGACGCGCAGATCCCGATCCGCGCGACGGGGCTGCCGCTCGACCAGGTCTTCGGCGAGGAGATGCTCGGCGGCGGGTACCGCAAGAAGTACCTTCGCGCCATCTCGCGCCTGGTCGCGCTGACCAACGACTGACAGGCATTCCGCGGGCGACGTGGAGTCGCCCGAAACCTGATGTTTACAGGGACCGGGTACGCGTAACAGACGCGAAACAGCCATCCCGGCCTGCGGTAACGGGGGCTCGTGACAATGGGCGCACCCGACGCTACATTCCTGCGTCCCTGCAGAGAGGTTCCTCCTGAGATGGATCAAGGCAACACCGCATTCATCCTCCTAGCAGCCGCGCTCGTTCTCCTCATGACGCCGGGTCTGGCGTTCTTCTACGGCGGGCTCGTGAAGGCCAAGAGCGTCATCAGCATGATGATGCTGAGCTTCGGCGCCATGGGTCTGATCGGCGTGCTGTGGGTGCTCTACGGCTACGCGGTCGCATTCCCCGCGACGGCCGTCGGGCAGATCCAGTTCCCGTGGACGGTCGACCCCGCCGAGTTCGGACTTTCGAGCCTGCTTGTGACACCCGAGGGCGCGGCCTACCCGCCGCTCGCCTTCGTCGCGTTCCAGGCGACGTTCGCGATCATCACCGTCGCGCTCGTCTCGGGCGCCATCGCCGACCGCGCGAAGTTCGGCGCGTGGATGCTCTTCGCGACCGTGTGGGCGACGATCGTCTACTTCCCCGTCGCGAGCTGGGTCTTCAACTTCGGTCTGGCCGATGACGGCAGCTTCTCGTACGGCGGCTGGATCACGTACGGCATGCAGACCTGGTTCGGCGTCGGGGCGATCGACTTCGCGGGTGGCACGGCGGTGCACATCAACGCCGGCGCCGCCGCCCTCGCCCTCGCCCTCGTCCTGGGCAAGCGCGTCGGCTTCCAGAAGGGCATCCAGGTGCCCCACAACCCGCCGTTCGTTCTCCTCGGCGCGGGTCTGCTGTGGTTCGGCTGGTTCGGCTTCAACGCCGGCTCCGAGCTCGCCGCCGACAACACCGCCGCCATCGCGTTCGTCAACACGATCGCCGCTCCCGCCGCCGCGCTTCTGGCCTGGCTCGTCGTGGAGAAGATCAAGGACGGCAAGCCGACGTCGGTGGGCGCCGCGTCCGGCGCCGTCGCGGGCCTCGTCGCCATCACCCCCGCCTGCGCCGCGCTGACCCCCTTCTGGGCCATCGTGCTGGGTCTCCTGGCCGGCGCCGTGTGCGCCATCGCCATCGAGCTGAAGTTCAAGTGGGGCTTCGACGACTCGCTCGACGTGGTGGGCATCCACCTCGTGGGCGGTCTTCTCGGCACGCTGTACCTCGGCTTCTTCGCCAACGGCACGGGCCTCATCTACAGCGGCAGCTTCACGCAGCTGCTGGTGCAGGCGATCGCCGCCGTCACGGTTCTCGTGTACTCCTTCGTGCTCGCCTACGCCATCGGCTGGATCATCCAGAAGACGATCGGCTTCCGCGTGAAGAACGAGGACGAGATCGCGGGCATCGACACCGTCGTGCACGGCGAGGAGGGCTACGTCCTCACCGACAGCCGCGGCTGACAGGCAAGACGGAAGGGGCGTCGCGCGCTGCGCGGCGCCCCTTCCGCACGTCCGGTTAGTGTGGGGGACCATGACTGCTCGCCGTGGCCTTCTCGGCGCCCTCAAGGCGCTCCTGACCCCGTTCACGCGCACGCCGCAGCCCGCCGGCCCCCGCGTGGAGGGTCGCTCCGGCTCCGCCGCGACCATCGAGGTCGAGCCGCCACCCGCCCAGGGGCTGCGCATCGCGTACCACCCCGAGCGCGACGGCGATCCCGACGCCGGCGAGATCGTCTGGACCTGGGTGCCGTACGCCGAGCGCGACGGCCGCGGCAAAGACCGGCCGGTGCTCGTCATCGGCCGCCAGAACGGGTCGCGCGTCTACGCCGTTCGTCTGACGAGCAAGGCGCACGACGGCGACCGCGACTTCCTCGCGATCGGGTCGGGACCGTGGGATCCGCAGGGCCGATCGTCGTGGGTCGACATCGAGCAGCTCTACAGCGTGCACGCCGACGGCATGCGGCGCGAGGCATCCGCCCTCGATCCCGACCGCTTCGCACGCGTCGCACGCGCTCTTCACGCCCGGTACGGCTGGGCCGTCGACGGCGTCTGAGCAGCCTGGGACGGCGGACCAGATCGTCGGCAGCGGGCTCGCCGCTCAGCCGTAGTGGAACTCCACCGCCCTGCGCTGGCCGAAGACGAGCACTAGGTACAGCGCGAGAACTCCGATGATGAGCGCCGACACACCGATCGCGAGAGCTTTCAGGGCAGTTCGGAGCACGTCAGTCCTGGGGGGAAGAGACCTGTTTCGGGGGGAGGATCCGCGGCGATCGCCGGGTTGTCTTGGTGGGCGATACCAGACTCGAACTGATGACCTCTTCCGTGTGAAGGAAGCGCGCTACCAACTGCGCCAATCGCCCGTGGCCCCGTGGGGCCGAGTCACGATCCTACCGGATGCCGCAGGGCTGCACGAATCACACGGGTGTGACACGCGCGGGCCGCACCCGGTTTTGCACCGGCGCGACGATCGGCTAAAGTCATGGAAGCGCCGGAGAGATCCGGAGTAACGCGGATGTAGCGCAGTTGGTAGCGCATCACCTTGCCAAGGTGAGGGTCGCGAGTTCGAGTCTCGTCATCCGCTCGAGTGCAGGGACTCCTTTCGGGGAGTCACGGCACGTGGGGTCAAACCACACGGTGGCGTGGCCGAGCGGCTAGGCACCGGCCTGCAAAGCCGTTTACACGGGTTCGAATCCCGTCGCCACCTCCACTCCCGGTCCCGACCGGAGCACGATCTCGGGCGATTGGCGCAGCGGTAGCGCGCTTCCCTGACACGGAAGAGGTCACTGGTTCGATCCCAGTATCGCCCACCACTAAAACCCCCGGTTCGCCGGGGGTTTTTCGTCGTTCAGGCGGGTTTCGCGTCGAGCGCCGAGAGGAACTGCGGGAAGACCTCGATGTGAGCGCGGTGGCCGACGAAGACGTCGGCGTGGCCGTACCTGCGGATCACGCTGAGCGAGTGCACGCCGGGCTGGTGCCGCTCGAGGTAGGCGTACGTCGCCTTCTGGCTCTCGGGGAGGAACGCCCGGTTGTCGGCACCCGTGAAGAGGGCGAATCGCGCGGTCGACCTCGGCGCCTGGTCGGCGTAGCGCGCCGGCATGCCGTCGGCCGGCTGCATGGCGACGATCTGCTTCGCGCGCTGCGATGCCGCGACCTGCGCGTACAGGCTCATCGGGATCTGGCCGAACTCGCCGCCCAGCCACCGGTGCGTCGCCGCGTCGAGGTTGCTGTGGTGCCACAGCGCGGGGTGCCCCGAACCCAGGGCGAAGCTCGCCATGTTGCAGGCGGGCTCACGGCATTCGGCATGCCACAGCCGCACGGCATTGCGCGTCGCACGACGGACGCCTCGTTCCGGCCCGTCGCCCCACGCGACGTCGACGTACGGCTCGCGACCCTGGAACAGGGGGCGGAGCACCCCCAGCTTGACCTTCGCGAACCGGGGGATCACGGGGTGGAGCGAGACCGAGTTCGAGACGACGGTGTCGACCTCGGGCACGAGGCCCGCCACGACCGCCATGCTGAGGCTCGACGAGCCCTGGCAATGCGCGATCGCCTTGATGCTCGGCGCCCCCGTCGCCTCGACGATATGGCGGACGGCGACGGGGTGGTCGTTGCGGGCGACGTCGTCGAGGGTCCACGGGATGCGCGCGAGGTCGGTCGAGCCGCGCCAGTTCAGCATCCAGACGTCGCGCCCGTCCTCGAGGAGCACGTCGACCAGCGAGCGGATCGCGGGAGGACGGAACGACTCGGCGCGCATCCCCGCGCCATGGACGAGGAGGACGGGCGCCTTGGTCGGCTCCTGCGGCCCGCGGACGTGGATGAGCGTCAGGGCGACGCCGTCCTCGGCGCGGAGGAAGTGCGGCTCGTCGACGTGGAGCCGGCGATTCGTCGCGACGACGGTCACCGCCCCGCCCCCTTCCGTGCGGAGGAGGCCGGCTCCTTCGAAGCGGGCGGGAGGTAGGCATCCATCACCGACTTGGTGAAGAAGGCGCCGAAGCGCGCGATCGACTGGAGCGGCCCGCCGCCAGAGCCCTTGAACGTCGTCAACTGGCGGGCGAAGTCGGCGGGGAGGATCTTCAGCACGCCGGCGCCGATGACTTCGCCCGTGCCGTCATCCGATCCGTTCTCGCCGGGCGGGACGTGCCCCTTCATGAGCCTGATGTACAGGGTCGACGTGTCGGTCCAGATGTCGAAGCCGGGGTCGTCGCGCACGGTCTTGAAGCCGTACATCGTCAGGGGCGTCCCCGACATGTCGCTGAACCACAGCCGGTACCGCATCTCACGGGTGCCTTCGTGCTCGGTGTCGACGAAGAGGTTCGCCCAGCCCCGCTGCACGGGCAGCTGACCCCCAAGAATGTCGCAGTCGACGTAGCCGTCGGCCACCGCGGTGTGATCGTCGCTGCCGACGAAGCGCTCCACGTCGGGCGCCGTGATCGTGAGCGTGAACATGAACCGCTGCGTCAGCTGGCGGCCAAGACGCCAGCCCGTCAGGGGATCGGCCTGCCCGAGCGCGACGAAACCGCGCATCTTCTCCGTGAACTCCATGCCGCGGCCCGCCGCCGGATCGACCGGCGCGCTCACCGCCGGCTCCTCGACCGGCGCGGGCGCGTTCGCGCGCCGGCGCTTCACGCGCGGCTTCTCCAGCGCATGCTCGACCGCACGGTCGGACATCGCGGCGATCGTGAGCGAGGGGTTGGGACCGACGGGACCGGGCACGGCCGAGCCGTCGACGACGAAGAGGCCCGGGTGCCCGAACGACTCGTTCCAGCTGTCGACGACGCCCTCGTGCACGTGGCGCCCCATCGGCGTGCCGCCGAGCGGATGCACCGTGATGACGCGCTTGGTCCACCACAGCGGATTGTCGCGGAAGCGCCCGCCAAGGGTGTCGGAGATGTCCTTCATCGTGCTGCGCATCGCGTCGAAGTACTCGGCGCTCGTCGCCGTCGTCCACTCGACGTCGAGCTCGCCGTCGGTGAGCGTGATCTTGCCGTCGGGGGTGTCGCGCCCCATGCCGAGGAGGGGGAGCGAGCTCGACGTGAGGCGCCCCTGCCCGACGAGCTTGGCGACCTCGGCCGAGATCGTCGACTCGTTCTTCTCGCTCAGGCGATACGAGATGAGCTGGCGCACGACGGCCGCCGCGCGCTTCATCGACGAGGTGACCTGCGCCGTCTCGATGAGCCAGTTCGCGAACTCCGGGAAGCCGGCCTCCTGCACGTAGTAGCCGCGGCCCGCACCCTCCTCGTCGACGCCGTCGGGTCGGCGGATCGCCGTCGTGATGACGGGGCCGTACGCGGGGTCGATGAGGCGCTGGTGGCCGGCGTCCGACGTGGACTGCGCCGCGAGCGAGAAGGTGAGCAGATCGCCGTTGCCGCTGAACCGCGAGCCGAGTGCGCGCCCGAGGGCCGGCAGGGCGACCCTGTTGCGCAGGAGCAGCGTCGTCGAGCCGAATGTTCCCGCGCCCAGGAAGAGCTGGTCGCACGTGATGCGCACGTCGACGCGGCCGCGCTTGCCGTCGCTCTCGGGCTCGGTGCCGTACTGCGTGTAGCGCACCTCGTATCCGCCGTCGGGGAGCGGCGTCACGCCGAAGACGTCGGCGAGGGTGCGGATGTCGGCGCCCTTGTGCTTCGCGGCGGAGAGGTAGTTGTGATCCAGCGTGTTCTTCGAGCCCTCGTTGCAGCCGATGTCGCACTCCCCGCACAGGCGGCAGGTCAGGCGGGTCGCGCCGTGGATGTTCCCGTACGCGGGCTCGTCGATGATCTGCTTGGGCTGCGCCGGCGCACCGGGGTGCGGCGCGAACGAGATCGCCAGCGGAGGGGAGAAGCTCTCCAGTCCCAGGCTGGCCGCGGCATCCCGCAGCGCCTTGGCCTTGGGGAGATCGGGGTAGGGGTTCGTCGCAGGCGTCATCATCGCCTCGACGGCGTCGTAGTGCCGCTCGAGGTCGCCGCGGCCGATGGGCCAGTTCTCGTACCCGCCGCCCGGAAGGGGGGAGTCGTGCACGAACCAGCGTTCGTCCTTGCGGAGCAGGACGTTGGCGTAGATGAGCGATCCTCCGCCGAGGCCCGCCGAGACGATGCCCTCGATCTTGCGGAACGAGCGGATGTCGAAGAGTCCGAACAGCTCGTCCTTCGGCTCCCAGAAGGCTCGGCTCATCTCGTACGGGCTGCGCGCGAAGCTGCCCGGCGGGTAGGCGCGACCCCGCTCGAGCACGACGACCGACCGACCCGCGTCGGCGAGCCGGAAGGCCGAGACCGAGGCGCCGAAGCCCGAACCCACCACGACGGCGTCGACGTGTTCCACCTGTGCCCCCACAGCTGTCCCTTCCGGTGCGCGGTCCGTCACCGAGCCCCCCACCGCCACCAGTGCTCACGCTAGTGAGGCGGGGCATCCCGTGGCAATGATCCGGGTGCGCAGGACCGAGAAGACGATGACGGATGCCGCGTCCCCCGGCGCGCGAAAACCACCCGCGAAGGATGGCCGCGGCATCCACCTACTCACTATGATTCGGGCAGATCCACTGGGATGAGGGCAGATCCATCGGGGGAATTCGCCCTGCGACGAATGGAGTCGGCAGTGAGCAAACCATCGCTGTTCGAGCGCGCGCTGGTCAGGACCTACACGCGGATCAACCGCCGGACACCGTGGCACCGGCTCCCGTTCGTGTTCTCGCTGTTCAATCTCATCGCGCTGCGCGACCAGCTGCGCGCCGAGAACCTCGTCGACACGCGCACACCGGGAGACGGCACGCGCCGACCCGGCGTGACGCTCGCGACCGCGACGGATGCCCAGCGCCGGTTCCGCACGCCGGACGGCTCGTACAACGATCTGAGCGACCCCGACATGGGCATGGCGTCGACGCGCTTCGCCCGCAACGTCGCACTCACCGAGGCCGTGCCCGCCGCGATGCCCGACATCGCGACGCCGAACGCGCGCGAAGTCAGCCGGCGCCTCATGCGGCGTGACGAGTTCACGCCGGCGACGTCGATCAACCTCCTCGCGGCGGCGTGGATCCAGTTCCAGACGCACGACTGGTTCGCCCACGCGCGCGAAGACGACGTGACGATCGACATCCCGCTCCCGGAGGGCGACGAGTGGTTCGAGAACCCGATGCGCATCCCGCAGACGAAGCAGGACGCGACGCGCGTCGACGCCGACAGGGACCTGCCGCCGACCTACATCAACACGAACTCCCACTGGTGGGACGCGTCGTCGATCTACGGCAGCAGCCAGGAGCGGCGCGACCAGGTGCGCAGCCACGTCGACGGCAAGCTCCTGCTCAAGGACGGGCACCTGCCACTGGACCCCGCGACGGGCGTCGCGCTGACGGGGTTCAGCGAGAACTGGTGGGTCGGGCTCGGGATGCTGCACACCCTGTTCACCCTCGAGCACAACGCGATCTGCGACGCCCTCAAGGCCGACTACCCGCACCTCACCGAGGACGAGCTGTTCGGCACGGCACAGCTGATCAACTCCGCGCTCCTGGCGAAGATCCACACCGTGGAGTGGACGCCCGCGATCATCGCCCACCCCGTCATGAGGGTCGCGATGCGCGCGAACTGGTGGGGGCTCGCGGAAGAGCGGATCCACCGGCGCTTCGGACGCATCAGCAGGAGCGACGTCATCAGCGGCATCCCGGGCTCGGCGCACGACCACCACGGCGCGCCGTACCAGCTGACCGAGGAGTTCGCCTCGGTCTATCGGCTGCATCCGCTCCTTCCGGAGGAGCTCGAGGTGCGCTCGCTCGAGGACGACGCGCTCCTGGACTCGATGGGATTCGACGAGATCATCCTGCTCAACGCCCAACGCGTGCTCGAGGGGCCGCAGGAGGTGCAGGATCTCTGGTACTCGTTCGGGACGCAGCATCCGGGAGCCGTGCAGCTGCACAACTTCCCGCGCTGGATGCAGGACCTCACGCTCCCCGACGGGGTCCGTCTCGACCTCGCGGCGCTCGACATCACACGCGACCGCGAGCGGGGGGTTCCGCGGTACAACGCGTTCCGGCGTCAGCTGCATCTCACGCCCGCCGCGACCTTCGCCGAGCTGACCGACAACCCGGTCTGGGCGAAGGAGCTCGAGGAGATCTACGGCGATGTCGAGAAGGTCGACCTGCAGGTCGGCATGCACGCCGAGACGCCGCCGAAGGGGTTCGGCTTCAGCGATACGGCCTTCCGGGTCTTCATCCTCATGGCGAGCCGGCGACTGAAGAGCGACCGGTTCCTCACCGACTGCTACACCGAGGAGTACTACACGAGGACCGGACTGAAGTGGGTCGCCGACAACGACATGCGCTCGGTGCTGCTGCGGCACTTCCCGGAGCTCGGCAAGGCCCTCGACGGCGTCCCGAACGCCTTCGTGCCCTGGAAGGTCAGCGCCTCCCGCACCACCCGAACGACCCCCGCCTCCGCGACGACCGCGGCGGGCCCGCACGAGTGACGCCGACCGCGTCCGGGAAGGACTTCCGATGACCACGACGACCGAACAGGACCGCGAAGCGCGCGTCGCCCTCATCAAGACCTATTGGGACGTCCTCATGGCCGCCGACATGGAGCGCTTCCGGACGCTCCTGGCCCCGGATGCGGTCATCCACTACCCGGGCCAGAACCACATGTCGGGCGACTACCGGACGACCGACGACATCGTCGGGCTGTACACGCAGCTCACGCAGTTCATCAAGGACGGCGTCTTCGTCGGCGAGGTGCTCGACATCACGACGGGCTCGATCTTCACGACGGTCATCCTCAAATACGAGATCCGGATGCCGATCAAGACGCTGCAGGGGCGCGCCACCGGGATCTTCATCCTCGATGAGGACTACAAGATCAAGGAGTACTGGCTCCACGAGTGGAACCAGCAGATGATCAACTGGGTCTTCCGCTCTTCGCGATGGTTCGGCTGGACGATGAAGCTCGTCCCCAGGAAGAAGAAGTGACGATGGCCGCATCCGACAAGAACCAGAAGCCGCTCCCGCCCGGGCGGTTCGGCCTGCCGTGGCTGGGCGAGACCTTCGCCATCATCAGGAACAACCACGCCTTCTACAAGGACCGGCTGGCCGAGTACGGACCGATCTTCAAGACGCGCCTGTTCGGCAACAGCTTCGTGATCTTCTCGGGGCACGAAGCGTTCCACGTGTTCGCGACCGACCCGCGGATCGTCAGGGGCGATGCCGACCCGATCTCTGCCGAGCAGATCTTCCTCGACTCGCTCGCGCTCATCGACGGCGTCGAGCACCACACGCGCAAGTCCGTCATGCTGCGCGCCGTCGGCTACCGGTCGGCGATCGCGTCCTACCTCCCCACGATGCAGGAGCTCCTCGAGCGGACGATCCAGCCGTGGCTCGAGGCGGGCGCGGGGGCGAACCTGCGGGCCGACCTGCAGCGCTTCGCCGCGCGGCTCACCGGCGCGCTGTACACGGGGGACCGCTCGGAGGAGCACGCGGCAGAGATGGATGCCAACCTCGCCAACATGCGCGACGCGTTCATGACGCTTCCCCTCCCGATCCCGGGGACGAAGTACGGCAAGGCGATCGCGAGCCGCAAGCGCATCGACGAGATCGTCCAGGCTTCGCTGCAGCGGCATCTCGCGGGCGGCTACGACGACATCGTGTCGCGCATGATCGTCGCCGCGACCGAGGCGGACGTGCCGATCGAGAGTCTCCACGGCGACATCCGCCACCTCATCTTCGCGGGACAGGGCGGCTTCTTCGTGCCGCTGACCCTCACGACGCTCATCGTGGGGCAGCATCCCGAGATCATGGAGCGCGCCCGCGCGGAGGTGCTCGCGGTCTCGCCCGACGGCCCGGTCACGATGGAGCAGATCGAGCGCATGGAGTACCTGGAGCAGATCTCGAAGGAGGTCCGTCGCTACTTCGCCATGAACTCCGCGACCTTCTTCGGACGCGTCCAGGAGGACATGGAGGTCGGCGGCTATCGCATCCCGAAGGGATGGGGAGCGATCGGCGGCATCCACATCAACATGCGCAATCCCGATGTCTTCCCCGATCCGGACCGCTTCGATCCCGATCGGTTCCTGCCCGCCCGCGAGGCGGCGCTCGCGCCGGGAAGCTATGTGCCGCACGGCGACGGTCAGGCGACGCACCATCGCTGCCCCGGCGAGAACATCGTGACGGTCGCGGTGAAGGTCTACCTGACGCTGCTGCTGCGGCGCGCGGAATGGTCGATCCCGGAGCAGGATCTGACCCTCACCAACGAGCTGTTCCCGCTCCCCGCGAGCGGGCTGCGAGTGGATTTCCGGGCCCATGTCCCGGTCGCAGGCTGAGTCGCCCGAGCGCCCGGCGACGGCCGAGCGCGGGCTGCCCAAGCTCTTCCGGCTCACGAAGCTCATGGTCTACGGCGATCGGCAGCCCGTGACCAGGACGCCGGCCGACGTCGGCCTGGACTTCGAAGACGCGGTCTTCACGGCGACCGACGGCGTCGAACTGCGCGGCTGGTTCCTGCCCTCCGGCCCTGAGCGCGGCCCCGCGGTGGTCTTCGTGCACGGGTGGCTGTGGAATCGCGCCGGGAATGCGGCGGGGCGCGTGCCGTTCGTGGATCGGGATGTCGATTTCCTGCCCGCCGCGAAGGCCCTCCACGATGCCGGGTTCCACGTCCTGCTCTTCGACCTCTCCAACCACGGCGAGAGCGGCAAGCGGCCGCCTCTCACGATGGGACGGTGGGAGGCGCGCGACTTCGACGGCGCCGTGGGGTATCTCCGCTCGAGAGACGACGTCGATGCGGCGCGGATCGGCGCGCTCGGCACGTCGGCGGGCGCCAACACCGTCATGTACGCCATCCCCGGGGGCCCGCCGGTCAAGGCGCTCCTCGCGGTGCAGCCGACGCGGCTGCCGGTGTTCAACGCCAACTTCTCCCGCGAGGTCCTCGGCCCGCTCGGCCCCGCCGCGGCCCGGAGCACCGATCTCCTCTACGCGCTCCTGCGCGCGCCGCTGCCGAGCCGCCACGACCCCGCCGTCCCGGCGCGCCGGCTCGGTGCCACGGTCGTGCAGTACGTGCAGGGCACGGGCGACCCGTGGGGGCGCATGAGCATCGTGGAGGAATTCAGCGACCTCACGCCGAACTCGCTCGGGGTGATCGCCTACCCCTCGACGGGGCGGTACGAGGGCTACCAGTACGTGAGCAAAGAGGCGGCCGACGTCGCCGCCTTCTTCACCGCGCACCTCTAGGCCACGACGCTCGCCGCCTCGCCCTCAGGGGTGCCAGAGCCCGTCGTGGGCCGCCTGGCGCGTGTACTGGCGCGGGTCGAAGAAGCGGTCGTAGTACTCCATCTCGAGGTGGGAGAACTGCAGCCACATGCCCGGCGTGTAGAAGGCGTCGACGTGCGCGGGGAACCGACCGTACGTGTCCCAGATGTAGTTGCAGATCTCCTTCGTGTAGGCGATCTCGTCCGGCCCGAACTTCGTGCCCTTGTCGAAGAAGGCGCGCGCGTCGTCCTTGCTGCGGTACGGGGATGACCACACCTTCTCGTTGCCGTACGCGGGACCGCTCGCGCTGTACTTCGACTCGACGACGCGATCGACGGCCTCGTCCATCGACGAGACGTACGGGGGAGTGAGACCCTCCAGGATGCCGTCGATCCCGACGGGGTTCGGCTGCGACGCCGGCACGGGCGGCCAGTTGCGGTGCTTCTTCGGCTGTTCCAGGCGGAAGCCGAGGCCGTGCCAGCCCTTCGCCTCGTCCTGCTGCCAGATGTAGGGCGGGAACACCGATCCGTGGATCCAGCCGCCGAGTCCCATCGCCTGCCCGAGGAGCATGAGGTTCTGGAAGTAGAAGAACGCCTCGTAGTCGGTGCGCAGCGCACCGCCGAAGCCGAGCGGCGCCTGGCTGTCCTTGTTGACGTAGCCGCTGCGCACGCGATCGAGCCCGCCGATCGGGTGGTACGGGATCTTCGGCCCGATGCCGATGCTGCTGCCGATCTTCGCGATCCACTCCACGGCGTTCCTGGGGTGGAACCGGCGCCAGTCGTCGAGGAAGAGCGGCCGCATGCCGCCGGGCTCGGTCAGAAGGATCGTGATGGCGTTGATGTACTGCCACGTACAGTCCACGACCGGGAAGAACAGCGTCGTGCCGGGCGTGTTCGACGCCTGGTTGTTCCAGCCGAGGTAGTACGGCCACTCCCGCGGGAAGTCGAGGCGCTTGTCTGACACGCGGATCGTGCACTCCGCCGCGGCGGAGATCCAGTCGTCCTCGGTCCAGTCTCCCCACTTCGGCGGGAGCTCCTCGAGCAGCTCCAGCGCCCGCGCGCCCTTCGGCGGCTTCAGCAGGAAGATGCCGTCGTCGTTGATCATGAAGAAGTAGGTCGCCTGCGCGTTGTCGGCGCTGCTGCCCGTGCGCGCGAGGATGTTGAGGAAGGGCGTCCCGAGTTCGGGGAGGCCGTTCTTCTCCACGAGCGGGCCGTCGTGCGTCGTGATGCCCGTGATCCCCGTCACGCACGTGATCAGGATCGCCTCCTCGAGCTTGCTCAGGGGCGCCGGCGCGTTGTGGCTCTCGTGGCTGAGAGGGCCCGCGTCGACCGAGAAGCCCCGCGGGATGCGTCTCGTCCGCCGCTCCGTGAGGGCGGAGAGGAACGGATAGCTCGCGAGGTCGGCCAGAGCAGGGCTCGGCCCCGCCGCGCTGGATCCCGATGCAGTGGACTCGTCGACGGTGGTCATGCGGGGCTCCTCGCGTGTCAGTTGTGGCGGTCGAGCTGTGCGGTGATCGTGGGATAGACGTCGCGCGCGGCATCCTGCCCGATGAAGCAGTCCATGTGCGCGTAACCGGGGATGACGTGGCGCGAGTAGAGCTCGGCCCCGTTGCGCTCGACGAGGAACTCGTACGTGAGCCGGCTCCCCTCGGGGAGGAACAGCCGGTTGTGCTCGCCGTGCAGGAAGTCGATGGGCACTCGGAGTCCCTCGACGTCGTCGAGGTAGTCGTGGTCGCCGTCCCAGCTGACCGCGTGATCGGCGCGGAGCATCTTGGTCACGTGGGTCAGAGTGCGGATGTTCGCGACGCCGAAGGCCTCCTCGAGGTGGTCGTGCGTCGCGTCGTTGAGCTTGTCGTGGTCGTAGACCTCGCCGTACATGAACATCACGCGCCGGCAGAACGGGCGGTCGCACGGCTCCTCGCCGGCCGGGTAGATCGCGAGCGCCTTGTCGTAGAGCCTCTCGATCCACGACGGGTCGTCGTCGAACTCCGTCGTGAGGGTGTCGACGCCGAGGGCGTCCAGGATGTTGCCGGCGTAGATCCCGGCGCGCAGCTCATTGAGGGTCCCGCCTCGCGGGTGCAGCGTCACCTGCGACGCGACGGCCGAGCGGACGCCCTCGAGGCCGAGCCCGAGCGACATGAGCATCGTGAGCGAGCCGACGCAGTGCGCGACGATCTGCACGTCGTCGGCGCCCGTGATCTCGCGCACCGTGCGGACGGCGGCGGGGTAGTCGTGCTGCGCGATGTCGTCGAGTGTGAACTGCGCGCCGGACGAGGGCAGGAGAGGACTCGCGCGATAGTCGAACACCCACACGTCGTAGCCGTGCTCGTAGAGATACTCGGGGAAGTTCGTCTCGGTCGTGTCGATCGTGTAGGCGATGGAGGACGTGCCGAAACCGGGACTCAGGATGACGGGTCCCTTGGCTCCTCCCCGGAACCGCGTGAGCTGCAGCTCGACGCCGTCGTCGGCGACGAAGCGGTGCACCGTCGGCTCGCCGCACCGGAGCGGGCGTCGCGGTCGGTGCGAGGCATCCGTCATCGCGCCCGCTGCGTCGCCACCGCTCATCTCGACCCCCGGAAGTGGATGCCGTTGCCCTGGTCCGTCGCGGAAGCCCCCGTGCCCCACCCGCGCGACGATTCAGCATATTGGCATGAGTGCGTCCGCGTCACTGAAAACTCGACGAGATCACGACGGTAGGATGACGCCATGGGACTCCGCCGCCTCACCCACGCGACCGTCGTCGCGGTGACCGGCACGCGAACGCTTCAGGCCTGAGCGGGCGGGACGCCGCGTGCGTCCGAAGCTGAGCAGACTTCGAACCGAACCCACCCTCTTGGAGATCTCCCTTGACTGACGTCGCCCCTTCGTCGGACGTGTCGTACCCCGCCGACGGCTTCGCCCTCTTCCCCGATCGCTCCGTGGTCGCCCTCCGCGTGAACGGCGAGCTGAAAGATCTCGCCACCGTCGTGACCGCGACGGATGCCGTCGAGCCCGTCGCGATCGACAGCCCCGACGGCCTCGCGATCCTGCGCCACTCGACGGCGCACGTCCTCGCGCAGGCGGTGCAGCGCATCCGTCCGCAGGCGAACCTCGGCATCGGCCCGCCCATCACCGACGGCTTCTACTACGACTTCGGCGTCGACGAGCCCTTCACTCCGGAGGACCTCAAGGCGATCAAGAAGGAGATGGAGCGGATCGTCCGCGACAACCAGCGGTTCGTCCGTCGCGTCGTGTCCGACGACGAGGCCCGCGCCGAGCTCGCCGACGAGCCCTTCAAGCTCGAGCTCATCGGGCTGAAGGGCGGCACGAAGGAGGCCGCGGAGGGAGCGGGCGTCGAGGTCGGCGCCGGCGAGCTGACCATCTACGACAACGTCGCGCGC
Source organism: Microbacterium sp. F51-2R (assembly GCF_052180235.1). Lineage (GTDB taxonomy): Bacteria > Actinomycetota > Actinomycetes > Actinomycetales > Microbacteriaceae > Microbacterium. The sequence goes on along the minus strand of NZ_CP197470.1, from coordinate 94,027 downwards.
GACGGATCGGTGGCCTGGAAGGACCTTTGCCGCGGACCCCACGTGCCGGGCACCCGCCTCGTCGGCAACGGCTGGGACCTCACCCGTGTCGCGGGCGCGTACTGGCGGGGGAGCGAGAAGAACCCGCAGCTGCAGCGCATCTACGGCACCGCGTGGCCCACCAAGGACGACCTGCGCGCCTATCAGGCCCGGCTCGAAGAGGCCGCCAAGCGCGACCACCGCAAGCTCGGCCGCGAGCTCGACCTTTTCTCGTTCCCCGACGAGATCGGCTCGGGACTGTCGGTGTGGCACCCCCGCGGCGGGATCGTCCGCCAGGAGATGGAGCAGCACGCGCTCAAGCGCCACCGAAGCGCCGGCTACACCTACGTCTACACCCCGCACATCACGAAGAAGGACCTCTTCATCGAGTCCAACCACCTCGTGACGTACAAGGAGGGGATGTTCCCGCCCATCCACCTCGACGAGGAGCGCGACGAGAACGGCGAGATCACCAAGCCGGGCGTCGAGTATTACCTCAAGCCGATGAACTGCCCGATGCACATCCTGATCTACCGGGAGCGCGCGCGCAGCTACCGCGACCTGCCGATGCGCCTCGCCGAGAACGGGACGGTGTACCGCAACGAGCTCTCCGGGGCGCTGCACGGCCTCACCCGCGTGCGCGGCTTCACGCAGGACGACGCCCACCTGTTCGTCACTCCCGACCAGCTCGAGGGCGAGGTCTCGAAGGTCCTCGACTTCGTGCTGTCGCTCCTGCGCGACTTCGGCCTCACCGACTTCGAGCTCGAGCTGTCGATGCGCGACGACGAGAAGTCGAAGTGGATCGGCGACGAGGCCCACTGGGCGCAGGCCACCGATGCGCTGCGACGCGTGGCCCAGGCATCCGGTCTCAAGCTCACCGAGGTGCCCGGCGAAGCGGCGTTCTACGGACCGAAGATCGACCTCAAGACGAAGGATGCGATCGGCCGCACGTGGCAGCTGTCGACCGTGCAGGTGGACTTCAACCTGCCCGAGCGCTTCCACCTCGAGTTCACCGACCGCGACGGCGAGAAGAAGCAGCCCGTCATGATCCACCGCGCCCTGATGGGCTCGATCGAGCGCTTCTTCGCGATCCTGCTCGAGCACTACGCGGGCGCGTTCCCGGTCTGGCTCTCGCCCGTGCAGGTCGTGGGGATCCCGGTCGCCGACGAGTACGCCGACTACCTCGAAGACGTCATCGTGCGCCTGAAGGCGGAGGACGTGCGCGCCGAGGTCGACCGCAGCGACGACCGCATGCAGAAGAAGATCCGCAACCACACGACGCAGAAGGTGCCGCTCATCCTCATCGCGGGGGAGCAGGACCGCTCGGCGGGCACCGTGTCGTTCCGGTTCCGCGACGGATCGCAGCGCAACGGCATCCCCATCGACGAGGCCGTCGCGCTCGTGCGCGGCGCGATCGCGTCGAAGGCCCTCGTCGACACGGCGGAGGATCTGGCGTGACGACCGACGACGCCGGGGAGGCGCGGCTCGTCGCGGCGAGCGATCTCCCCGGCGTCCCGGACGAGTTCCAGCGGCTGTGGACGCCGCACCGCATGGCCTACATCCAGGCCGGCCCCGAGCCGCTGCGCGAGACCTGCCCGTTCTGCGCGGCGCCCGGGATGAGCGACTCCGACGCGCTCATCGTGCACCGCGGCGTGACCTCGTTCGTGCTGCTGAACCTCTTCCCGTACAACTCGGGGCACATCCTGGTGTGCCCCTACCGCCACATCTCGACCTACGACGAGGCGACCCCCGAGGAGGTCGCCGAGATCGGCGCCCTGACGCAGCGCGCGATGCACGTGCTGCGGGCGGTGTCGCGCTGCGACGGCTTCAACATCGGCATGAACCAGGGCACGGTCGCGGGGGCCGGCGTCGCCGACCACCTGCATCAGCACGTCGTGCCGCGCTGGGCGGCCGACGCCAATTTCTTCCCGATCATCGCGAAGACGAAGGCGCTCCCGCAGCTCCTCGGCGAAGTGCGTCGCACGGTCGCCGAGGCGTGGGACGCCTGAGCGCAGCCGGGCCCAGGGGCGTCAGCGGACCCGATCGATCCGCCGCTGGCCGGCCAGGACAGGTCAGCGGACCTGGCGCACCTCGAACTGCATGCGCGGGTGGGCGTAGGCCTCCTGCGACTCGACGAGCTGCAGCTCGCGCTGACCCGAGTCGAACGTGTTCTGCAGGAGGTCGAAGACGCTCGAGGTCGTGCGCGCGAGCGCGAGGGCGGCGTCGCCCGTCTCACGGAAGTGCGCCGTGAAGAGCGCCGCCGTGACGTCGCCCGAGCCGTTCGCCTTCATCGGGATGTGCGGGGTCTGCACGACCCACGCGCCGTCGTCGGTCACCGCGAGCATCTCGATCGTGCCCTCGGGGCGGTCGGGGCGCTCGACGCTCGTCACCAGGATCGTCCGGGGGCCCATGTCGCGGGCCCGGTCGGCCGAGGAAAGCGTCGAGGCGAGGTCGCCCGGCTCGGTGCCGGTGAGGAAGCCGAGCTCGAACTGGTTGGGCGTGATGATGTCGGCCTGCGGCACGACCCGCTCCCGCAGGAGCACCGGGATCGCCGGCGCGACGAAGCAGCCCGACTTGGCGTTGCCCATGACGGGGTCGCACGAATAGATCGCCGACGGGTTCGCGGCCTTGACGCGGGCCACGGCATCCAGGATCACGTCGCCGATGCCCTCGCTGCCCTGATAGCCGGACAGCACGACGTCGATCTCGGGGAACGCCCCGCGCTCCTCGATGCCCGTGATGACCTCCGCCACATCGGCGGGCGCGATGAGCGGCCCCCGCCACGCGCCGTACCCCGTGTGGTTCGAGAAGGTCACGGTGTAGACGGGCAGGACCTCGACGCCGATCCGCTGCAGCGGGAAGACCGCGGCGGAGTTGCCGACGTGACCGTACGCGACGGCCGACTGGATGGAGAGGATCTTCACCCGATCGATCATCCCACCTTGCGAAGGCCCTCCGACGCGGCCGCCGCGAGGTCGGCCGCGAGCTGCTCGGCGTCGTCGTCGTCGAGGTCGTGCACGGTGAGGCGCAGGTGCCACGCGGCGTCGTCGTCGGCGAGGACGAACTCGTCACCGGGCCGCACGAGCCATCCGCGCCGCATGAGGCGCTCCGTCGCGGCGCGCGCCGGCACGGGAAGCCGCACCCAGAGGTTGAGGCCGTCGCCCGCGACGGCGGGGAGGCCGTGGGCGGAGAGGCGCTCCGCGAAAGCGGCGTTGCGCTCGGCGTAGTGGGCGGCGGCGGCGGCGATCTCGTCTCGCACCGCGGCATCCGTCACGAGAGCGTGCACGAGCCGCTGCAGCAGGTGGCTCACCCACGTCGTGCCGGGGGTCAGGCGCATCGCGAGACGGTCGGCGGTACGGGGATCGGATGCCGCGACCGCGAGGCACATGTCGGGTCCGAGGAACTTCGACACCGACCTCACCAGCGCCCAGCGCCGATGGTTCGGCCCGATGAGCGAGTGGTAGGGCCGCGTGGAGAGCATCGCGAAGTGGTCGTCCTCGATGAGGAGGACGTACGGGTGGTCGGCGAGCACCGATCGGAGCTTCTCGGCCCGTCGCCGGGTGAGGCTCGCCCCCGTGGGGTTCTGCGCGCGCGGCGTGCAGACGATCGCCCGCACGCCCTCGTCGAGCGCGGCGCGCAGGCCGTCGACCGTCATGCCCTCGTCGTCGACGGGGATCGGCACGGGACGGTAGCCGCCGAGGCGCACCGTGTGGATGCTCGCGAGGAAGCACGGGTCTTCGAGTCCCACGGCGTCGTCGCGTGTGAGGGCCTGCGCGAGGAGCCGCTCGATCGCGTCGGAGGCGCCGCTCGTGACGGTGAGGCGGAAGGGCAGCGACGGGTCGAGGGCCTCGCGCATCCACTCCGTCGCCCACTGCTGGAGGTCGCGGTCGATGACGGGCTCGCCGTACAGCACGGGACGACCCGCGACCCGCGCGAGCACCGCCGAGGGGTCGGGGATGAGGTCGGGATCGGGGTTGCCCGTGCCGATGTCACGGAGCACGCTGTCGACGGCGTACCCCTCCTGCGCGACGACCGCGCGATCGCTGATGCGCGTGCCGCCGCGGCCGCGCGAGACGACGAGGCCCGCGCTCGCGAGCTGCCCGTACGCGGAGACGACGGTGTTGCGGTTCACGCCCAGCCGTTCGGCGAGCGCGCGCACGGAGGGCAGCGGTTCACCGGGGGAGAGGATGCCTCGATCGACGAGCCGCCGGACGCTCTCGGCGATGTCGACAGCCGTGCCGCCGCTGATCTCGTCGTCCATCGGACCCCCCGTCATGCGTCGAAGCCTACGTGCTGGTACGTGATATCTTTTGGCCTAGGCCAATCCCGAGGAGTCTATCGATGTCCACGCCCACCACCGGTTCCTCCCGCGTCAAGCGCGGTCTCGCCGAGATGCTGAAGGGCGGCGTCATCATGGACGTCGTCACGCCCGACCAGGCCAAGATCGCCGAAGATGCCGGCGCCGTCGCCGTCATGGCGCTCGAGCGCGTCCCCGCCGACATCCGCGCGCAGGGCGGCGTCTCGCGCATGAGCGACCCCGACATGATCGACGGCATCATCGAGGCCGTCTCGATCCCCGTGATGGCCAAGGCCCGCATCGGCCACTTCGTCGAGGCGCAGGTGCTGCAGGAGCTCGGGGTCGACTACATCGACGAGTCCGAGGTGCTCTCGCCGGCCGACTACGTCAACCACATCGACAAGTGGGGCTTCACGGTGCCCTTCGTCTGCGGTGCGACCAACCTCGGCGAGGCGCTGCGCCGCATCAACGAGGGCGCCGCCATGATCCGCTCCAAGGGCGAGGCCGGCACGGGCGACGTGTCGGAGGCGACGAAGCACATCCGCAAGATCACGGGCGAGATCAATGTCCTGAAGTCCCTGACGAAGGATGAGCTCTACGTCGCCGCGAAGGAGCTGCAGGCGCCGTACGAGCTCGTCGCCGAGGTCGCCGAGACCGGCAAGCTCCCCGTCGTGCTCTTCGTCGCGGGTGGCGTCGCCACCCCCGCGGACGCGGCGATGATGATGCAGATGGGCGCCGACGGCGTGTTCGTCGGCTCGGGCATCTTCAAGTCGGGCAACCCCGCCCAGCGCGCCGCCGCGATCGTCAAGGCCACCACGTTCTACGACGACGCGAAGGTCATCGCGGAGGTCTCGCGGGGCCTCGGCGAGGCGATGGTCGGCATCAACGTCTCCGACCTCGCCGCACCCCACCGCCTCGCCGAGCGTGGCTGGTGACGCGCTGAGCCCGTCCGGGCGGACGCCGCACGTCGGCATCCTGGCGCTGCAGGGCGACGTGCGCGAACACGCGCAGGTGCTCCGCGCGCTCGGCGCCGAGGTGTCGCTCGTCCGGCGGCCGTCGGAGCTCGCGGCCGTCGACGGGCTCGTGATCCCGGGCGGCGAGTCGAGCGTCATCGACAAGCTGTCGCGCGCGTTCGGGATGCAGCATCCGATCCGCGAGGCGATCGCCGCCGGCATGCCCGTGTACGGCACGTGCGCCGGGATGATCATGCTCGCCGATCGCATCACCGGCGCGATCGACGGGCAGGAGACCTTCGGAGGACTCGACGTCGTCGTCGCGCGCAACGCCTTCGGCAGCCAGGTCGATTCGTTCGAGACCGACCTCGCCGTCGACGGATGGAGCGGCCCGCCCGTCCACGCGACCTTCATCCGCGCGCCCCTCGTGAGCGAGGTCGGCCCACGCGCGACGGCGCTCGCGACGCTTCCCGACGGGGGAGTCGTCGCCGTCGAGCAGGAGAACCTCCTCGCGACGGCCTTCCACCCCGAGGTCTCGGGCGAGACGCGATTCCACGAGCGTTTCCTGCAGCGGGTGCGTGCCGCAGCCTGAGGATCGCGGCATCGGGCGGCTAGATTTCACGCATGGGCATCAACGACTGGTGGCGGGATCATCCCGAGGAGCGGTACTGGATGATCGCGCCCTCCCGGGGCGTCGTCGGCGATGCGCTCAGTGCACCCAAGTCGTCGGAGGACCGCCGCTTCGAGTGGTCGCACGAACTCGTCGGCTTCACCGAGCCCGGTGACACGATCTTCGTGTGGGACCGCACGCTCTCGATGCCCGGCATCGGCGCGTGGGGGCGCATCCTCGGGCCGCTCACCGAAGACGTGCACGCCCGCCGAGGTGACTCGCTGCCGCACTGGCGCATGCCGGTGAGCGACACGCTGCGGCTCGCCTCGCCCATCACGCTCGCGGCGCTGCGGCGGATCGGCTCCGACATCATCGCGGTGCGCGACGCCGTCGAGACGCTGACCGACGGGCCCGTCTACTTCCCCTTCATCGGAGGAGCCGACACCCTCGTGCCGGCCCCCGCGTACCTCACCAAGATGCCGCGCGACCTCGTCGCGCTGCTGTCGTCCCGATTCGGGTTCGAGTTCGCGCTGTGACGAGATGGGTCGCGCTCCTTCGCGGAGTGAACGTGGGCGGCATCACGATCCGCAACGCCGACCTCGCGGAGGTCTTCCACGCTCTGGGTTTCGACGCGGTCCGCACGGTGCTCGCGAGCGGCAACGTGACATTCGAGACGGATGCCACGGCCCAGCGCCGCGCAGAGCTCAAGACCGCGATCGAGAAGGCGCTCGGCGACCGGTTCGGCTACGACGCCTGGATCGTGCTCGTCACGCACGAGGAGCTCCGTGCCGCGATCGACGCCTTCCCGTTCGACGACGCCGACCCCGGCCGCCAGCCGTGGGTGGTGTTCTGCGTCGACGAGGCCACGCGCGACGAGCTGACGGGGGCCGCGGCATCCCTCGACTCCGCCGTCGACCCCGTCGCCGCCGGACCCGGCGTCGTCTGCTGGAATCCCGTCAAGGGCACGACGACGGACACGCCCTTTGCGAAGCTGCTCGCGAAGGCGGCCTTCAAGCCCCGCACGACCACCCGCAACCTCCGCACGCTGCGCAAGCTCGTGGACTGACGTCGCGGCATCCGCACCGCCGGTAGAATCGAGCGCATGTCCGGCCACTCCAAGTGGGCGACGACCAAGCACAAGAAAGCCGTCATCGACGCGCGTCGCGCCAAGTCGTTCGCCAAGCTCATCAAGAACATCGAGGTCGCAGCCAAGATCGGCGGCGCAGACCTCGCAGGCAACCCGACTCTGTACGACGCGGTGCAGAAGGCGAAGAAGACCTCCGTCCCGAACGACAACATCGACCGCGCCATCAAGCGCGGCGCGGGCATCTCGGGCGAGTCCGTCGAGTACCTCAACATCACGTACGAGGGCTATGGGCCCAACGGCGTCGCGCTCATGATCGAGTGTCTGACCGACAACAAGAACCGCGCCGCCGCCGAGGTGCGCACGGCCCTGACCCGCAACGGCGGATCCCTCGCCGACCCGGGCAGCGTCGCGTACAACTTCACCCGCAAGGGCGTCATCGTCGTCAGCGGCGAGGGCACGAGCGAGGACGACGTCATGATGGCGGTGCTCGAGGCGGGTGCCGAAGAGGTCGAGCCGCACGCGCAGGGCTTCGAGATCGTCACGGATGCCTCGGACCTCGTGAAGGTCCGCTCGGCGCTGCAGGACGCCGGCATCGACTACGAATCGGCCGACGTCGAGTTCGTGCCGAATCTCAAGGTCGAGGTCGACGCCGACACGGCCCGCAAGGTCTTCCGCCTCATCGACGCGCTCGAAGACAGCGACGACGTGCAGAACGTCTACAGCAACTTCGACCTCACCCCCGAGGTCCAGGCGGAGCTCGAAGAGGACGACTGACCGCGCTCGTCGCCCCTCGCGCGGCCCTGCCGCCGGCGAGGGGACGAGGCGGCGGGCGCGCCTGACCGGGCGAGCCCCCGCCCGCGCCTAGCGTGGGGGAGTGGCTCGTGCACAGGCATCCGTTCGCGTCCTCGGCGTCGACCCGGGGCTGACCCGGTGCGGCGTCGGCGTCGTGGATGTCGCGGCCGACCGCTCGGCGACGCTCGTGCACGTGGGCGTCGTCCGCTCGGACCCCGAGCTGCCGATCGAGCGACGCCTCACCCTCATCGCGGCGGGACTGCGCGCCGTCATCGCCGAGCACCGGCCCCATGTCGTGGCCGTCGAGCGCGTCTTCGCGCAGCAGAACCGCGGCACGGTCATGGGCACGGCGCAGGCGAGCGGCATCGCTCTGCTCCTGGCGGGGGAGAGCGGCCTCGCGGCGGCGACCCACACCCCGAGCGAGGTGAAGGCCGCCATCACCGGCTACGGCAACGCCGACAAGCGCCAGGTGCAGGCGATGGTCGCGCGCATCCTGCGGCTGGACGACCTCCCCAAGCCCGCCGATGCCGCCGACGCGCTCGCGCTCGCGCTGTGCCACGCGTGGCGCTCGGGCGGTCCGGCCGTCGCAGCGCCCGGCTCGGCGGGGAAGGGCGCGCTCACGCCCGCGCAGCGCGCGTGGGCCGAGGCCGAGCGCGCCTCGCGCCGCTGACGGCGAGGGCGCGTGTCGATCGAACAAACGTCCGAAGGCCTCTCTAGGCTCGGATCATGATCTCCTCCCTGCGCGGACGCGTCGTGCACGCGGATGCCGAATCCGTCGTCGTCGAGATGGGCGGCTTCGGCCTCACCGTCGCCGTGACGCCGCAGGTCGCGCGCGCGACGCACCTCGGCGACGAGCTCACGCTGCACACGAGCCTCATCGTCCGCGAAGACGCGCTGTCGCTGTTCGGCTTCGAGTCCCGCGAAGAGCTGTCGGTCTTCTCGCTGCTCCTGGGCGTCACCGGCGTCGGGCCGAAGTCCGCGCTCGGCGTGCTGTCGACCCTCACCGTCGATCAGATCTCGCAGGCCGTCTCGGCCGACGACGACGCGCCCTTCCGGCGCGTCTCGGGCATCGGCCCCAAGACGGCGAAGCTCATCGTCCTCCAGCTCGCGGGCAAGCTCGCACCCCCTCGTCCCGCGCTGAGTGTGGGGACGGATGCCGCGCCGGCCGTCTCGGCGCAGGTCGCCCAGGCGCTGGTCGGCCTCGGCTGGTCGGAGCGCACCGCGGCGGAGGCCGTGGCATCCGTCGCCGGCGAAGCCTCGCCGAGCGACCGCGCATCGGTGCAGGCGCTCCTCCGGCTGACGCTCGCGATGCTCGGGCCCGCGCGGAAGGAGACGGCGGGTGGATGACCTGACAGACCCCACCGAGCCCGTCGACGAGGGAGAGCTCGCGATCGAGGGCGCGCTGCGCCCCATGTCGCTCGCCGAGTTCGTCGGCCAGCAGAAGGTGCGCGGGCAGCTGCAGCTGCTCCTCGACGCCGCACGGATCCAGCAGCGCCCGCCCGACCACATCCTCCTCTCGGGCCCTCCCGGGCTCGGCAAGACGACGCTCGCGATGATCGTCGCGCACGAGAGCGGTCGCCCGCTGCGCCTGTCGAGCGGCCCCGCGATCCAGCACGCGGGCGACCTCGCGGCGCTGCTGTCGAGTCTCACCCCGGGCGAAGTGCTCTTCATCGACGAGATCCATCGCATGGCGCGCTCGGCCGAAGAGATGCTGTACCTCGCGATGGAGGACTTCCGCATCGACATCATGGTCGGCAAGGGCGCGGGTGCGACGAGCATCCCGCTCGACCTGTCGCCGTTCACGCTCGTGGGCGCGACGACGCGCTCGGGCCTCCTGCCCAATCCGCTGCGCGACCGCTTCGGCTTCACGGCGCACCTGGAGTACTACGAGGTCGAGGAGCTCGAGCGCGTCGTCGAGCGCTCGGCGCTCATGCTCGGCGTGAACCTGCCGCCCCTGGCCCGCTCCGAGATCGCGCGCCGCTCCCGCGGCACGCCCCGCATCGCCAATCGCCTCCTGCGACGCGTGCGCGACTATCTCGTCGTGCACCGCGGGGGAGCGGGCGAGAAGGCCGACATCGCCACCGTCGGCGCCGCCCTCGACCTCTACGACGTCGACGTCATCGGACTCGATCGTCTCGACCGCGCCGTGCTCGACGCGGTCGTGCGCCGCTTCCGCGGCGGGCCCGTCGGGCTCAGCACGCTCGCCGTCACCGTCGGCGAGGAGGCCGAGACGATCGAGTCCGTCGTCGAGCCCTACCTCGTGCGCATCGGCTTCCTCGGGCGCACGCCGCGCGGACGCATCGCGACACCCGAGGCGTACGCGCATCTGGGGGTGCCGCACGCCGACTCGGCGCTGAGATTCGATGACCTATAATCGCTGAAGGCTCTCGCCGAACTTCCTTCTCAAAGGCAACGCCGCCGACGCGTGCGCCTGACCCGAAAGGCCTCCATACTCCATGGACTTCGCCACGTTCTTCGCCAATTACGGCCTGATCATCCTGCTGGTCGTGCTCCTGGGCTTCATGTTCTGGAGCTCCCGCCGCCGGATGCAGAAGCAGAAGGCGGAGCAGGAGGCGAAGGCCCGCCAGACGGTGCCGGGCGCCGAAGTGCTCCTGCAGGGCGGTCTGTACGGGACGATCGTCGCGTACGACCCCGACAACCTCGACCAGCCCGCGACCGTCGAGATCGCACCCGGCGTCGAGATCAAGGTGCACAGCCAGGCGATCCTCCGCGTGGTCGACCCCGGCACGGGCGCCGTCACCGAAGACGACTTCATCGAGGCCGAGACGAGCGAGGCCGAGTACATCGCCGGCGTCGCCAATGGCGGCATCAGCTCCCTCAGCGATGACCAGGCTGCCCACCGGAAGTCGGCGAGCGATCCCGACTCCGACACGGACGCCAAGCCCCAGGCCTGACCCCCTGCCCCTCGCGGGCACTTCAGAAAGCTGACCCTCGTGGCCACATCCACTCCTGTCCGTCATGCATGGCGCGCACTGATCGGGCTCCTCGCGATCATCGCCGTGCTGTTCGGCATCAACGCTCTCGGCGTCTACGTCTTCAAGGCGAGCTCCTGGACCCCCGAGCTAGCCCTCGACCTCCAGGGCGGCACGCAGATCATCCTGGAGGCGCAGACGACCGACGGCGCCAACCCGACGCAGGACCAGATGAACCAGGCGGTCACGATCATCCGCCAGCGCGTCGACGCCTCCGGCGTCGGCGAGGCCGATGTGACCACCGAGGGCGGCAAGAACATCGTCGTCCAGATCCCGGGCGAGGCCGACAACGAGACGCGACAGCGGATCGAGGCATCCGCTCAGCTGCAGCTGCGTCCGGTGCTCTACGCCGGCGCGCCCGCGAACACCTTCGTCGGACAGGACGGGGCGCAGACCCCGTACCCGACGCCCGACCCGTCGCTGGCGGCGACGCCCACCGCGGCCCCCACGAACGCCAGCGACCCGTCGTGGATCACCCCGGCCCTGCAGGCCGAGTTCCTCGCCTACGACTGCGGCGACCCCGCGAACAACCCGGCCGGCGAGCCGACCGACGAGCCGCTCATCACGTGCGACGTCGACGGCACCGTCAAGTACATCCTCGGTCCCGTCGAGCTCGACGGCTCGTCGATCTCCGACGCGACGTACGGCCTGCAGCAGAACAACGGCGTGTGGGCGGTCAACCTCGTCTTCGACAGCAAGGGCACCGAGACCTTCGGCAAGATCAGCCAGCGCCTGTACGGCGCGCAGTCGCCGCTCGACCAGTTCGCCTTCGTCCTCGACGGCAACGTGCTGTCGGCGCCCGCGATGCAGGGCCAGATCCTCGACGGCAAGCCGAGCATCACGGGCAACTTCACGCAGCAGTCGGCCAAGACGCTCGCCGACCAGCTGAAGTACGGCGCCCTCCCGCTGAGCTTCAAGGTCGTCAGCTCCGACACGATCTCGGCGACGCTCGGCTCGCAGCAGCTCGCGATCGGCCTCATCGCGGGTCTCATCGGTCTCGCGCTGGTCGCCATCTACTCCCTGATCGTCTACCGCGCGCTGGGCTTCGTGATCATCGCGTCGCTCATCGTGATGGGCATCCTGACGTACATCACGATCTGCATCCTGGCGTGGCGCATGGGCTTCCGCCTGTCGCTCGCGGGCGTCGCGGGCCTCATCGTGTCGATCGGCTTCACCGCAGACTCGTTCATCGTCTACTTCGAGCGCATCCGAGACGAGCTGCGTGACGGGAAGTCGATCACGGGCGCGGTCGAAGACGGCTGGGGCCGCGCGAAGCGCACGATCTACATCTCGAAGTCGATCAACATCCTCGCCGCCGTCGTGCTGTACATCCTCGCCGACGCAACGGTGAAGGGCTTCGCCTTCACGCTGGGTCTCACGACCGTCATCGACGTGCTGATCTTCATCATGTTCACGCACCCCGTGATGCAGCTGCTCGCACGGACGCGGTTCTTCGGGTCGGGGCATCCGCTCTCCGGCATGGACCCCGAGGCGCTCGGCGCCGTCTATCGCGGTCGCGCGCAGTTCCGCACGCCCGTCGCGGCGGCCAACACCCCCGCCGCGCGCCGTTCGGCGCGCTCGCGCGGTGAGGCGGAGCGCCGCCAGACGATCGCCGAGCGCAAGCAGGCCGAGCTCGCGGCATCCGAGGGCACCAAGACGAGCACCGCCGTCAAGGAGAAACCCGGCACGACCGGCAAGGAGGGAGACGACTGATGCGCTCCATGAATCAGCTCGGCAACGACCTCTACACCGGCAAGACCTCGTTCCCGTTCGTCGGGCGCCGGCGGCTGTGGTTCATCATCGCCGCGGCCCTCGTGCTCGGCTCGGTGCTGGTGCCGCTGTTCCGCCCGATCCAGTTCTCGATCGAGTTCACGGGCGGCTCGCAGTTCACCGTCTCCGGCGTCAGCAGCACCGACCAGAAGACGGCGGAAGACGCGGTCCACACGGTTGTGCCCGATGCCGCGACGAAGGTCACGACGATCGGTTCCGACACGATCCGCGTCCAGACCGACCAGATGACGGCGGCCGAGACGACCCAGGTGACGACGGCTCTCGCCGAGGCCTACAACGTCCCCGAGAGCGAAGTCACCGCCTCGTTCATCGGCCCCAGCTGGGGTGCCGACGTCACGCGCCAGTCGCTGTGGGGCCTCGCGATCTTCCTCGCGCTGACCTTCATCATCCTGGGCCTGTACTTCCGCACCTGGAAGATGTCGGCCGCGGCCATCCTCGGCCTCGTCGACGTCCTCATCATCACGGTCGGCGTCTACGCCCTCTTCGGATTCGAGATCTCGCCGGCGGCCGTGATCGGCTTCCTGACGATCCTCTCGTACGCCCTGTACGACACGACGGTCGTGTTCGACAAGATCCGGGAGAACACGAGCGAAGACGGAGAGGTGTCGGGTCGCACGTTCGGCGAGTCGGTCAACCTCGCCGTCAACCAGACGCTCGTGCGCTCGATCAACACGACAGTCGTCGCGATCCTCCCCACCGGCGCGATCCTGTTCATCGGTGCGCTCTGGCTCGGCGCCCAGACTCTGACCGACATCTCGCTGTCGATCTTCGTCGGGACGATCGTGGCCGCGTACTCGACGATCTTCGTCGCCGCGCCGCTCTACTCGCTGCTGCGCGAGAACGAGCCCGCGATCAAGACGCGCGACGAGCGCGTCCTCGCGGCGCGCGAGCGCGCCGTGGTCGCGGCCTGACGGGAACGAGGGTCACCTCCGCTGGCGTAGGATTGACGGATCCAGCGGAGGGGAGTCGATCGGCATGACCGAGACCGTCCCCGCGTCCACGACGCCCCCGCAGGCATCCTCGCTCAGACGGCTCGTCCCGCGGATCTTCTCCCGATCGGCCCGTCGTGACGACGTCGAACAGCTCCTCCGTACGGTGCGCACTCACCACCCGAAGGGCGACCTCTCGATCGTCGAGCGCGCGTACACCGTCGCCGAGCGTGCGCATTCGGGTCAGGCGCGGCAGAGCGGCGAGCCGTACATCACGCACCCGCTGGCCGTCGCGCAGATCCTCGCGGATCTCGGGCTCGGGCCACGTGCGATCGCGGCCGCGCTTCTGCACGACACCGTCGAAGACACCGACTACTCGCTCGCCCAGCTGACCGCGGACTTCGGCGACGAAGTCGCGATGCTCGTCGACGGCGTCACGAAGCTCGACAAGGTCAAGTACGGCGAGAGCGCGCAGGCCGAGACGGTCCGCAAGATGATCGTCGCGATGTCGCGCGACATCCGGGTCCTCCTCATCAAACTCGCCGACCGCCTCCACAACGCCCGCACGTGGGGCTTCGTGCCGCCCGAGAAGGCGCAGAAGAAGGCCACCGAGACCCTCGAGATCTATGCGCCGCTCGCGCATCGCCTCGGCATCCAGACCATCAAGTCGGAGCTCGAGGATCTCTCGTTCGCCGTGCTGCACCCCAAGCTCTACGCCGAGATCGAGAGCCTCGTGCGCCAGCGCACGCCGCAGCGCGAGCAGTACGTCCAGAACGTCATCGCCGCCGTCGACGCCGATCTGCGCGAGCTGCGCATCCGCGGTCGCGTCATGGGCCGCCCGAAGCAGCTCTACTCCGTGTACCAGAAGATGGTCGTGCGAGGTCGCGAGTTCGACGACATCTACGACCTCATCGGCATCCGCATCCTGGTGGGGAGCGTCCGCGACTGCTACGCCGTCCTCGGCGCGATCCACGCCCGGTGGACGCCGCTTCCCGGGCGCTTCAAGGACTACATCGCGACACCCAAGTTCAATCTGTACCAGTCGCTCCACACGACCGTGATCGGGCCGGGCGGGCGCACCGTCGAGATCCAGATCCGCACGAACGAGATGCACCAGCAGGCCGAGTTCGGCGTCGCGGCGCACTGGAAGTACAAGGAGCAGCTCGCGGGCGGCAAGCCCGACTCCAAGTCGGTCGACGCCGACATGGCCTGGCTCGCGCACATCTCGGACTGGCAGGCCGAGACGGCCGACCCCGGCGAGTTCCTCGACTCGCTGCGCTTCGAGATCGGCGCGAAGGAGGTCTACGTCTTCACGCCGAAGGGCCGCGTCATCGGGCTCCCCGCCGGCGCGACACCCGTCGACTTCGCGTACGCCGTGCACACCGAGATCGGTCATCGCACGATGGGCGCGAAGGTCAACGGCCGCCTCGTGCCGCTGGAGTCCGAGCTCAAGAGCGGCGACGTCGTCGAGGTGTTCACTTCGAAGAATCCGGATGCCGGACCGAGCCAGGACTGGCTGGGCTTCGTCAAGAGCACCCGCGCCCGCAGCAAGATCCGGGGCTGGTTCACGAAGGAGCGCCGCGAGGAGGCCGTCGAGCAGGGCAAGGAGGCCATCGCCCGCGCGATGCGCCGCCAGAACCTGCCGCTCCAGCGCCTCATGAGCCAGGACTCGTTCGCCGAGGTGGCTCAGCAGCTGCGGTACGAGGATGTCTCGGCCCTCTACGCCGCCGTCGGCGAGGGCCACGTCTCGACGCAGTCGGTCATCGAGAAGGTGACCGCTCTCGTCGCCGCGAACGACACCACGACCGGCCCCATCGACCTTCCGCAGCTCGGCCGCTCGCGCGCGCCGCGGGGCGGCGACTCGGGCGTGCTCGTGCGCGGTGCGCCCGACATCCTCGTCAAGCTCGCGAAGTGCTGCACGCCCGTGCCGGGCGATCAGGTCGTCGGCTTCGTCACGCGGGGGAGCGGCGTCTCGGTGCACCGCGCCGACTGCACGAACGTCAAGTCGTTGATGGAGGATCCCGACCGTCTCATCGACGTCGAGTGGGCGCCCACGACCAAGAGCGTCTTCCTCGTGCAGATCCAGATCGAGGCGCTCGACCGCTCCGGTCTCCTCAGCGATGTCACGCGCGTGCTCAGCGAGCACCACGTCAACATCCTCTCGGCGACGGTCTCGACGACCAACGACCGCCTCGCCCTGAGCCGCTTCGTCTTCGAGATGGGCGACATCGTGCATCTCGAGCGCGTGCTCAACGCCGTGCGGCGCATCGACGCGGTGTACGACGTCTACCGCGTCACGTCGTCCTGAGTCGCACGCGCGGCCAGCCCGTGCAGGAACGCCACCGCCGTGCGCTTGTGCGGCACGGGGCTGCGCTGGTCGAACCACGCCGCAGCCTCGAGCGCGAGGCCGGGGGAGGCATCCGAGAGCAGCCGCGCCGCCTCGGCGTATTCGTCATCGGGCACGCGCGCGAGGTCGGCCAGCGTGCGCTGCGGTGAGGTGACGAGCACGCCGCCGATGCGCCAGAGGTCGTCGGACCCCACCTCGGGGTCGCGGTAGACAGCCCTGCGGTCGATGACCTGGTGGATGCGCCACGGCACGGCCCGCTGCACGGTGTGCCGAGCGGGCGGCTCGCTGAGCGCGCCGTGCACCCACGCGGCACTCAGGTGCGTCGCGGCGAGCGTTTCGCCCAGGATGCCGCGCAGCGACCCCGCGCGCAATGCCATCGTCTCGACGGCGTCGGCCGGGATATAGGCCTCGCCGAGCTCGACGACGTCGCCGTCGAGCCGGGCCGCCGACAGCTCGGCGGACGAGAGGCGGTCACCGGGGAAGTACAGGAACGGCGAGATCACAACGGCAGTGTGCCGCATGCCGGGCCGCCGCACACGACGAGAAGGCCCACCTGTGGAGAACCTTCCGCGAAGCCGCGGCGAAATGTTCGCGGAGCGTCGGAAGCGTCAGCCGCCGAGCGCGCGCAGCCACCCCTTGCGGGCCTCGAGCGCCTCCTCGGCCTTCGCGATCGCGCGCTTGTCGCCCGACTTCTCGGCAGCCGCGAGCTCCTGCTGGAGCTTCTCGATCGCCTCGGTCAGCTGGCGCGTCATGTCGTTCGCACGCGCCTTCTGCTCGGGGTCGTTGCGCTTCCACTCGGCGTCCTCGCGGGAGCGCAGTCCCTGCTCGATCTTGCGGAGGTCATCGTCGAGGGCGCGCTCGGCGTCGCGCGGGAAGATGCGGCCGATATCGTCCCACCGGCGCTGGATGCCCGTCAGGAGCGAACGCGCCCTGGTGAGATCGCGCTCGTCGGCAACGGCCTTCGCCTCGTCGATCAGGGCGCGCTTGGCGGTGATCTTCTCGCGGGATGCCTCGGCATCCGCCGCCTCACGCTCGGTGCGCGCGGAGTACAGCGCGTCGCCCGCCGCCTTGAACCGCGCCCAGAGGGCGTCGTCGGCCTTCTTGCCGGCCCGGCCCGCGGTCTTCCACTGGTCGAGGAGCTCGCGGTACTGCGCGATGCCGTCCTCGCCCTTCGGGGCGAGGGCCTCGGCGCGCTCGACGAGCTTGGCCTTGCGGTCGCGGACGGACTTGTGGGCCTCGTCGAGCTCGGCGTAGAACTCGCGGCGGTGCCGGTCGACCGTGGCGCGCGCGTCGCGGAATCGCTTCCAGAGCGCCTGTGCCGTGGCCTTCGGCAGGCGCGGCCCGTTCTGCTGCTGCGACTGCCACTGATCGAACAGCGTCGTCAGCTCGGTCGACGCCTGCTTCCACTGCACCGTGCGCGGGTCGCGGGCGGCGAGCGCCTCGGCCTTCTCCACGAGCTCGGTGCGGGCCTTGATGGCCTCGTCGACGGCTTCGCGCGCCGCTGCGGCTTCGGTCGCCGAGGCCGCGGAGAGCGACTCCGTGAGGGCCGTGATGCGCGCTTCGAGCGAGGCGAGGTCGCCGACCGCGGCGGCGCCCGCGACCTTGTCGGACACCATCTTGGCGGCGGCGCGCAGGTCGGACGCCGAGGCGCCTCCGCGACGGTGGCGGACCTCGAGGAGGGTCACCTCGCTCGCAAGGTCGGTGTACTTGCGCTCGAAGTAGGCGAGTGCCTCCTCGTGGGAACCGTCGGGGTACTGCCCGACGACACGCCACTGGTCTCCCTCGCGCACCGAGACGGTGCCGTCGTCATCGACACGACCCCACGGCTCGGCGGGAGCGGTCGGACGCGGCGCGACCCCGGCGGCGGGACGCGGAACCGGGACGGGACGAGGCGAGGGCCTCGGCACGGCGGGCGCGACGGGCGCTTCGGCGGCGGGCTCTTCCGAGCCCTGCTCGTCGGCGGCGATCTCATCAGAAGCCGGCTCGTCGGCGGCGGCCTCGCCAGAAGCCGGCTCGTCGGCGGCGGCTTCATCGGATGCCGGTGCTTCGGAGGCCCGCTCCGCTGCCGCCAGCTCCTCGGCATCCGGCACTTCCACGTCCGGCCCTTCGAAGGCCTGTTCCTCGGCAGCGGGCTCTTCGACGGCGGGCTCTTCGTCGGCCGGCTCTTCGACGGCCGGCTCTTCGACGGCCGGCTCTTCGGCTCCGGGCTCTTCGGCTCCGGGCTCTTCGACGGCCGGCTCTTCGACGGCCGGCTCTTCGGCTCCGGGCTCTTCGGCTCCGGGCTCTTCGACGGCCGGCTCTTCGGCTCCGGGCTCTTCGGCCTCCTGCTGGGGCTCGACGTCTGCGTCGGCCTCGGGAGCCGCCGGCGCGTCTGCGTCGGTGGCGGGAGCGTTGTTCGCCTCGACCTCGTCGGGCGACTCCGCCTCGACGTCGGGGGTGGGCTGCTGAGTGGGGTCTGCTGCGGCAGTCACGGAATGCACCTCAATGCGGCTCTCGCCGCCTGCGGGGGATGGACGGGTCAAGCCTAGTACGGGCGGCGCTGGGCGCTCAGGCCCTGCGCGGGGCGGAGCGACGAGCGGATCGCCCGGTCAGGAGGAGGCGGAAGGGCTCGGCGTCGGCTCACCCGACGGAGCCGGCGAGTCCGTGGGCGCGGGCGTCGTAGCGGGGGTGGTCTCGGGCGTCGGCGTCACGCTCGGGACGGGTTCGGGAGTACCGGGACCGACCGTGAAGTAGGCCGCCTGCACGCCGAGCACACCGAGGATCAGGATGCCTCCCACGATGCCCGCGAGCAGATTGTCGCGCTTGCGGCGGCGGGCCTGGTCGTCGTGCAGCTGCTGACGCGCCTGATACACGCGCGCACGCTCCCGCGCTTCGCGCGTCGAACGGTCTTTGCCACCGGTCGCCACAGGACCTCCCTCGCTCGCCTGGACGCCCAGGGCCGGGTCGATCCTATTGAACGCGTCGTGGGCGGCCAAACCGCGACGGCGCCAGGCGTCCGAAGCCGCGACTAGCCTGGTCGGATGACCTCTCCCGCCGCGCTCTTCCAAGGGCAGACGCCGCTCGCGGTGCGCATGCGGCCGACCTCGCTCGACGAGGTCGCGGGGCAGGGTCACCTGCTGCGGCGCGGCTCTCCGCTTGTGGCCCTCGCGGATCCGGATGCCGCGACCACGGCCACCTCCGTCATCCTCTGGGGTCCGCCCGGCACGGGCAAGACGACCCTCGCGCAGGCGATCGCGCGGTCGTCGGGCCGGCGCTTCGTCGAGCTGTCGGCGATCACGGCCGGCGTCCGCGACGTCCGCGAGGTGATGCAGGAGGCGCTGACCCAGCGCGACCTGTACGGGATGTCGACGATCCTCTTCCTCGACGAGATCCACCGCTTCACGAAGGCCCAGCAGGACGCCCTGCTCCCCGGCGTCGAGAACGGGTGGGTCGTGCTCATCGCCGCGACGACCGAGAACCCGTCGTTCTCCGTCATCTCGCCGCTCCTGTCCCGATCTCTCCTGCTCACGCTCAAGCCCCTGACCGACGAAGACCTCGGCGTGCTCATCGACCGGGCGGTCGCCGACCCCCGTGGCCTCGCAGAGGCCGCGGCCCTTCTGCCGGAGGCCAGGGACGCGCTCGTGCGGCTCGCGTCGGGCGACGCACGGCGCGCCCTCACGGCGCTCGAGGCCGCGGCATCCATCGCAGCCGGCGCAGCCGACCTCGAGGCCCACGAGAGCGCCGACGTCGCGATCACGGCCGACGACGTCGCCCAGGCCGTCGACCGCGCCCTCCTGCGGTACGACCGTCAGGGCGACGAGCACTACGACGTCATCAGCGCCTTCATCAAGTCCATCCGCGGATCCGACGTCGACGCCGCCATGCACTACCTCGCCCGCATGATCGAGGCGGGGGAGGACCCTCGGTTCATCGCCCGTCGCCTCATCATCTCGGCGGCCGAAGACATCGGCCTGGCCGACCCGCAGGCGCTTCCCCTCGCGGTCGCGGCGGCCGACGCCGTGCAGTTCATCGGCATGCCCGAGGGCCGCATCCCGCTTGCCGAGGCCACGGCGTACCTCGCCACGACGGCGAAGTCCAACGCCGCCTACCTCGCGATCGACAAGGCGATCCAGGACGTCCGCTCCGGCGGCTTCGGTCGCGTCCCGCCCCCCCTCCGCGACGCGCACTATCCCGGCGCCAAGCGGCTCGGGCACGGCAAGGGCTACCGGTATCCGCACGACAGCGAGATCGGCGTCGTCGCGCAGCAGTACCTCCCCGACGAGCTCCGCGGACGCCGCTATTACGAGCCGACGAATCACGGACAGGAGCGCGAGGTCCAAGCGCGCGTCGAGAAGATCCGCCGCATCCTCGACGGCGAGTGAGGACAGCGCCATGCCGCCCGACCCGTACCGCATCCGCAACATCGCGGTAGGAATCATCGTGCGCGACAGGCGGATGCTGGTCGAGATCTACCCCGCCACCGCACGGCACGGGGTCTTCGCGCGGGTGCCCGGCGGTGGGATCGAGTTCGGCGAGACGGCGCGCCAGGCCGTGCAGCGGGAATTCGTCGAAGAGCTCGGCGTCCAGCTGAGCGCGGCCGAGCCGCTCGCGATCAGCGAGAACATCTTCGAATCCGGTGGTGCGCACGGCCACGAGATCGTCCACTCCTTCGCCGTCGCGAGCCCCGAGCTCGAATCGCTCGCCGACGACGCCGAGGTGCGCGTCCTGGACAACCACACCACCGTGCGGTGGGTGCCTCTCGCGCAGCTGCGCGCCGACGAGCCGCCGCTCTACCCGAGAGGGATGCTCCTTCTCGCCGAGCGACTGTCCGAGGCATCCCGGCCCTGACCAGGGGCGCAGCGGGCCGTCTGTTAGACTTGACCGGCTCGAAACCGAGTTTTCGGGCATCCCCTTTCCTCTTCACCACCTTCTGGCATGCCCCGGCGTGCATTCCGGACAGGGCGAGGAGAGGCGATACGTCCGCGAGCCGTGAAAGACACGGCCGCGTCATCGGAAGGAACACTTCGTGGCAACGAAGTCCCAGGACCGCCGCAAGGTGCGTCTCTCGCGCGCGCTCGGCGTCGCGCTGACCCCCAAGGCAGCCAAGTACCTCGAGAAGCGTCCCTACGCTCCGGGTGAGCACGGCCGCACCAAGCGCAAGCAGGACAGCGACTTCGCCGTCCGTCTGCGCGAGAAGCAGCGTCTGCGCGAGCAGTACGGCATCCGCGAGAAGCAGATGCGCAACACGTTCAACGAGGCCCGCCGCAAGGACGGCCTGACGGGTGAGAACCTCGTCGAGCTGCTCGAGATGCGTCTGGACGCCCTCGTGCTCCGTGCCGGCTTCGCCCGCACCACGGCTCAGGCGCGCCAGCTCGTCGTGCACCGCCACATCCTCGTGGACGGCCAGCTCGTCGACCGCCCGTCGTTCCGCGTGAAGCCGGGCCAGCTCATCCACGTCAAGCCCAAGAGCGAGGGCACCGAGCCCTTCCAGGTGGCGGCGCTCGGCGGTCACGCCGAGGTTCTGCCCCCCGTTCCCGGCTACCTCGAGGTCGAGCTCGACAAGCTCCAGGCCCGTCTCGTGCGTCGCCCCAAGCGCGCCGAGGTGCCGGTCGTCTGTGACGTCCAGCTCGTCGTCGAGTACTACGCGGCGCGCTAGCGCCGCGCCCGGAGGTGGCGCGTCAGCGCCGCGTCCGAAAGAGCAGGGCGCGCTAGCGCCGCGCCCGGAGGTGGCGCGTCAGCGCCGCGTCCGAAAGAGCAGGGCGCGCTAGCGCCGCGCCCGGAGGTGGCGCGTCAGCGCCGCGTCCGAAAGAGCAGAGCGCGCTAGCGCCGCGGCAGCAGAGCATCAGCGGAGGGCGCCGGGGTCACCCGGCGCCCTCCGTCGTTTCCGCTTACGATGGGGAGATGCCGCGAACCGCGGCCGAGGAGTGGTGACATGAAGAACGTCCTTTGGTTCCTGCTCGGCGTCATCGGCGGTTTCGTCGTCGCGCATCTGGTCAACAAGGATCCCCGCGGCCACGAGCTGCTCGCCGAGGTCGACGCGCGCATCGGCGAGTTCACCGACCGGATGAGCGACGCCTACCGCGAGCAGGAAGCCCGGTTCGCCGGCGTCGTCGACGCCGCGGGGAGCATGGCCGCCGACGTCGCTGCCGCCGCGGGCGAAGCGCTGCAGACCGCTCGGGACGCGGCATCCGACACCCTCCACTCCGCCGAGGACGCGGCATCCGACGCCGCAGACGCTGCCGAGACGGCAGCCAAGAAGCTCACCGACTGACCTACGGCTGGAACCGCCCCGGCACCGGGGCTCACCGCCGCTCGCCCTCGAGGAACCCACACGAATGAAGACCGCGGAGATCGCGCAGCGCTTTCTCGACTATTTCGAGAAGAACAACCACACCATCGTCCCGTCGGCGTCGCTCGTCACCGACGACCCCGCCCTCCTCTTCACCGTGGCGGGCATGGTGCCCTTCATCCCGTACCTGAGCGGTGATGTCCCCGCGCCCTACCAGCGCGCGGCCGACGTGCAGAAGTGCCTGCGCACGAACGACATCGAAGAGGTCGGCAAGACCCCGCGTCACGGCACGTTCTTCCAGATGCTCGGCAACTGGTCGTTCGGCGACTACTTCAAAGAGGGCGCGATCCGCTTCGCGTGGCAGCTGCTCACGACACCCGACGACGAGGGAGGACTCGGGTTCGACCCGAAGGACCTCTGGGTCACGGTGTACGAGGAGGACGACGAGGCCCATGACCTGTGGCTGCGCCTCACCGACCTCCCCGAGGAGCGGATCCAGCGCCTCGGCAAAGACACGAACTACTGGAGCACCGGTCTCCCGGGCCCTGCGGGCCCCTGCTCCGAGATCTTCTTCGACCGCGGACCCGCGTACGGCATCGACGGCGGCCCCGCCACCGACGACGACCGCTACGTCGAGATCTGGAACCTCGTGTTCATGCAGTACGAGATCACCAACGTGCGCTCGAAGTACGACTTCGACATCGTCGGCGAGCTGCCGGCGAAGAACATCGACACGGGCATGGGGCTCGAGCGCGTCGCCTTCATCAAGCAGGGCGTCGACAACATGTACGAGACCGACCAGGTGCGCCCCGTGCTCGACCGGGCCGTCGCGCTGTCCGGCCGCACGTACGGGGCGAGCCACGACGACGATGTGCGCTTCCGCGTCGTCGCCGACCACGTCCGCTCGTCGCTCATGCTGCTGTCCGACGGCGTCACGCCGTCCAACGACGGGCGCGGCTACATCCTCCGCCGCCTCATGCGCCGCGCGATCCGCTCGATGCGGCTCCTCGGGGTCGACGGTCCCACATTCGCCGATCTGTTCACGGCATCGCGGGATGCGATGAAGGATGCCTATCCCGTCGTCGCCGAGGACTGGGAGCGCATCTCGCAGTACGCCCTCGCCGAGGAGGCGACGTTCCTGCGCACGCTCGCGGCCGGCGAGACGATCCTCGACGAGTCGCTCGCGGCGACCAAGACCGAGGGCGGCACGACGATCGCGGGCTCCGAGGCGTTCCTCCTCCACGACACGTACGGCTTCCCGATCGACCTCACGCTCGAGATCGCCGAGGAGGCGGGGCTCACCGTCGACCGCGCCGCCTTCGACGAGCTCATGCAGGAGCAGCGGGCCCGCGCCAAGGCCGACGCCCGCTCGCGCAAGCGCCAGCTCGCCGACACGAGCGTCTACCGCGACCTGCGCGCGCAGGGCGAGACCATCTTCACGGGCTACACCGACCTCGAGACGGAGTCGAGCGTGCTCGGCATCCTCGTCGACGGCATGTCGGTCGACCGCGCCACGACGGGCCAGATCGCCGAGGTCATCCTCGCCGAGACGGCGCTGTACGCCGAGTCGGGCGGCCAGGTCGCCGACCGGGGCGTCATCATCGGCCCTGGGTACGAGCTCGAGGTGCTCGACGTGCAGAAGCCCGTCGCGGGGCTCGTGAGCCACACTGTCGAGGTCAGCTCGGGCGAGGTCGGTGTCGGCCAGCCCGCGACATCCGTCGTCGACGCCGCCAACCGCCGCGCCGCGCGCCAGGCGCACTCCGCGACGCACCTGGTGCACGCGGCGCTGCGCGACACCCTCGGCAAGACCGCGACGCAGGCCGGCTCTCTCAACCGCGCGGGCTACATGCGCTTCGACTTCTCGTGGGGCCAGGCGCTCTCCGACGCCACCAAGAGCGAGATCGAAGAGATCGCCAACAACGCCGTCCGGGACAACCTCGAGGTCACGACGCGGGTCCTGCCGCTCGACGAGGCCAAGGCTGCGGGCGCCATGGCGCTGTTCGGCGAGAAGTACGGCAACACCGTGCGCATGGTCGACATCGGCGGCCCCTGGTCGCGCGAGCTCTGCGCCGGCACGCACGTCGCCACGAGCGCCGAGGTCGGTCTCATCAGCCTCGTCGGCGAGTCCTCCGTCGGCGCCTCCAACCGCCGCGTCGAGGCCCTCGTGGGGCTCGACGCATTCCGCTCGCTCGCGGCGGAGCGCGCCATCGTGTCGCAGCTCACGTCGAGCCTCAAGGCTCCCCGCGACCAGCTTCCCGCGCGCATCGCCGAGCTGCAGGCGAGCCTCAAGGCGGCCGAGAAGAAGATCGCGGCGTTCGAGTCGCGCGCCCTCTCCGACCGGCTGCCGCAGCTTGCGAACACGGCATCGCCCGTCGGCCCGTACCGCGTCGTCGCCGAATCGCTCGGCACGGCGGCGTCGGCGGACGATGTGCGCTCCCTCGCGCTGCAGGTGCGCGACCGCCTCGGCTCCGACGCGGCGGTCGTCGCGCTCGGCGCCGACGTCAACGGCCGGCCTGTCGTGGTCGCCGTGACGAACGAGGCCGCCCGCGCAGCGGGCGCGAAGGCCGGAGCGCTGGCCAAGGCCGCGGCGGCGACGCTCGGCGGCGGAGGCGGCGGTCGCGACGACGTCGCGCAGGGCGGGGGGACGGATGCCTCGGCACTGCCCGCGGCGCTGGTCGCCGTGAAGGACGCGCTCGGAGCGGCGTGACGGACTTCCGGCGCGGGGTGCGGCTCGGCATCGACGTGGGCAAGGCCCGCGTCGGGGTCGCCCGCAGCGACCCCGACGGGCTGCTCGCGACACCGGTCGAGACCGTGCCGCGCGACGATGCGTCGATCGCGCGCGTCCTGGCGCTGGGGGAGGAGCACTCCGTCTTCGAGTTCGTGGTCGGCCTGCCCATCGGCCTGAGCGGCGCCGACACGCCGTCGACCGCCGACGCGCGGGAGTTCGCCGCGGCGCTGGCCGCGGCATCCGCCGTCCCCGTCCGCCTCGTCGACGAGCGCCTCAGCACCGTCTCGGCGCACTCGGCGTTGAGGGGCGCGGGCCGAAACCAGCGGGAGTCTCGTAGGATTGTCGACCAGGTCGCCGCAGTGGTGCTGTTGCAGCAGGCTCTCGATGTCGAGAAGAACACGGGCAGACCTCCCGGAACATCCGTACCCCCGGCACAGGAGCTCGCCTGAAGATGCCCGACTCGACGTCGCCGTTCGACGATCCGTTCGCGGATCTGTTCGGCAAGCTGCCCGATCCGCGCATGCGCGACGGCGCAGTCCCCGGACCCCGGCGTACGCCGTCGCCGCTCGTTCCGGGACCGGACGAGACCGGTGCGTTCGTGCACGCCTCCACCGTCACGACGACGCGCCCGACGCCGATGGCCTCGAGCGAGCACCCGGCCGAGCCGGCTCCCGCGTCGGGCGCGGGCACTCCGTCGTCGCCGCCCCCGAGCAGCGGGGACCCCGCTTCCCCCACGCCCGGCGGCGGAACTCCGCTCTCGCGACGTGCCGCGCGCGCGGCCGCCGAGGCCGCCCGCACCGGCCAGACCCCGACGATGGGGGGAGGCGCTCCGGCAGCGACCCCTCCCGCAGCGTCGCCCGGCGCCGCGGGCGCGCCGACAGCAGGCGCCCCCGTCCCCGCCGATCCGGCCTCCGGCATGGGCACGCGCCCCGAGGCTGAGCCGGTCCCGGCCCTCGCCCCGATGTCGGTCACCTCGTTCGACGACCTCGTGACGGCCGGCGCTGCATCCGCGGGCGGCCGTCCCGGCCGGGCACGCCCGCTCGCGGAGCCGCGCCACGTCGCCTCGCACGCCGACATCGAAGACCTCTTCAACGGCCGGTCCTCGTCGGACGACCTCGGCCACACCCCTCCGCCGCCCCGCCGTCGCCGCCGCGTCGGCGGCTGGATCGCGCTGGCCGTCGTGCTCATCTTCCTCGGCGGCATCGCGGCCGGCGGCATGTGGGTGTGGAACACCTACGAAGACAAGATCCGGTCCTTCATGGGCTGGGAGGAGCCGAAGGACTACGAGGAGGGACTCGCGACCGGCGAGGCCCTCGTCACGATCTCCGAGGGCGACACCGGCGGCACGATCTCGCGCACCCTGTACGACGCGAAGGTCACGAAGACCCCCGAGGCGTTCTACGACATGCTGGTCGAGACCGGCCAGAACCCCACGTTCTACCCGGGCGTCTACAAGCTGCAGCAGAAGATGACCTCCGACGCGGCGCTCAAGGCCCTGCAGGATCCCGCGACGAAGCTGCAGAACTCCGCCCTCGTGCGAGAGGGGCTCACCGTCGACCAGACGCTCCCGATCCTCGCCGAGAGCCTCGGCATGCCGCTGGAGGAATTCCAGGCCGCCGCGGCGAACCCGGCCGCCTTCGGCGTCCCGGCCGACAGCCTCGAGGGCTGGCTCTTCCCTGCGATGTACACCTTCGACCCGGGGGCGACGCCGACCAGCGTCATCCAGACCATGGTCGATCGCACCGTGAAGTCGCTCGATGCGGCGGGTGTGCCCGCCGACGACCGGCAGCGGGTGCTCACGGTCGCGTCGATCATCCAGCGCGAAGCCCGCTTCGAAGACGACTTCTACAAGGTCTCGCGCGTCATCGAGAACCGCCTCGACCCGAGCAACGACCAGACCTCCGGCTATCTGCAGATGGACTCGACGGCGCAGTACGGCTACGGCGAGATGCACGACGGCACCGTGTCGTCGTCGCAGGAGGCTCTCGACGACGACAACCCCTGGAACACGTACCGGCACGCCGGCCTGCCGAAGGGGCCGATCGCGAACCCCGGCGACATGGCGATCGACGCGGCGATGCATCCCGCCGACGGCCCGTGGCTCTACTTCGTCACGGTCAACCCCGACTCGGGCGAGACCGTCTTCACGACGAACATCCAAGACCACGAGAAGGCCGTCAAGCAGTGGCAGCAGTGGTGCTCGGACAACCCGGGCAAGTGCTGAGGGCGGGCGCGACGCGGCTGGCCGTCTGGGGCGACCCCATCGAGCACAGCCGCTCTCCGCAGCTGCACGCCGCGGCGTACCGAGTGCTGGGACTCGACTGGACCTACGAGCGCCGGCGCGTCTCGGAGGCGGACTTCGCCGCCGTGCTCGCGTCGCTCGACGACTCCTGGCGAGGACTGTCCCTCACGATGCCGCTCAAGGGCGTCGCCTTCGCGGCCGCGCGGCGCAACGATCGCCGCGCCGAGCTGACGGGGGCCACCAACACGCTGCTCCTGGGCCGCGACGGCCCGTCGGGCTTCAACACCGACATCGGCGGCATCGTGCGCGCTCTCGCCGAGGAGGGATTCGACGCCGTCGACCGGGCCCGCATCGTCGGCGCAGGGGCGACAGCGACCTCGGCGCTCGTGGCGCTCGGCGAGCTCGGCACGCGCCGCGTCGAGATCGCCGCGCGTCGGCCGTCCGCCGTCGATCCCCTGCGGGAGCTGGGGGAGCGCCTCGGCGTCGCGGTCGCCGCCGTCGACCTCGCCGCTCCCGTCCACACCTCCGTGCCGCTCACGATCGCGACGCTTCCGGGCGATGCTCCCGTGACGGATGCCGCGGCCGACGCCCTCGCGGGGCCCGGTGGCCTCCTCCTCGACGTCGTGTACGGACATTGGCCGACCGCGCTCTCCGCGGCGTGGGATCGGGCGGGGCGCCGCGCCGTGTCGGGCCTCGGGATGCTCCTCCACCAGGCCGTTCTGCAGGTGCGGATCTTCACGGCCGGCGACCCCCATGTGCCGCTGGATGACGAGGCATCCGTCATCGCCGCGATGCGGCAAGCGGTCGTGGGAGACTAGATCAATGCTCCGCGTGCTCACGGCCGGCGAATCGCACGGCCCAGAACTCGTCGCCATCATGGAGGGCCTGCCTTCGGGGGTCCCCATCTCGCGCGCCGCCATCCAGGCCGACCTCGCCCGACGCAAGCTCGGCTACGGCCGCGGCTCGCGCATGAAGTTCGAGGAGGACGAGCTCTCGATCTCGAGCGGCGTCCGCCACGGCTTCTCGCTGGGAAGCCCCATCGCGCTGCGGATCGGCAACACCGAGTGGCCGAAGTGGGTCGAGGTCATGAGCGCCGAGCCCGTCGAGCTCACCGAGAAGTCGCGCGGCCGCGGCGCCGCGCTGACGCGGCCGCGCCCCGGGCACGCCGACCTCGTGGGCATGCAGAAGTACGACTTCGACGAGGCGCGGCCGATCCTCGAGCGCGCGAGCGCCCGCGAGACCGCCGCCCGCGTCGCTCTCGGCGCGCTGGCCCGTGCGTTCCTGGCCGAGCTCGGCATCCGTCTGGTGAGCCACACCCTCTCGATCGGACCCGTCCGGGTCCCCGAGGACGCCGCGCTGCCCTCGCCCGACGACGTCGACGCGCTCGACGCCGATCCGCTGCGCTGCTTCGACGCCGCGACGAGCGAGCGCATGGTCGCCGAGGTCGACGCGGCCCGCAAGGACGGCGACACGCTCGGCGGGATCGTCGAGGTGCTCGCCTACGGCCTTCCGCCCGGGCTCGGCTCGCACGTGCACTGGGACCGCCGCCTCGACGGCAGGCTCGCCCAAGCGCTCATGAGCATCCAGGCCATCAAGGGCGTCGAGGTCGGCGACGGCTTCCTCACGACGACCCGCCGCGGCTCGCAGGCGCACGACGAGCTGTTCGCCACGGACGACGGCATCACGCGGTCGTCCGATCGCGCCGGCGGCACGGAGGGCGGCATGTCCACCGGCACTGTGCTGCGCGTACGCGCGGGCATGAAGCCCATCGCCACGGTGCCGCACGCGCTTCGCACCGTCGACGTCGCCACGGGCGACACCGCGGCAGCCCACCACCAGCGGTCGGACGTCTGCGCGGTCCCGGCCGCGGGAGTGGTGGCGGAGGCGATGGTGGCGGTCGTGCTGGCCGAGGCCGTGCTCGAGAAGTTCGGCGGCGACTCGGTCGGCGAGACGCGCCGCAACCTCGAGGGCTACCTCGCCGCGATCCCCGAGACACTCCGGACGACGACCGAGAGCGACACGGAGCTCGCCGCCTCGAGCGACGCCGCCCTCGCCGACGCATGACGGCCCTCGTCCTCATCGGCCCCATGGGCGCCGGCAAGACGAGCATCGGCCGCAAGGTGGCGAAGTCGCTCGGCGTGTCGTTCTTCGACACCGACATCGCCGTCGAACGCGCACACGGCCCGATCGAAGAGCTGTTCGCGACGCAGGGAGAGGCCGATTTCCGGCGCCTCGAACGCGCCGCGGTCGAAGAGGGGCTCGCCACCGGGGGAGTCGTCTCGCTCGGCGGCGGCGCGGTGCTCGACGCCGACACGCGCGCCGATCTGGCACGCCATCGCGTCGTGCTGCTGACCGTCGACCCGCACGTCGTGGCAGGGCGGATCCGCGGCACCGATCGTCCCCTTCTGCAGGCGGAGGATGCCGCGGCCCGCTGGCTCGAGATCTACACCGCGCGGCGGCCCCTGTACGAGGAGCTCGCCGACGTGACGTTCGACACCTCCAGCGGCCCGCTGCAGAACGTCGTCGATGCCGTCGCCGCCTGGGCGCGCTCGACCGAGGAGGACCAGATGAGCGAGCGGGAGACGAAGTGAGCGACGTGACCACGATCTCGGTGTCGGGCGACGCGCAGTACGACATCACGGTGGGGCGCGGCATCCTGTCTCTCCTCGGCGAAGCGCTGCCGCCCGCCGCCCGCAAGGTGCTCGTCATCCACCCGCCCACCCTCGCCGAGCAGGCCGAGCGCCTGCGCGGGGCCCTGCGGGGCGATCGCGAAGTGCTCCTCGCCGAGATCCCCGATGCCGAGCAGGGCAAGCGCATCGAGGTCGCGGCGTTCTGCTGGCAGATCATGGGGCAGGCCGACTTCACCCGCACCGACGCCGTCGTGGGTTTCGGCGGCGGAGCGGTCACCGATCTCGCGGGATTCGTCGCGGCGACCTGGCTGCGCGGCGTCGAGATCGTGCAGGTCCCCACCACGGTGCTCGCGATGGTCGATGCCGCCGTGGGCGGCAAGACCGGCGTCAACACCGCCGAGGGCAAGAACCTCGTGGGAGCGTTCTGGGCGCCGCGCGCGGTGCTGTGCGACCTCGACCTCCTCGACTCGCTGTCGGCCAACGAGCGCGTCGCGGGGTTCGCCGAGGTCGTCAAGGCGGGATTCATCTGGGCGCCCGAGATCCTCGATCTCATCGAGGCCGACCACGAGGCATCCGTCGATCCGCGAAGCGACGCCTTCCGGCGCTCGATCGAGCTCGCCATCGACATGAAGGCGCGGGTCGTCAGCGAAGACCTCCGCGAGGCGGGGCTGCGCGAGATCCTCAACTACGGCCACACCCTCGGTCACGCCATCGAGCACGCCGAGCGCTACCGCTGGCGCCACGGCGCGGCGATCTCGGTCGGGATGGTCTTCGCGGCCGAGCTGTCGCGCCTGGCGGGGCGGCTTCCGGATGCCGCGGCCCAGCGTCATCGCGACATCCTCGAGCTGCTGGGCCTGCCGACGACGTATCGCGCGGGTGCGTGGCCGCAGCTGCTGGCCACGATGCAGCGCGACAAGAAGAGCCGCGGCGGGATGCTGCGCTTCATCGTGCTCGACGACATCGCGCGCCCGACCGTGCTGCAGGCGCCCGACGAGTCGCTCCTGTTCGCGGCGTACCAGGAGGTCGCGGGCTAGGAGTCAGCCGCGGGCGCGAGCGCGGGCTGCGCGCGTCACCCGCCGCGGGCGAAGGGGGTGGCGCGCACCCGCGCGGCGCCGGGATGATCGGTTCCGGCGGCGCGACCCGGGGGGCGTGCGCCTCGGCCCCTGGAGGAGGTCTCATGACCGACGCATCGACGAAGCCTGCCCGCTCGGGCGCCGTGCTCACCACGCTCATCCTGGTCGCCGCGGTCGCCAATCTGCCGCTGGCCGTCGCCAACGTCGCGCTGCCCGACATCGGGCTCGCCTTCGACGCGTCGCAGACGCAGCTCAACCTCGTCGCGGTGGGGTACTCGCTCGGGCTCGCGGCATCCGTCCTCTGGCTCGGAGCCGTCGGCGACCGGTACGGCCGCAAGATGATGCTGCTCCTCGGCGTCGGCCTGTCGCTGCCCGCGGGCCTCGTGGCGGCGTTCGCGCCGACCATCGACATCCTCATCGTCGCCCGGATCGTCGGGGGCATCGCCGCCGGCATGGCGTATCCGACGACCCTCGCGCTCATCGCGGCGCTGTGGTCGGGGCCTTCCCGCACGCGGGCGATCGCCCTGTGGTCTGCGACCGGCGGCGCGATCTCGGCGCTCGGGCCCCTCATTTCGGGCTCGCTCCTCGAGGTCTTCGACTGGGGCTCGGTATTCCTCGTCACGATCCCGCTCATCGTCGTGGCGATCCCGCTCGTCATCCGGTTCATCCCGAGTCACGTCAACGAGGCGACAGACCCCGTCGACAATCTGGGCGGCATCCTGTCGTCGCTCCTCGTGGGAGCCGCGATCCTCGCGATCAACTTCGCGACGGTCCCGGATGCCGCGACCCTCACCTGGAGCCTCACGATCATCGGCCTCGCGGCGCTCATCGCTTTCGTCTGGCGGCAGAAGCGCGCCCGCAACCCCCTCTACGACCTGCGGATCGCGGCACGGCCCATCTTCTGGGTCGCCGCCGTCGCGGGCGTCATCGTGTTCGGCTCTCTCATGGCCGCGATGTTCATCGGCCAGCAGTTCCTGCAGAATGTGCTCGGATACTCGACGATCCAGTCCGGCGCCGCGATCCTCCCCGGGGCGATCTTCATGGTGCTGCTGGCGCCGCGCTCGGCGAAGCTCGTCGAGTCGCGCGGCGCGCGGTTCACGCTCCTCCTCGGCTATCTGCCCGTCCTCCTCGGCTTCCTCACGATGTTCTTCCTGTGGCAGGAGGGTTCGGCGTACTGGGTCGTCGCGCTCGGCTACGCGCTCGTGGGCGCCGGCGTCGGGCTCGCCGGCACTCCGGCCTCACGATCGCTGACCGGCGCCGTGCCGGTCAAGCGCGCCGGCATGGCGTCGGGCACCGCCGACCTCCAGCGAGACCTCGGCGGCGCAATCATGCAGTCGATCCTCGGGGCGCTTCTGACGGCCGGCTACGCCGCCGCGTTCGCGAAGCAGATCGCGGCCTCGCCCGATGCCGCCTCGGTCAGCGCGAGCGTGCAGACCCAGCTGCAGAAATCCTTCGCGAGCGCCGAGACCGTCGCGCAGCAGTATCCGCAGTACGCGAGCGCGATCACGGCCGCCGCGCGCGAATCGTTCCTGCAGGGCCAGGACTGGGCGTACATCGCGGGCATCATCGCCGTCGTCATCGGCGCCGTGCTGGTCTTCTTCGCCTTCCCGAAGCAGGACCGCGAGCGCGAGCTGCTCGCCGAGTACCACGCGGAAGACCTCGCCGAGACAGGGGCCGGGGCCTCCGAGACCCGCGGGGGCGCGGCATCCGATCGTCCCTCAGTGACCGGCGCGGGCGCGGTCGGTTCGTCCGATGCGGGACCCGCGACCCCCGACGCGCCGGCAGCCCCGAGTGCGCCCGATCCGCGCTGATAAAGTGCGGGCATGCCGTCGCCGCGTCGTCTTCTGCTCGTCAACGGACCGAACCTCAACCTCCTGGGCACCCGCGAGCCCGACGTGTACGGCACCGCGACGCTCGCCGACGTCGAGCAGATCGCGACGGATGCCGCGGCCCGTCGCGGCTTCGAAGTGCGCGCCGTGCAGAGCAATCACGAGGGCGTGCTCATCGACGAGATCCACTCGGCGCGCGAGGACTGCGCCGGGATCGTGATCAACCCCGGTGGCCTCACGCACACCTCGGTCGTGCTGCGCGACGCCCTCTCGGCGGTCGCCCTGCCCGTCGCCGAGGTGCACATCTCCGACGTGAAAGCGCGCGAGGAGTTCCGCCACCACTCGTATGTGGCCGACGTCGCCGTCGTGCACGTCGTGGGGGAGGGGGTGGCCGGATACGCGACCGCCGTCGAGCGTCTCATCCGCGTCATCACGGGCCTCACCGACAACTGACACGCCCGATTCCGTGAGCCTCCATCTCCGCGCCGAGAGCGCGGGTGGCACCCGGTGTCTCGGCGGTCCGGTGAAGTCTCACGGATCGGGACACTAGAATCGGTCGTCGGGCCGTCTCGGCCGCATCACTTTCACGAACGGAACTCCTTCAGCAATGGCATCGACCGCAGACATCAAGAACGGCGTCGTCCTCAGCATCGACGGACAGCTCTGGAGCGTCATCGAGTTCCAGCACGTCAAGCCCGGCAAGGGCGGCGCGTTCGTCCGCACGAAGCTCAAGAACGTCGTCTCGGGCAAGACGGTCGACCGCACGTACAACGCCGGCGCCAAGATCGAGATCGAGAACGTCGACCGCCGCGACTTCACGTACCTGTACAACGACGGCGACGGCTTCGTCTTCATGGACGTCGCCGATTACGACCAGCTCACCGTCCCGGCGAGCATCGTCGGCGACGCGAAGAATTTCCTGCTCGAGAACCAGCAGGTGCAGATCGCCCTCAACAACGGCAATCCGCTGTACATCGAGCTCCCGGCATCCGTCGTCCTCGAGATCACGTACACCGAGCCCGGTCTGCAGGGCGACCGCTCATCGGCCGGCACGAAGCCCGCGACGGTCGAGACCGGCTACGAGATCCAGGTGCCGCTGTTCCTCGAGACGGGCACCAAGGTAAAGGTCGACACGCGCACGGGCGACTACCTCGGCCGCGTGAACTGACGCCGGCGGCGCCCACTCCATGAGTGCCCGTACGAAGGCGCGCAAGCGCGCGCTCGACATCCTCTTCCAAGCCGACGTCCGCGGCGAAGACCTCGCGGCGATGCTCGCCGTCGAGGCCAAGCGCGCGGCGAGCGAACCCGCCCGCGAAGGGTCGTGGCTCTACGCCCGCGAAATCGTCGACGGAGTCATCGACAACCGCGACGCGATCGACGAGCAGATCACGACCTTCGCCAAGGACTGGTCCCTCGCGCGCATGCCCGCGGTCGACCGCGCCCTGCTGCGCATCGGCACGTGGGAGATCCTCTACAACGACGAGGTGCCCACCGCCGTGGCGATCGACGAGGCCGTAGACCTCGCGAAGGAGTTCTCCACGGACGACTCGGGGTCGTTCGTGCACGGGGTGCTCGCGCGCATCGCCCGCGCGTCCTGACACGAGCCTCTTTCCACGGCGCACCCCGGCCCATGGCCGAGCGGTGCCTACACTCGAAGACGGGAAAGGAGAGACCATGCGAATCACGGGCCTCGGCCACGCCGGCATGTTCATCGAGACGGCGGGCGGAAGCATCCTGTGCGATCCCGTGATCGGACCGACCTTCTTCGGTTCGTGGTTCCCTTTCCCCGACAACCGGGGCCTGGACTGGGAGAAGTACGGCAAGGCCGACTTCCTCTACGTCTCGCACCGGCATCGTGACCACTTCGACCCCGCGCTCATGGAGCGGGTGGTGCCGAAGACCATCACGGTGCTGCTGCCGGAGTATCCGACCGACGATCTCGAGCAGGACCTCCGCAAGCTCGGCTACGACAACATCGTCTACACCCAGGCCGGTGTGCCGCTCGAGTTCGGCGAGCTGAAGGTGATGGTGACGCCCCTGCGCGCGCCCAGCGACGGCCCCATCGGCGACTCGTCGCTCTCGGTCGACGACGGCACCGCCAGCATCCTGAACCAGAACGACTCGCACCCGCTCGACCTCGAGAAGCTGATGTCCTTCTCCAAGCCGGAGGCGTACTTCACGCAGGTGTCGGGCGCGATCTGGTGGCCGATGGTCTACGACCTCCCGCAGGACGCCAAGCAGAACTTCGCCAAGCTCAAGCGCGATGCGCAGAACAAGCGCGCGATGTACTACATCGAGAAGGTCGATGCCGAGCACGTCTTCCCGATGGCGGGGCCGCCGATGTTCCTGCGCGAGGAGCTGTTCCGCTTCAACGGCCAGGGCCTCGAGCACGACTCGATCTTCACCGACCAGCGCGAGTTCCTGGCGCACATGAAGCAGCAGCGTCCCGAGCAGAAGGGGTACGAGTTCCTGCCCGGTACGGTCGTCGAGCTGAATCACGGTGAGCTGTCGGTCACGCAGACCCTGTACACGGATGCCCAGATCGACCGCATCTTCGACGACAAGTGGGCGTACCTGGCCGAGCAGCGCGACTCCCGGCAGGACGAGGTGCGTGCGGAGGAGGCATCCCGTGCCCCCGTCCTTGCGCCGGACGAGATGCTCGCAGCCATCAAGGAGTGGTGGGAGCCGCTGCTGCGCCGCGCCCGCACGATCCGCAACGGCGTCGGCGGCAACGTGCGGTTCCGCATCGGCGAGCTCGACATGGTCGTGGACTTCCCGAAGGCCAAGGTGCGCGAGTACGCCGGCGAGGAGTGCATCTACTGGTACACGATCCCGGCGGATCTCGTGTCGACCAACATCGCCGATCATGAGATCGACTGGTCGAACTCGATCTTCCTGTCGATGCAGTTCGAGGTCGGCCGCAGCGGCAAGTTCAACGAGTTCCTCACGACGTTCCTGAAGTGCCTCTCGCGCGACCGGATCGAGTACGTCGAGAACTGGTACTCCGAGCAGACCGACCAGACCGAAGACGCCCAGCTCGGCGAGTGGATGGTGCAGCGCCGCTGCCCGCATCTGCGCGCCGACCTCTCGAAGACCGGCAAGATCGAGGACGGCATCCTCACCTGCTCCCTGCACGACTGGAAGTGGGACCTCGCGAGCGGCCGGTGCCTGACGAGCCAGGGTCACCCCATTCGCGCGTCCCTCGCTGACGCCGACGCCGGCGCTGGCGCCGCTGCCGGTGCTGCCGGCGCTGCCGGCGCTGCCGGCGCTGAGGCCGACGCTGACCAGCCCGCCGCCTGACGCGCACTCTCTCCGCGAGACAAGGGATTCTGGTCGAGACCGGGGTCTATGACCCTGGTTTCGACGTGATTCCCTTGTCTCGGCGCGGGGCCGAGGGCGGCGCGGTGCGGACCGCCCGCGCGGCGAGCTCTATGTGCCACCCGATGAGCACGGCGCTCAGGACGGCGAGCGTGCCCCACAGCGCGGCGCCGAGGACATCGCCGGTGAGGGCGAGGAACCCGGTGACGGGGATCGCCAGCGCGCACACGCCGACGCCGACCAGCACCGCGAGGCGCATGCGCGGTGAGGTGAGGTCGGTATCGCGGGAGCGGACGACGGTTCCCCCGATCGCCCAGAGGAAGAGCGCGACCCAGGCGGGGATGGCGAAGACGAAGACGGTGGCGAGGGCTGCGGCCCCCACTCCGAGGAGCCCTGCGCCGCGCACGGGTTCGTCGGTGAGCGCCGACGCGCGAGCCTGCACGCCGACCAGCGCCGCCGTCGTGCACAGGATGGCGCCGCCGATCAGCGCCGACATCGAGTAGTATGCCGCGTCGTCGAAGGCCAGCGTCGAGGTCACCAGTGCGAAGATGCTCACGATCAGCACGACGACCCAGACGGCCGCGGCGAGCGCGCTGAACAGCCGCAGGTGCCGCGAGAAGAAGAGCGACATGTGATGCCTCCTGGTCGAGCGGAGGGCGAGAAGCAGCAGTCGTCGGCGTCGCTCTCAGGGTAGAACCGCCCCGTCCGGCCATCAAGGCCGTGCCCGATCGGCCAGCCACGCCCGGCGAAACAAGGGATTCTCGTCGAACCAAGGGGTATTCGCCCCGGTTTCGACGAGAATCCCCTGTCTCGACGAGCTGAGGGTGGGCACGGCCGTGGCCGCGGCGGCGCGGCGACGCGGGGCAGGGGGCGAGGCATCCGATAGACTGACGCGAACACCACAGCAACCTTTAACCCCGTCCTGTGAGGCGGAGAAGGGAGCGGCGGATGAGCACGCGCACCGTGCTGCACGAGGCCGACATCGCCCGGGCACTGACTCGGATCTCTCACGAGATCCTCGAGTCCAACAAAGGCCCCGAGAATCTGGTCATCCTCGGCATCCCCACTCGAGGAGTCACCCTCGCCAACCGCGTAGCGGCGCTCGTGTCCGATTTCGGCGGGCTTCCCGTGCCGGTCGGGTCGCTCGACGTCACGATGTACCGCGACGACCTCCACCGCAACCCGACGAGGGCGCCTCAGCCGACGCAGATCCCGCCGGGCGGGATCGACGGCAAGACCGTCGTCCTCGTCGACGACGTGCTGTTCTCGGGCCGCAGCATCCGCGCCGCGCTCGACGCCCTGCAGCACATCGGCCGGCCCGCCGCCGTGCGCCTGGCGACGCTCGTCGACCGCGGCCACCGCGAGCTCCCCATCCGTCCGGACTTCGTCGGGAAGAACCTGCCGAGCGCCCGCGAGGAGCGCGTCAACGTGCGGCTGGCCGAGATCGACGGCCTGGAAGAGGTGACGATCGAGTCATGAGGCACCTCCTCGACACCAAGACCCTCGGCCGCGAGGAGGCGCTGCGCATCCTCGACGTCGCCGAAGACATGGCCGACACGCAGCGCCGCGAGATCAAGAAGCTGCCGACCCTCCGCGGCAAGACGGTGGTCAACCTCTTCTTCGAGGACTCCACGCGCACGCGGATCTCGTTCGAGGCCGCGGCGAAGCGCCTGAGCGCCGACGTCCTCAACTTCTCGGCGAAGGGCTCCAGCGTCTCGAAGGGGGAGTCGCTGCAGGACACCGCCCAGACGCTGCAGGCGATGGGGGCGGATGCCGTGGTCATCCGTCACGGTGCCTCCGGCGCACCCCGCACCCTCGCGACGAGCGGCTGGATCACCGCCGGCGTCGTCAACGCCGGCGACGGCACGCACGAGCACCCCACGCAGGCGCTCCTGGACGCATTCACGATGCGCAAGCGCACGTTCGGCGACGACAGCCGCGGCCGCGACCTCGCAGGACTCCGCGTCACGATCGTGGGCGACATCCTCCACTCCCGCGTCGCGCGCTCGAATGTCTGGCTGCTCGACACGCTGGGCGCGGACGTCACGCTCGTCGCGCCCCCGACCCTCGTGCCGCAGGATGTCTCGGCGTGGCCGGTCCGCGTGCTGTACGACCTCGACGAGGCCATCGCCGACGGATGCGACGCCCTCATGATGCTGCGCATCCAGCTGGAACGCATGAATGCCGCATATTTCCCGACTGAACGGGAGTATTCCCGCCGGTGGGGTCTCGACGCGACGCGGTTGGCGGCCCTCGGGACCGGTAGCATGGTCATGCACCCCGGCCCGATGAACCGTGGCCTGGAGATCTCCGCCGACGCCGCCGATTCGCCCCGTTCGACCGTGCTCGAGCAGGTGACGAACGGTGTGTCCGTGCGGATGGCGGTGCTCTACCTGCTCCTGGCAGGCGCGACGGACGAGAGGGAGGACACCAGATGACCGAGGTCTTCCTCTTCCGAGGCGCGCAGCTCGAAGGCGGCGAAGCCGCCGACCTCGTGATCGCCGACGGCGTCATCGTCGAAGCGGGCACGGGCCTCAGCCGCGCCGGCGCCACCGAGATCGACGTCGACGGACTCGTCGCCCTCCCCGGCCTCGTCGACCTGCACACGCATCTGCGCGAGCCCGGGTACGAGGCATCCGAGACGATCCTCACCGGCTCGCGCGCCGCCGCCGCCGGCGGCTACACGACCGTGTTCGCGATGCCGAACACGTCGCCCGTCGCCGACACGGCCGGCGTCGTCGAACAGGAGCTCGCCCTCGGCGAGGCCGCCGGCTTCGTCACCGTGCAGCCGATCGGCGCGGTGACCGTGGGCCAGAAGGGCGAGCGTCTCGCCGAGATCGGCGCGATGGCCGACTCGCGCGCCCGCGTCCGCGTCTTCAGCGACGACGGCTTCTGCGTGTGGGACCCGCTCATCATGCGGCGAGCGCTCGAGTACGTGAAGGCGTTCGACGGCGTCATCGCGCAGCACGCGCAGGACCCCCGCCTCACCGAGGGCGCACAGATGAACGAGGGCATCGTCTCGGCCGAGCTCGGCCTCACCGGCTGGCCCGCCGTCGCCGAGGAGTCGATCATCGCGCGCGACGTCCTCCTGGCCGAGCACGTGGGCTCGCGCCTGCACGTCTGCCACCTCTCGACCGCGGGGTCGGTCGAGATCATCCGCTGGGCCAAGCGCCGCGGGGTCGACGTGACGGCCGAGGTCACGCCCCACCACCTGCTGCTCACGGACGAGCTCGCGCGCGGCTACGACGCGCGCTACAAGGTCAACCCGCCGCTGCGGCGCGAGGAGGACGTGCTCGCCGTGCGCGAGGGCCTCGCCGACGGCACGATCGACATCGTCGCGACCGACCACGCCCCGCACCCCGCCGAGGCGAAGGCCTGCGAGTGGCAGGCCGCGGCCAACGGCATGGTGGGCCTGGAGAGCGCGCTGCGGGTCGTCCAGCAGGCGATGGTCGACACGGGCCTGCTCGTGTGGGCCGACGTCGCGCGGGTCATGTCGCGCACACCCGCCCGCATCGGCCGGCTCCGCGGCCACGGCACTCCGCTCAGCGAGGGGCACGCGGCATCCGTCACCTTCTACGACCCGAGGCTCGTCCGCACCTTCTCGTCCGACGACCTCCGCGGTCGCAGCGTCAACTCGCCCTACCTCGGCCGCGAGTTGCCGGGAGAGGTGCGCTGGACGCTGAACCGCGGCGTGCCCACCGTCGTCGACGGGGCGCTCCTGGAGACGCCGGGGGTGCGCGCATGAGCCAGCAGGGCGCCCTGCTCGTCATGGTCGCCGTAGCCGTCGTGCTCCTCGCCCTCCTCGTGTGGGGCTGGTCCCGGCGGGTCCGGCGCGACCGCGGGCTCACCGCGCCGCGGGGCGACATCCCCGCGGGTGCGGCCTCGACCGCCGTCTTCTCCGGCCTGTACGTCGCGACCACGAAGCACGCCGAGCCCCTCGAGCGGCTCGCCATCGCCGGCCTCGGCTTCCGGTCGAAGGCCGATCTCACGGTGACCGACGCGGGCGTCGCGATCGACCTGACCGGGCAGCCGCGGGTCTTCCTCCCCGTCTCGCGCCTCGTCGGCGTCGCGCAGGCGACCGTCGCGATCGACCGCGTCGTCGAGCCCGACGGCCTCGCCCGCATCGAATGGCGCATCGACGACGACACGATCGTCGACTCCTACTTCCGACCGCAGGATGCCTCGGCCCGCGCTCTCGCGGACGCCGTCGCCGCCATCCTCACCCCGACCACGACAGGACACGACGCATGACCACCCTGTTCTCGTCCGATCCGGCCGTCCTCGTCCTCGAGGACGGCACCCGCCACGTGGGACGCGCCTACGGCGCCCACGGCACGACCCTCGGCGAGGTCGTCTTCGCGACCGGCATGACCGGCTACCAGGAGACCCTGACCGACCCCTCCTACGCGGGGCAGATCGTCCTGCAGACCGCCCCCCACATCGGCAACACCGGGATGAACAGCGAAGACCCCGAGTCGCGCCGCATCTGGGTCTCGGGCTACATCGTCCGAGACCCCTCCCGCGTCGTGTCGAACTGGCGCGCCGACCAGTCGCTCGACGATGCCCTCGTCAACGACGGCGTCGTGGGCATCAGCGGCATCGACACCCGCGCCGTCACCCGCCACATCCGCTCCGCCGGCAGCATGCGGGGCGGCATCTTCTCGGGCGAGGCGGCCGGGATCGACGAGGACGAGCAGCTGCGCCTCGTGCGCGAAGCGCCGGAGATGGCGGGACAGAACCTCTCGGCATCCGTCTCCGTCTCCGCCGCCGAGGTCACCCCGGCCCAGGGGGAGCGCATCGGAAACCTCGCGGTTCTCGACCTCGGCGTCAAGCAGGCCACGATCGACAACCTCGCCGCCCGCGGGTTCGAGGTGCACGTGCTTCCGCAGGACGTCACGATCGAGGGCATCCGGGCGATCGACCCCGTCGCCGTCTTCTACTCCAACGGCCCCGGCGACCCCGCGGCCTCGGGCGACCACGTCGAGCTGCTGCGCGGCGTGCTCGATGACGGCCTGCCGTTCTTCGGCATCTGCTTCGGCAACCAGCTGCTCGGCCGCGCGCTCGGGCTCGACACGTACAAGCTGCCCTTCGGCCACCGCGGCATCAACCAGCCCGTGCTCGACAAGCAGACCGGCCGCGTCGAGATCACGGCGCACAACCACGGGTTCGCCGTCAAGGCCCCGCTGGAGGGGTCGTTCGACAGCCCCCACGGCTACGGCCGCATCGAGGTGAGCCACGTGGGCCTCAACGACCAGGTGGTGGAGGGGCTGCGGGCCCTCGACATCCCCGCCTTCTCGGTGCAGTACCACCCCGAGGCCTCCGCCGGCCCGCACGATGCCAACTACCTCTTCGACCGCTTCCGAGACCTCGTGCTCGCCACCATCGCCGGCACGGCCCAGGAGAACAATGCCTAAGCGCGACGACATCCACAGCGTCCTCGTCATCGGCTCCGGCCCCATCGTCATCGGTCAGGCCGCCGAGTTCGACTACTCCGGAACCCAGGCCTGCCGCGTCCTGCGCGAGGAGGGGCTGCGCGTCATCCTCGTCAACCCCAACCCGGCGACGATCATGACCGACCCCGACTTCGCCGACGCGACCTACATCGAGCCGATCACGCCCGAGGTGCTCGAGACGATCCTCGCCAAGGAGAAGCCCGACGCGATCCTCCCGACCCTGGGCGGCCAGACGGCGCTCAACGCGGCGATCGCCCTCCACGACCGCGGCATCCTCGACAAGTACGGCGTCGAGCTCATCGGCGCCAAGGTCGACGCGATTCGCAAGGGCGAGGACCGCCAGGTCTTCAAGCAGCTCGTGCTGGATGCGGGGGCGGATGTCGCGGCATCCGTCATCTGCCACTCGATGGAGGATCTGCTCGCCGGCGCCGAGAAGCTCGGCTACCCGCTCGTCGTGCGTCCGTCCTTCACGATGGGCGGTCTCGGCTCGGGCTTCGCGTACGACGAGAAGGACCTCCGCCGCATCGGCGGGGCGGGCCTGCACGACTCGCCGACGAGCGAGGTACTCCTCGAGGAGTCGATCCTCGGGTGGAAGGAGTACGAGCTCGAGCTCATGCGCGACACCGCCGACAACACCGTCGTGGTGTGCTCGATCGAGAACGTCGACCCCGTCGGCGTGCACACCGGAGACTCGATCACGGTCGCGCCCGCCCTCACGCTCACCGACCGCGAGTACCAGAAGATGCGCGACATCGGCATCGACATCATCCGCGCCGTGGGCGTGGACACCGGCGGCTGCAACATCCAGTTCGCGGTCGACCCCGAGAGCGGCCGCATCATCGTCATCGAGATGAACCCGCGCGTGTCACGGTCGTCGGCCCTCGCGTCCAAGGCGACGGGCTTCCCGATCGCGAAGCTCGCCGCCAAGCTCGCGATCGGCTACCGCCTCGACGAGGTGCCCAACGACATCACCAAGGCGACGCCGGCGAGCTTCGAGCCGACCCTCGACTACGTCGTGGTCAAGGTGCCGCGCTTCAACTTCGAGAAGTTCCCCGCCGCCGACGTCACGCTCACGACGACCATGAAGTCGGTCGGCGAGGCCATGGCGATCGGGCGCAACTACGCCACGGCGCTGCAGAAGGCGCTGCGCTCCCTCGAGAAGCGCGGGTCGAGCTTCCACTGGGGCGATGAGCCGCGCAGCGTCTCGGAGCTCCTCGAGATCGCGAAGACCCCCACCGACGGCCGCATCGTCGTGCTCCAGCAGGCGATGCGCAAGGGCGCGACGATCGAGCAGGCCTTCGCCGCGACGGCCATCGACCCGTGGTTCCTCGACCAGATCGCCCTCATCAACGAGGTCGCCGAGTTCGTACGCACGGCGGGGGAGCTGGATGCCGCAACCCTCCGCGTCGCGAAGGACCACGGCTTCAGCGACGCCCAGATCGCGCAGCTGCGCGGCGACACGGAGCAGGAGGTGCGCGGCGTCCGGCACGGACTCGGCATCCGTCCCGTCTTCAAGACCGTCGACACGTGCGCGGGGGAGTTCCCGGCGCTGACGCCGTACCACTACTCCAGCTACGACTTCGAGACCGAGGTCATGCCGTCGGACCGCACCAAGATCGTCATCATCGGGTCGGGTCCGAACCGCATCGGACAGGGCGTCGAGTTCGACTACTCCTGCGTGCACGCGTCCTTCGCCCTCGCGGCGGCGGGATTCGAGACCATCATGGTCAACTGCAACCCCGAGACCGTCTCGACCGACTACGACACGAGCGACCGGCTGTACTTCGAGCCGCTGACCCTCGAGGACGTCCTCGAGGTGCTGCACGCCGAGGCGCAGTCCGGCGAGATCCTCGGGGTCATCTGCCAGCTCGGCGGCCAGACCCCGCTCGGGCTTGCGAAGGGCATCGAGGACGCGGGCTATCGCATCCTCGGCACGAGCCCCGCCGCGATCGACCTCGCCGAGGAGCGCGAGCTCTTCTCCCGCCTCCTCGACCGCGCGGGCCTGGTCGCACCGCGCAACGGCACGGCGATCGACGAGGCGGGCGCCGTCGCGATCGCCGAAGAGATCGGCTACCCGGTGCTCGTGCGGCCGAGCTTCGTGCTCGGCGGCCGCGGCATGGAGATCGTGTACGACACCGAGAGCCTCCGCGACTACTTCGTGCGCATCGCCGACCAGGCGATCATCGGCCCCGGGATGCCTCTGCTCGTCGACCGCTTCCTCGATGACGCGGTCGAGATCGACGTCGATGCGCTGTACGACGGCACCGAGCTGTATGTCGGCGGCGTCATGGAGCACCTCGAGGAGGCCGGCATCCACTCCGGCGACTCCAGCTGCACGCTCCCGCCCATCTCGCTCGGCCGCACCGTGATCGACCGGGTGCGCGAAGCGACGCGCGCGATCGCCGAGGGCGTCGGCGTGCGGGGCCTGCTCAACGTGCAGTTCGCCGTCAGCGCGGGCGTGCTCTACGTCATCGAGGCCAATCCCCGCGCCTCGCGGACGGTGCCCTTCGTGTCGAAGGCGCTCGGCATGCCGCTGGCCAAGGCCGCGGCCCGCATCATGGCCGGCGCCACGATCGCAGAGCTCAAGACCGAGGGTCTCCTGCCCGAGGTCGACGGCTCGCGCGTCCCGCTCGACGCCCCGGTCGCCGTCAAGGAGGCGGTGCTGCCGTTCAAGCGCTTCCGCACGCGCGACGGCCTCATGGTCGACTCCGTGCTCGGTCCCGAGATGCGCTCGACGGGCGAGGTCATGGGCATCGACCGCGACTTCC
Source organism: Microbacterium sp. F51-2R (assembly GCF_052180235.1). Taxonomy (GTDB): domain Bacteria; phylum Actinomycetota; class Actinomycetes; order Actinomycetales; family Microbacteriaceae; genus Microbacterium. The sequence continues at coordinate 49,901 of NZ_CP197470.1, read as the reverse complement.
CGACCGCGTTCGCCAAGAGCCAGGAGGCCGCGTACGGCGGCATGCCGCTGTCGGGGACCGTGTTCATCTCGGTCGCCGACGACGACAAGCGCGCCGTGATCCTGCCGGCCCACCGCCTGCAGGAGCTCGGCTTCGACCTCGTCGCGACCGAGGGCACCGCCGAGATCCTCGCCCGCAACGGCATCGCCGTCGAGGTCGTGAGCAAGTACTCCGAGACGCACGACTCGGGGGAGACGAACATCGTCGACCTCATCAACGCGGGCAAGATCGACATGATCGTGAACACGCCCAGCGGCGGGACGGCCCGGGCCGACGGGTACGAGATCCGCGCGGCGGCGGTCGCCGCCGACAAGGCGCTGTTCACGACCATGGCGGTGCTCGGCGCCGCCGTCAGCGCGCTGCCGGTGCTGCGCCAGGGCTTCGCGGTGAAGAGCCTCCAGGAGTACGCGATAGACCGGGCGGAGCGCCTGCGATGACCCGCCCTGGCCTCGACGGCGCCGAGCGGACGGAGGGCTTCGGCGATCGCCTGACCGCCGCCCTCGCCGAGTTCGGACCGCTCTGCGTCGGGATCGATCCGCATGCGCACCTCCTCGCCGAGTGGGGACTGGATGCCTCGGCCGCCGGCGTCCGCGAATTCGGCCTGCGCACGGTCGAGGCCGCGGCCGGGCGCGTGGGTGTCGTGAAGCCCCAGGTGGCCTTCTTCGAGCGCTTCGGCGCGGCCGGCTTCGCCGCCCTCGAGGAGGTGCTCGCCGCCGGTCGCGCGGCCGGACTCGTCGTGATCGCCGACGCCAAGCGCGGCGACATCGGCACGACGATGGACGGATACGCCGAGGCGTGGCTCGCGGCCGGGTCGCCCCTCGAGGCCGACGCCGTCACAGTGAGCCCTTACCTCGGCGTCGGGTCGCTGCGCTCCACGCTGAGCCTCGCGGCCCGCGGCGGCAAGGGCGTCTTCGTCCTCGCCGCGACGAGCAACCCCGAGGCGGCGGCGGTGCAGACCGCGCAGACGGCGGATGTCGCGTCCGCCGACGGCGAGACGGTCGCCGCCCGGGTGGCCCGCGACATCGCCTGGGTCAACGGGTCGGCCGCCTTCGGGGGCGGGACGGGCCCCATCGGCCTGGTGATCGGCGCGACGGTCGACCGCCACGAATTCGGCCTGACCGACGAGGTGCTCCGCGGCGCGCCGATCCTCGCGCCGGGCTTCGGCGCGCAGGGCGCCGAGCCCGCAGACCTGCCGCGCCTGTTCGGCGCTCTCGCCCCGAACGTCGTCGCGAGCGAGAGCCGCAGCATCCTGTCGGCAGGTCCCGCGGCCCTCGCGGCGCGCATCCAGGAGCGCGCGGCGCTCTACGCCGGGAGGGTTCGTGCCTGACGCCCAACACCCGCCCGAGGTCGACCGCGTCGCGGCCTCCCGCCGCGCCGTCGCCGCCCGCCGTGCCCGCGCATCGCTCAAGAAGGACGTCACGATGCGCGTCATCACGCCGCAGGAGCTGCTGCGCCGCGCCTTCGACGACCCCGCATCACCGGCCGGAACGATGCGCGTGACCGAGTTCCTCACGAGCATCCCGGCGATCGGCGAGGGCAAGCGCGACCGCATCCTGGAGCGCCTCGGCATCTCACCCGTCAAGCGCCTGGGGGGCCTCGGCGCCCGCCAGCGGCGCGCAATCTCGGCGTTCCTCGACGAGCGCTGGCCCGAGCTGCAGCCGCGCGACGGCCGCAGCCGCCTGGTCGTGCTCGCGGGGCCCACCGCAGTCGGCAAGGGCACGGTCGCGGCGCACATCGCGCAGCAGCATCCCGAGATCCATCTGTCGGTCTCGGCGACGACGCGCGCGCCCCGCCCCGGCGAGGTCGAGGGCCGCCACTACTACTTCGTCGACGACGCCGAGTTCGATCGCCTGGTCGCAGACGGCGAGCTGCTCGAGCACGCCACCGTGCACAACCGCTTCCGCTATGGCACGCCCCGCGCGCCCATCGAGGCGGCCCTCGCCGAGGGGAAGACCGTCCTGCTCGAGATCGATCTGCAGGGGGCGCGCCAGGTGCGCGACGCCGAGCCGAGCGCGATGCTCGTGTTCCTGCTCCCGCCGAGCTGGGACGAGCTCGTGCAGCGCCTCGTGGGCCGCGGCACCGAGGGGGCCGAAGAGCGCACACGGCGCCTGCGCACCGCGAAGGTCGAGCTCGCGGCACAGGGCGAGTTCGACTTCCGCGTCGTCAACGACGACGTGGACCGGGCGGCCGAAGAGGTCGTCGCGCTCACGCGGTAACTCCGTGCGTCGCGCTCCGGCGTGAGTCGAGGCCTGGGGTTCGAGGCAGGGTCGGGGGAGCCTCGACTCGCCCCCTCAGGCTCGACTCGCCCCCTCAGGCTCGCCTCGCCCGGGGGCGGGGAACGCGGGTGGCGCGGGGGTGGGGGCGCCGGGTCCTCCACAGACGGGCGGTGCGGGGGAGACTGCACGGCGGAGCCGGGCGCGCGGGCGTGCGGCGCGGGGGCGTGCGAACGTCGCCGGATGAGTGGGACGGCGGACGGCGGACTGGTCTTCACCGATCGCGCGCACCGGGGACGCAGCGGCGGCGGCATCGCGGTGCGGAGGGGAGTGCGGGTGGATGCCGCGTGGTGGCGCGGCATCCCTCCATGGGAGCGCTATCGGCTCCGCGTGGAAGCGGCGAGCCACGCCCTGTCGGATCCCGTCTTCGCCCTCGAATCAGCGGCGGTGCTTCACGGTCTGCCGATCTTCGGCGAGCCGGCGCACATCCACGTGCTGGCGCCCACCGGAAGTCGCGGCTATCGCAGCGGCGACGTCATCCGCCACCTCCGCACGGCAGAAGCGGACATCGTCAGGGTGGAAGGGGTCCGGCTGACCTCGGTGGAGGACACGGTCCTGGCCCTCCTCCGGGTGCTGCCCATCGCGCTGGCCGTGGCCGTGGCGGATGCCGCGGTCCGGCGCGGCGTCTCGGTCGAGGTGCTCCGAGACAGGCTGGAGCGCCAGACGGATCGGCGCGGGAGGGCGCGGGCGTCCGCGGTGCTGGATCTCGCCGACGGCCGATCCGAATCGGTGCTCGAGAGCTTGAGCCGCGTCGTCATCGCGCACCTCGGATATCCCGACCCCGAGCTCCAGGTCGATATCAGCCTTTCGTCGGGCCGTGCCCGAGTGGACTTCCTCTGGCGATCGGAGAGGGTCGTCGGCGAGGCCGACGGCCGTGGGAAGTACTTCGGCGAGGGCGTCCGGACCGACGATGCCGTGCATGCCGAGCGGCGTCGGGAGATCGAGATCCGGCGCGTCGTGCGCGACGTCGCGCGATGGGAGTGGGCGGATGTCGTGACGCCCGGCCGCCTCGACGCGATCCTGCGAGCTGCGGGGCTCCGCCGCATCCGTCCCATCGACCCGATGCTCGCGGCGGCGCTCGACGATCGTCGCAGCATCCGCCCCGCGTAGGCGAGCATTCGGGTGCGAGTCGAGCATTCGGGTGCGAGTCGAGGCCGGGGGAGCCTCGACTCGTCCCCCGATACTCGACTCACGGATGAGCGGATGCCGGGCCGCCGAAGAGGTCGTCGCGCTCACGCGGTAGACTGTCTGTTTGGGCGTCTGCCGACGCCGAGCGTCTTCCACCACATCCGTCTGCGAACCAGGAGGTTCCCCCATGGCCGGACACACCCAGGGCATCATCGACCCGCCCATCGACGACCTGCTCGACAAGGTCGACTCGAAGTACCAGCTCGTCATCTACGCATCCAAGCGCGCGCGTCAGATCAACGACTACTACTCTGACCTGCACGAGGGCAACCTGTTCGACAACGTGGGGCCGCTCGTCGACTCGACCGTCGAAGACAAGCCGCTCACGATCGCCCTCCACGAGATCCACGAGGACAAGCTCCGCCTCCGCCGCGCCGAGTAGGACTTTGCGCGCAGGTTACGCCGCACGGCGCGATTCGTCGCGCTGTCGGCGGTAGCCAGCAGAATTGGTGCGTGCCCGCACCCGACTCCGCCACGATCCTGGAGCTGCGATGACCGAGCTGCGCCTGTTCACCTCCGAGTCCGTCACCGAGGGGCACCCCGACAAGATCTGCGACCAGATCTCCGACAGCATCCTCGACGCGATCCTCGCCGCCGATCCCGCCGGCCGCGTCGCCGTCGAGACCCTCGTCACGACGGGCCTCGTGCACGTCGCCGGCGAGGTTTCGACCCGCGCCTACGTCGAGATCCCCGCGATCGTCCGCGACGTCGTCAACCGCATCGGCTACACGTCGAGCGAGACGGGGTTCGACGGCGACTCGTGCGGCGTGAGCGTCTCGATCGGCGCGCAGTCCTCCGACATCGCGGCGGGCGTCAACAAGGCGTTCGAGCGCCGTGAGGACGGGTCGGAAGACCCGCACGACCTGCAGGGCGCGGGCGATCAGGGCATCATGTTCGGCTACGCGACGCGCGAGACGCCGCAGCTCATGCCGATGGCCATCTGGACGGCGCATCGCATCGCCGAGCGCCTCGCCGAGTCGCGCCGGAGCGGGGCGCTGGCCTTCCTCCGACCCGACGGCAAGACGCAGGTCACCCTCGGCTACGACGGCGACGTGCCCAAGACCGTCGAGTCCGTCGTGCTCTCCACGCAGCACCACCCCGACATCTCTCAGAGCGAGCTGCGCGAGCTCGTGCGCGCCGAAGTGATCGACCCCGTCCTCGCGCAGACGGGTCTCGACCTGCCCGACGTGAAGTACTACATCAACCCCGCCGGCCCGTTCGTGACCGGCGGCCCCAAGGGCGATGCGGGGCTCACTGGCCGCAAGATCATCATCGACACGTACGGCGGTGCCGCGCGACACGGCGGCGGTGCGTTCAGCGGCAAAGACCCGTCGAAGGTCGACCGCTCGGCCGCCTACGCCATGCGCTGGGTCGCCAAGAACGCCGTCGCCGCGGGGCTCGCCGACCGCCTCGAGGTGCAGGTCGCGTACGCGATCGGCAAGGCCAAGCCCGTCGGCCTCTACGTCGAGTCGTTCGGCACAGGCCACGTGCCCGACGACGTCATCACGCGGGCGATCCGCAGCGTCTTCGACCTGCGCCCCAAGGCGATCATCGACGACCTCGACCTGCTGCGGCCGATCTACGCCCAGACGGCGGCGTACGGCCACTTCGGCCGCGAGCTGCCCGACTTCACATGGGAGCGCACCGACCGGGTCGAGGAGCTCCGCGCGGCTGCCGGGCTCTGAAATGAGCGGGCCTTCCTGCGGGTCGCCGACGTGACCGCGCGGGCCGTGGCGAGGGTGCTCCTCGACTCGCCCCTCCCACAGCTCGACCGGCTGTTCGACTACGCCGTTCCGCCGCACCTCGACGCCGACGCGAAGCCCGGCGTGCGGGTGCGCGTGCCGCTGCGCAGCGCGGGCCGCGTCGTCGACGGGTTCCTCGTCGAGCGCGTCCTCGAAGAGCCCGGCGATCGGCCGCTGTCCGAGCTCGACGCCGTCGTGTCACCCGTCGAGGTGCTCACCCCGGGGCTCTACGCGCTCGCCCGGCGCGCCGCCGATCGGGCGGCGGGCTCGGCATCCGACATCCTCCGTCTCGCGATCCCCAAGCGCATGGTGCGCGCCGAGAAGGCGTGGCTCGCGGCGCCGACCCCCGACCGCCCGGTCGTGGCAGACAGCGCGTGGGCAGACACGGCGCTCGGCGCCTTTCCCGGGCTCGCGGACGGCATCGACGAAGGGCGCCGGCTCGCGGTCGAGGCTCCCGCGCATCTCGTGACGGTTCCGGATGCCGCGGGCCCGCCGGTCTGGGTCGGAGCGTGGGCCGAGCTCCTCGCCGCCGCGGCCGTGCGCACCCTCGCAGGCGGCCGGAGTGCGATCCTCGTCGTGCCCGACCACCGCGACCAGGCGCAGCTCGAGACGGCGCTCGCGGGACGCGCACCCGAGGGCGCCGTCATCCGTCACGACGCCCGCCAGGCCTCGCCGGCCCGCTACGCCTCGTTCCTGCGCACGCTCGATGCCGTGCCGTGCATCGTGATCGGGCAGCGCTCGGCCGTCTACGCGCCCGCGCACGAGCTGGGCCTCCTCGCCGTATGGGACGACGGCGATCCGCTCCTGGCCGAGCCGCTGTCGCCCGGCGTGCACGCCCGCGATGCGGCGCTCATCCGGCAGGAGCTCGACGAGTGCGCCCTGCTCTTCGCGGGCCACACGCGCACGACCGACGTCGAGCGCCTCGTCGGCGTCGGGTGGGTCGACGACGTGCCGCCGCGCCGCCGGGGCATTCCGCGCACCGTGCTGAGCGCGACCCGGGAGGGGGAGTCGCGCGGAGCGCGCGTACCGTCGGCCGCCTTCGCCGCCGCCCGCGAGGCGCTCGCGGCCGGCCCCGTGCTCGTGCAGGTCGCCAGGCCCGGGTACGCGCCCGTCCTGGTGTGCGCCGACTGCCGGCGTCCCGCGCGGTGCGCCCACTGCTCGGGACCGCTTCACGCGCAGCGCCCCGGAGCCGTGCCGGAGTGCTCCTGGTGCGGACGCGCCGCGAACGGGTGGACGTGCCCGCACTGCGAGTCGACGCGCGTGCGCATGGCGTCGGCGGGCAGCGAGCGCACCGCCGACGAGCTCGGCCGTGCGTTCCCGAACACCCGCGTCATCATCGCCGACGGGGAGCACCCCGTCGCGCGCGTCGACGCGCGCCCCGCGCTCGTCGTCGCGACCCGCGGCGCCGAGCCGATCCCCGAGGGCGGGTACCGCGCGATCATCCTCCTCGACGGCGAGCGCATGTTGCTGGCCGACGACCTCCGCATCGGCGAGTCGGCCCTCCGCTGGTGGATGAACGCCGCGGCGCTCGCGGCGCCCGGGGCTCCGGTGCACCTCGTCGGCGTCGCCGGCCCCGTCGCCCGGGCCCTGGCCACCTGGACCCCCGCCGCCTACGCCCGCGCCGAGCTCGCCGACCGCGCGCCGCTGCGCATGCCGCCGGTCGTGCGCGTCGCCGCCGTCGACGGGCCGCCGAAGTCGGTCTGGACGGCGCTCGAGGCGCTCCGCGAGGCACTGCCGGCCTTCGCCGACGACGACATCCTCGGGCCCGTGACACGCGACGACGGAGCCGCCCGCGCCCTCGTGCGGTTCGACTACGGCCTCGGCGGCCGCGTCGCCGAGAGCCTGCGCTCGTCCGTCATCGCCGATGCGCTGCGCGCGCGCAAGGCGGCCAAGGGGAGGACCCCCGGGGCCCGCAATACACTCAGAGTGCGGGTCGACGTTCCCGACCTCGATCTGTGAGGAGCCTGATGCGCCTGGTCTTCGCCGGCACGCCCGAGGCTGCCGTCCCGTCGCTGCGGCGGCTCGCGGCATCCGATCACGACATCGTCGCGGTCGTCACCCGCTCCGACGCGCCGCTCGGCCGCAAGCGCGTCCTGACGCCGTCGGCCGTCGCGCAGGCGGCCGACGAGCTCGGCATCGAGACGATCAAGACCGATCGCCTCGACGACGCCGCGACCGAGGCGATCCGCGCCCTCGAGCCGCAGCTCGGCGTCATCGTCGCCTACGGCGGGCTCGTGCGCGAGCCGCTCCTGTCGCTGCCCGACCACGGCTGGATCAACCTGCACTTCTCGCTGCTTCCCCGCTGGCGAGGGGCCGCGCCCGTGCAGCGGGCGGTGATGGCGGGGGATGCCGAGACCGGCGTCGCCGTCTTCCAGCTCGTCCCCGAGCTCGACGCCGGCGACGTGTTCGCGCAGGAGCGCTTCCTCATCCCGCCGCGCGCGACGGCGGGCGACCTGCTCGCCGCGCTCGCGGTCAACGGGGCCGACCTGCTCGCCGATGTCGTCGACTCGATCGCGGGCGGCACGGCCCACGCCATCCCGCAGGAGGGCGAGCCGACCCTCGCCCCGAAGCTCACCCTCGACGACGGGCGCATCCGGTGGACCGATGACCGCGCCGCCGTGCTCGCCCGCATCCGCGGCGTGACGCCCGAGCCGGGTGCGCACACGGCGCTCGGCGACGCGCGTCTGAAGATCCTCGAGGCGGGGGAGGCCGAGGCATCCGTCGCCCGGCTCGCCCCCGGCGAGATCGGCCTCGCGGGCAGGGCCGTCGTCGCGGGCACGGGGAGCGACCCCATCGTGCTCGAGCGCGTGCAGCCTGCGGGCAAGGGGGCCATGAGCGCGCCCGACTGGTGGCGCGGCCTGCGCATCGACGGAACGGTGGTCGCGTCGTGACGGCGAGCGCGCCGCGCCGCGTCGCCTACGACGTGCTGCGGGCGGTCAACGAGTCCGACGCCTACGCGAACCTCCTTCTCCCGACCTCGATCCAGCGGGCGGGACTCACGACGGCCGACGCGGCCCTCGCGACCGAGCTGACCTACGGCACGCTCCGCCGCCAGGGAACCTACGACGCCGTCATCGCGATCGCCGCCGATCGCCCCGTGCACGAGATCGACCCGGCGGTGCTCGATGCGCTGCGCCTCGGGGTGCATCAGCTGCTGTCGACCCGGGTCGCCTCGCACGCGGCCGTCAACGAGTCGGTCGAGCTCGCACGGCGAGCCGGGCGCGGAGCCGCGGGGTTCGTCAACGCGGTGCTGCGGCGGATCTCGCGCGACACTCCGGGGGACTGGATGACGCGGGTCGAGGATTCCGCGCGCTCCGACGACGAGCGCCTCGGGCTCGCCTACTCCCATCCGGTCTGGATCGTCCGCGCCTTCCGCCGCGCCCTGGCGGCCGAAGGACGCGCGGAGGAGCTCGAAGCGCTCCTCACCGCCGACAACGCCTCGCCGCGCGTCACGATGGCGGCGCTGCCCGGGCTCGGCGAGATCCCCGAGGACGCCCGCCGCACGCCGTACTCGCCGCTGGGCTTCCGGCTCGGCGGCGGCGACCCGGAGTCGCTCGTGAGGGGCTCCGACGGCCGTGTGCGCGTGCAGGACGAAGGCTCGCAGCTCGCGGCGCTCGCTCTCACCCGCGCGGAGCCCGTCCGGCCGGGGGAGCGGTGGCTCGACCTCTGCGCCGGTCCCGGCGGCAAGACGGCCGTCCTCGCGGCGGAGGCGCTCGCCGGCGGCGCCCTCCTCGAGGCCAACGAGGTCTCTCCGGCGCGCGCGGGGCTCGTCCGCCGTGCGGTCGAAGGGGTTCCGCTCGAGGTGCCGGTGTCGGAGGCCGACGGCCGGGTGCGTGCGGCGGAGAGCCCGGGCGTCTACGACCGCATCCTCGTCGACGCTCCGTGCACGGGACTCGGCGCCCTGCGCCGCCGCCCCGAGGCGCGGTGGCGCAAGTCGCCGTCCGACGTGCCGTCGCTCACGGAGCTGCAGACCGAGCTGCTGAGCGCCGCGATCGTCGCCCTCAAGCCCGGCGGGATCGTCGCCTACGTGACCTGTTCGCCGCATCTCGCCGAGACGTCGGGCGTCGTCGCCGAGGTGCGCCGCTCGTTCGGCTCCTCGATCGAGGAGCTCGACGCGCGCGCGGTCGTGACCGCGATCGCCGCGACCGACCCGCGCCTGCCCGAGCAGGCCGACGGCTCCCTGCGCGCGCAGCTGTGGCCGCACCGGCACAACACCGATGCCATGTCGATCTCGCTCCTGCGCCGCCGATAGCAGGGAGCCGCGCGGCGTCTGCCGCATGGGATCGGCATCGGCGGCAAGCCCGCTCGGGCGGCGCGGCCGCGACGGCGGCTACGGCGGCCCGTAAGGCGGCTCCGGCGACTCGGCCCCGCTGCGCGGCTCGACCATAATGGACGGATGCAGCCTGACGAAGAGCCCGGCGTCCGCATCAACCCGAGCATCCTCGCCGCCGACTTCGTCAACATGCAGGCCGAGCTCGCGCGCATCGACGCCGCCGACTTCGTGCACGTCGACGTCATGGACAACCACTTCGTCCCGAACCTGACCTTCGGGCCGCAGATGGTCGAGCGCATCCAGGCGACGAGTCCCGTCCCGCTCGATGTGCACCTCATGATCGACGACCCCGAGCGCTGGGCGCCGGGCTACGCCGAGCTCGGCGCGGCATCGGTCACCTTCCACGTCGAGGCGTCGGCCGATCCCGTGGCCCTCGCCCGCCGGCTGCGGGCGATCGGCGCTCGCGCGGGCGTCGCCGTCAAGCCCGGCACGCCGGTCGAGCCCCTCTTCGAGCACCTCGACGAGTTCGACCAGGTGCTCGTCATGACCGTCGAGCCCGGCTTCGGCGGCCAGTCGTTCATGCCCGAGACGATGCCGAAGCTCTCCGCCCTCGCCGCCGAGGCGCGACGCCGGGGGTCGGCGGTGTGGCTGCAGGTCGACGGCGGCATCTCGGCCGCGACCATCGAGCGGGCCGCCGAGGCGGGCGCCGACACGTTCGTCGCGGGTTCCGCCGTCTTCGGGGCGGACGACCCGGATGCCGCGATCACCGCCCTCCGCGCACTCGCGGCGCACCACCACGCACCCCGCTGAGCGGGGTCCTGCGCGTCACGGGGGACCGAGGCATCCGTCACGCCCGCTACCCTGGCATGGTGAAGACGTTCGACGAGCTGTTCGCCGAGCTCTCCGCGAAAGCGGTCGAGCGGCCCGAGGGATCGGGTACCGTCGCCGAGCTCGATGCCGGAGTGCACTACATCGGCAAGAAGATCGTCGAAGAGGCTGCCGAGGTGTGGATGGCCGCCGAGTACGAGTCGACGGATGCCACGGCGGAAGAGATCTCGCAGCTGCTGTACCACCTGCAGGTCATCATGATCTCGAAGGGCCTGGGGCTCGAGGACGTCTACCGACATCTCTGAGCGACGACTCGACCCCCGACGCTCCGACACCGAAAGCCACCCACGCATGCTGCGAATCGCCGTGCCCAACAAGGGCTCGCTCGCCGACACCGCCTCCGAGATGCTTCAGGAAGCCGGCTACATCGGCCGCCGAGACCCGAAGGACCTCCACGTCATCGACCCGCAGAACGAGGTCGAGTTCTTCTACCTGCGCCCCAAGGACATCGCGACGTACGTCGGCTCCGGCGCCCTCGACGTCGGCATCACCGGTCGCGACCTCCTGCTGGATGCACGGATGCCGGGGGCCCGCGAGATCGAGGCGCTCGGCTTCGCGGGGTCGACGTTCCGCTTCGCGGCGCCCCCCGGACGCTTCGCCGATGTGGGCGACCTCGAGGGGATCCGCATCGCGACCTCGTACCCCGGGCTCGTCGACGCGTTCCTCGACGACCACGGCGTCGCCGCCGACCTCGTGCCGCTCGACGGCGCCGTGGAATCCGCGGTGCGCCTGGGCGTGGCCGACGCGATCGCCGACGTCGTCGAGACCGGCACGACTCTGCGTCAGGCGGGGCTCGAGATCTTCGGGCCGGTCATCCTGCACTCCGAGGCCGTGCTCATCGCGGCGCCCGAAGAGGCCCCCGGCACCGAGACGCTCCTGCGGCGCCTGCGCGGCGTCATGGTCGCGCGCCGCTACGTGCTCATCGACTACGACCTGCCGGCCCACCTCGTCGACGAGGCGGTCAAGGTCGCTCCCGGCATCGAGTCGCCGACGATCTCGCCGCTGCGCGACCCCGAGTGGGTGGCGGTGCGCGTCATGAGCCCCCGCAAGGGCGTCAACCAGGTCATGGACGCGCTGTACGCGATCGGCGCCCGCGCGATCCTCGTGACCGCGATCCACAACGCGAGGCTCTGATGACCCTCGTCACCCGCGTCATCCCGTGCCTCGACGTCGCGGGCGGCCGCGTCGTGAAGGGCGTCAACTTCGAGAATCTCCGCGACATGGGCGACCCCGTCGAGCTCGCCCGCCTCTACTTCGACCAGGGCGCCGACGAGATCACGTTCCTCGACGTCACCGCGACCGTCGACGAGCGGGCGACGACCTACGACGTCGTGCGGCGCACGGCCGAGCAGGTCTTCATCCCGCTGACCGTCGGCGGGGGAGTGCGCTCGACCGACGACGTCGCCCGCCTGCTCTCGGTCGGCGCCGACAAGATCGGCGTCAACTCGGCCGCGATCGCCCGTCCGGGCCTCCTCGACGAGATCGCCGACCGCTTCGGCGCGCAGGTGCTCGTGCTGTCGCTCGACGTCAAGCGGGTCTCTCCCGAGCGGGCCGAGGCGATCCCGTCCGGCTTCGTCGTGACGACCCACGGCGGGCGCGCCGAGACCGAACTCGACGCCCTCGCGTGGGCGCGCGAGGCGATCGAGCGAGGCGCCGGCGAGCTGCTGATCAACTCGATCGACGCCGACGGGACGCGCGAGGGCTTCGACCTCGAGCTCGTCTCGCTCATGCGCGAAGTGTCGAGCGTGCCGATCATCGCCTCGGGCGGGGCGGGGGCTGCGGAGCACTTCGCGCCGGCGGTCCGCGCGGGCGCCGACGCCGTGCTCGCGGCATCCGTCTTCCACTCCGGCCTGCTGACCGTCGGCGACGTCAAGCGCTCGCTCGTCGCGGCCGGGATCCCCGTACGAGAGATCGAGGTGCCCGCGTGACCGAGAAGGCACAGGGCCAGGAGCCCGTCGAGGCGCGGATCGCGCGCGTCGCCTTCAACGACCAGGGCCTCGTGGCGGCCATCGTCCAGCAGTGGGACACGCGTGAGGTCCTCATGCTCGGGTGGATGGATGCCGAGGCCCTCCGTCGCACCCTCACCGAGGGCCGCGTGACGTTCTGGTCGCGGTCGCGGCAGGAGTACTGGCGCAAGGGCGACACGTCGGGCAACATCCAGCTCGTCCGGGGCGCCCGGCTCGACTGCGACGGCGACGCGATCCTCCTCGAGGTCGAGCAGATCGGGCCCGCCTGTCACACCGGCACGCGGACGTGCTTCGACTCCGACGACCTCGACCCGGTCCGCGGGCCCGAGAAGTGACCGCCCGCGCGCGATTGATCGCCGTCGTCGCGACGGTGCTCGCGGGGGCGCTCGGGATCATCTCCTCGACCCAGACGTGGCTCACCGTGGTCCTCGACGACGGCGCGAAGCACACCCTCCCCGTCGCGGGAGCCGACGCGATCCCCGTGCTCGCGCCGCTGAGCCTCGCGGCGCTCGCCCTGGGCGGAGCCCTGTCTATCGTCGGACTCGTGCTGCGCTACGTCTTCGGCGCCCTCGCCGTCGCGATCGGGGCGAGCCTCGGCGTGCTGACCGCGCAGGTGGCGTTCGCCCGGCCGCTGTCGTCCGTGGCGTCGACCGTGACCCAGGCCACGGGACTCACGGGTGAGAAGGCCGTCTCCGACCTCGTGCTGCAGATCGCCCCGACGCCGTGGCCGTTCGTGACGCTCCTCGCGTGGATCGTCCTGGTCGCCGCGGGCGTCTTCACGCTCGCGACGGCGCGGCGCTGGCGGGGGAGCGGCAGGCGGTACACGACGGATGCCGCGACCCGGCCCGACGCCGCGACGGGGGCCGCGGCATCCCGCCCCCACGACGCGATCGACTCGTGGGACGACCTGTCGCGCGGCGACGACCCGACCGCCCGCTAGACTGGGAAAACCCGCGCAATTCGGAGGAGATCCATGAGCAACCCCATCGGCGACCCTGGCCACGGACACTCGCCGGCAGCCTGGACGGCCGTCATCATCGGACTCGTCGCGATCGCCATCGGCACGTTCTTCTTCTTCCTCGACATGCCCGCCTTCGTGTGGGCGGCGGCCGTGCTCCTGGTCATCGGCCTCATCGTCGGGTGGGTCATGGCGCGCATGGGCTACGGCGTCAACGGTCCGAAGTACAAGGCGAAAGAGCACTGAGGAATCGTGCTGAGCGATTCCCAGTGACCGCGAGCATGCTCGCCGACCTCACGGCCGGCGCGGTGGAGGATGCCCAGGCGCGCGCCGATGTGCGCCCCCTCGCCGCCGTCGAGACCGCGGCGTCGGCCCAGTCGCCCGCCCGTGACGCGCTCGCAGCGCTCGCGCCCGCCGACCGCGTCAAGATCATCGCCGAGGTCAAGCGCGCGAGTCCGTCGCGCGGCGACCTCGCGTCGATCCCCGACCCCGCGCTCCAGGCACGGCTGTACGAGCAAGGCGGCGCGTCGGCGATCTCGGTCCTGACCGAAGGCCGCCGCTTCAAGGGCAGCCTCGCCGATCTCGAGGCCGTCAAGGCCGCCGTGACGCTCCCCGTGCTGCGCAAGGACTTCATCGCGACGGAGTACCAGGTGCTCGAGGCCCGCGCCTCGGGCGCAGACCTGGTGCTGCTCATCGTCGCGGCCCTCGAGCAGGACGCGCTCGCCCGCCTGCACGCCCTGACCCTCGAGCTCGGCATGACGCCGCTCGTCGAGACCCACTCCGCCGACGAGGTCGACCGGGCCGCCGATGTCGGCGCGAGGCTCATCGGCGTGAACGCCCGCGACCTGTCGACCTTCGAGCTCGACCGCGATCTGTTCGGCCGTCTCGCCGATCGCATCCCGGCCGACGCGATCAAGATCGCCGAGTCGGCGGTGCTCACGCCGACGGATGTCGCGCACTACCGCGCCGCGGGCGCGGACGTCGTGCTGATCGGCGAAGCACTCGTGACAGGAGACCCCGTCGCGACCCTCGGCGCCTTCCTGGAGGCAGGCGCATGAGGTCGCGCGACGGCAACCGGAGGGAGACGAAGTGACGCTGCTGCGTGAGGCCAAGGGCCCGTTCTTCGGCGAGTTCGGCGGGCGCTACATGCCCGAATCGCTCATCGCCGCGATCGACGAGCTGACCGCGGTGTACGAAGCGGCGATCGTCGACCCGGCGTTCCAGGCCCAGTTCGCCGAGCTTCTGCACTCCTACGCGGGCCGCCCCTCGGTCCTGACCGAGGTGCCGCGGTTCGCCGAGCATGCCGGCGGGGCGCGCGTCTTCCTCAAGCGCGAAGACCTCAACCACACCGGCTCGCACAAGATCAACAACGTCCTCGGACAGGCCCTGCTGACCAAGCGCCTCGGCAAGACGCGCGTCATCGCCGAGACCGGCGCGGGTCAGCACGGCGTCGCGACGGCCACTGCGGCGGCGCTGTTCGGCTTCGAGTGCACGGTCTACATGGGCGAGGTCGACACCGAGCGCCAGGCGCTCAACGTCGCCCGCATGCGTCTGCTCGGCGCCGAGGTCGTGCCCGTCACGACGGGGTCGCGCACGCTCAAGGACGCGATCAACGAGGCCTACCGCGACTGGGTGGCCAGCGTCGAGACGACGAACTACATCTTCGGCACGGCGGCCGGTCCGCACCCGTTCCCCGCGATGGTGCGCGACTTCCAGAAGATCATCGGCGAGGAGGCCCGCGCGCAGCTCCTCGAGCAGGTCGGACGCCTCCCCGACGCGGTCCTGGCGTGCGTCGGCGGCGGATCCAACGCGATCGGCATGTTCGACGCCTTCCTCGACGACGAGGGCGTGAAGCTCTACGGCGTCGAAGCGGCCGGCGACGGCGTCGACACGCCTCATCACGCGGCATCCATCGAACGCGGCCGCCCCGGCATCCTCCACGGCGCCAAGACCTTCGTCCTGCAGGACGAGGACGGGCAGACGACCGAGTCGCACTCGATCTCGGCGGGCCTGGACTATCCCGGCGTCGGCCCCGAGCACGCGTGGCTCGCATCGATCGGGCGCGCCGAGTACATTCCGGCGACCGACGATGAGGCGATGCAGGCGCTGCGCCTCCTCAGCCGCACCGAGGGCATCATCCCCGCGATCGAGTCGGCCCACGCCCTCGCCGGCGCGATGCGGATCGGGCGTGAGCTCGGGCCCGACGCGATCCTCGCGGTGTGCCTCTCGGGCCGCGGTGACAAGGACATGGACACCGCCGCGAGGTACTTCGACCTGTACGACGCGCCGGCGCCGGGCGAGGGCTCGCCCGTCGAGACGCCCGCGCCGGACGAGGCCGCCTCGGGCGAGGGAGTGCAGCTGTGACCTCTCGCGTCGAGGCGGCGATCGATGCCGCCCGGGCCGAAGGCCGTGGCGCCTTCGTCGGCTACCTCCCGCTCGGCTTCCCCGACCTCGAGACGAGCATCGAGGCGGCCGTGACGCTCGCCGAGAACGGCGTCGACGTGATCGAGCTCGGCCCGCCGTACTCCGACCCCGTCATGGACGGCATCGTCATCCAGGAGGCGACCCAGGCCGCGCTGGCCGGCGGCTTCCGCATGCGCGACACGTTCACGGCGGTCAAGGCGATCACGAGCCGGGTCGATGTGCCCGTCCTCGTCATGACCTATTGGAACCCCGTCGTGCAGTACGGCATCGACCGCTACGCCGACGACCTCCTGGCCGCGGGCGGCGCGGGCCTCATCACGCCCGACATCACGCCGGACGCCGCCGCCGAGTGGATCGCCGCGAGCACCCGCACGGGGCTCGACCGCGTCTTCCTCGCCGCGCCCACCTCCACCGACGAGCGCCTCGGGCTCATCGTCGGCAGCTCCACGGGGTTCGTGTACACCGTCTCGACGATGGGCATCACGGGCGAGAGGGCGCAGCTGGATGCCGCGGCCCGCTCCCTCGTCGCACGCCTGCGCGAGCACGGGGCCGAGCGGGCATGCGTGGGCATCGGCATCTCCACCGCCGACCAGATCGCCGGCGTGCTCGATTACGCCGATGGCGCCATCGTCGGGACGGCGCTCGTGCGCGCGCTCCGCGACGGGGGCCTCGACGGCCTCGCCGAGACGACGCGGACCCTCGCCGCAGGCACCCGCGGGCGCGCGAACTAGACTTCTCAGGTCGGCCGCGGCCGATCCCCCCTGCCTCGAAGGACACACCCATGACGAATGCCGCTCTGAGCCTTGCGGGAGGCGTGGTCGCCAGCATCCCGAGCCCGTCGGTCAGCTACATCGATCTCGGTCCCTTCCGCATCCACTTCTACGCGCTGTGCATCATCGCGGGCATCATCGCCGCGACGTTCCTCACGAACCACCGCCTCAGCAAGCGCGGCGCGGAGCCCTGGGTCGTCATCGACATCGCACTGCTGGCCGTGCCGCTGGCGATCATCGGCGCGCGCATCTTCCACGTGCTCACCCACCCGGGCTTCTACTTCGGGCCGGGCGCCGACTTCTGGGCCGTGTTCCGCATCTGGGAGGGCGGCATCGCGATCTACGGCGCCCTCATCGGCGGCGCGATCGGTGCGCTCCTCGGCTGCAAGTGGACCGGCATCCGGTTCTGGACCTTCGCCGACGCCCTCGCGCCGGGCCTTCTGCTGGCCCAGGCGATGGGACGCTTCGGCAACTGGTTCAACCAGGAGCTGTTCGGCCTGCCGACCGACGTGCCGTGGGGCCTGCAGATCGACGCCGACAACCCGGCGTTCCCCGCGGGTCTGCCCGCCGACACCCTGTTCCACCCGACGTTCCTCTACGAGGTCATCTGGAACACCCTCGGCGTGCTGTTCCTCCTGTGGGTCGGGAAGAAGTTCCGCCTGCAGTGGGGCCGCGTCTTCGCGCTCTACCTCGTGTGGTACAGCGCGGGCCGCATCGTGTGGGAGAGCATCCGCATCGATCCCAGCGAGATCTACCTCGGGCTGCGCACCAACGTGTGGGCCGCGATCATCGGTGTGATCCTCGGCATCGTGATCTTCTTCGTCCAGAAGAAGCGCCACCCGGGCTTCGAGCCCTCGCCCTATGTGCCCGGCCGCGAGTGGAAGCCCAAGGGGGCTGTACAATCGCAGGACACCGAATTCGTCGACGTCAGCGAACCACCCGCCGGCGAAGTCGACCAGCGCGCCGCCACAAGCACTGTCGCCTCGAACTGATCCACTGCACATCTGAGGTGCAGCACAGCTAGTACCCCGGGCCGACGTCGTCCCATTTCGAGACAAGTGAGGACGGTTGGTATGTCATCGAGCCCCCGTCAAAGCACCGGCCCATCGGAGCGCACGTCGTTCCCCGAGAAGCAGGGCATGTACAACCCTGCGTTCGAGAAGGACGCCTGCGGTCTGGCGATGGTCGCGACCCTTCGCGGCGAGCCCGGCCACGACATCATCGCGCTCGCGCTGACGGCGCTGCGCAACCTCGAGCACCGCGGTGCGATCGGCTCGGACGCGGGCACCGGCGACGGTGCCGGCATCCTGACGCAGATGCCGGATGCCTTCCTTCGCGCCGTCGTCAGCTTCGAGCTGCCGCCGGTCGGCGAGTACGCCGCAGGCATGGTCTTCCTCCCGCGCGACGCCCAGGAGCGCGAGGCGCAGAAGGCCGGCATCGAGAAGATCGCCGCGAGCGAGAACCTCACCGTGCTCGGCTGGCGTGAGGTGCCCACCGCCGACGACAACCTCGGCAAGCTCGCGTTCGCGGCGCGGCCCGCCTTCGAGCAGATCTTCGTCTCGCGCCCGGCCGTCGGCGACGACGGGCCGCTGTCGGGCATCGCGCTCGACCGGCGCGTCTACCGCCTGCGCAAGCGCGCCCGCACCGAGCTCGACGCGTACTTCGTCTCGCTCTCCAGCCGCACGCTGGGCTACAAGGGCATGGTCACGACGCTCCAGCTCGAGCCCTTCTACCCCGACCTGTCGGACGAGCGCTTCATGTCCGAGCTCGCCGTCGTGCACTCGCGGTACTCGACCAACACGTTCCCGTCGTGGCCGCTCGCCCAGCCGCTGCGCATGCTCGCCCACAACGGCGAGATCAACACCGTCAACGGCAACCGCAACTGGATGCGCGCACGCCAGTCGCAGCTCGAGTCCGAGCTCCTCGGCGACATCGAGCCGCTCCTGCCGATCTGCACGACGGGTGCCAGCGACTCGGCCTCGTTCGACGAGGTGCTCGAGCTGCTCACGCTGACGGGGCGGAGCCTTCCGCACGCCATCATGATGATGGTCCCCGAGGCGTACGAGAAGCAGCTCGACATCGACCCGAAGCTGCGGGCTTTCTACGAGTACCACTCGATGCAGATGGAGCCGTGGGACGGCCCCGCGGCCCTCATCTTCACCGACGGCACCCTCGTCGGTGCGACGCTCGACCGCAACGGCCTGCGCCCGGGCCGCTGGACCGAGACGACGGACGGGCTCATCGTCATCGGCAGCGAGACCGGCGTGCTCGACTTCGAGCCCAGCCGCATCAAGCGACGCGGGCGCCTCCGCCCCGGCCGCATGTTCCTCGTCGACACGGCTCAGCGCCGGATCATCGAGGACGAGGAGATCAAACGGAGCCTCGCCGAGCTCGAGCCGTGGCAGGAATGGCTCGACCGCGGCCGCGTGCGCCTGGTCGACCTCCCCGAGCGCGAGCACATCGTGCACCCCATCGCGTCCATCACGCGCCGCCAGCGCACGTTCGGCTACACCGAGGAGGAGGTGCGGATCCTCCTGACCCCCATGGGCCAGACCGGCGCCGAGCCCCTCGGCGCGATGGGCAGCGACACGCCCGTCGCCGTCCTCAGCGACCGGCCGCGCCTGCTGTTCGACTACTTCACGCAGCAGTTCGCGCAGGTCACGAACCCGCCGCTGGACTCGATCCGCGAAGAGGTCGTGACCTCGCTGTCGCTCGGCCTCGGGCCCGAGCGCAACCTCCTGACGTGGGGTCCCGACCACACGCGCGTCGTGACGCTCGACTTCCCCGTCATCGACAACGACGAGCTCGCGAAGATCCAGCACATCGACACGGCCCTGCCGGGCCGCACGTCGGTCACGATCCGCGGCCTCTACCGCGTCGAGGCCGGTCAGAAGGGCATGCAGAAGCGCCTCGCGCAGATGTGCCAGGAGGTCGACCAGGCGATCGAGGACGGCGCGGAGTTCATCGTCCTGAGCGACCGCGACTCCAACAAGGACCTCGCACCGATCCCGTCGCTGCTCATGCTCGCGGCGGTGCACCACCACCTCATCCGCAACCAGACCCGCATGAAGTGCGGTCTCGTGGTCGAGGCGGGCGACGTGCGCGAAGTGCACCACGTCGCGACGCTCATCGGGTACGGGGCATCCGCCGTCAATCCCTACCTCGCGATGGAGACGGTCGAGTACCTCGTCCGCGCCGGCTACATCACGGGCATCTCGCCCGAGAAGGCCGTCCACAACCTCATCAAGGCGCTCGGCAAGGGCGTCCTGAAGATCATGTCGAAGATGGGCATCTCGACCGTGTCGTCGTACGCGGGCGCGCAGGTGTTCGAGGCGATCGGCCTGTCGCAGGAGTTCGTCGACAAGTACTTCACGGGCACCGAGACCAAGCTCGGGGGAGTGGGACTCGACGTCATCGCGACCGAGAACGCGTCGCGGCACGCCTACGCCTATCCGGAGGATGCCGCGGTCCGCGCCCACGAGCGGCTGTGGACGGGCGGCGAGTACCAGTGGCGCCGCGACGGCTCGCCGCACCTGTTCAACCCCGACACGGTCTTCCGTCTGCAGCACTCGACGCGCACGCGCCGGTACGACATCTTCCGCGAGTACACGAAGCTCGTCGACGACCAGGCCGCCGAGCTGAAGACGCTGCGCGGACTGTTCAAGCTCCGCACGGGCGCTCGCACCGCGGTGCCGATCGACGAGGTCGAGCCGGTGTCCTCGATTGTCAAGCGCTTCTCGACGGGGGCGATGAGCTACGGCTCCATCTCGAAGGAAGCCCACGAGACGCTCGCGATCGCGATGAACAGCCTCGGGGCGAAGTCGAACACGGGCGAGGGCGGCGAAGACGTCGATCGCCTCCTCGACCCCGAGCGCCGCAGCGCGATCAAGCAGGTCGCGTCGGGCCGGTTCGGCGTGACGAGCCTGTACCTGACCGAGGCCGACGACATCCAGATCAAGCTCGCCCAGGGCGCCAAGCCCGGCGAGGGCGGTCAGCTGCCGCCGACGAAGGTGTACCCGTGGGTCGCCCGCACGCGGCACGCGACCGCCGGCGTCGGGCTCATCTCGCCGCCTCCGCACCACGACATCTACTCGATCGAAGACCTCAAGCAGCTGATCTTCGACCTCAAGCGCGCCAATCCGCACGCCCGGGTGCACGTCAAGCTCGTGAGCCAGTCGGGCATCGGCGCGGTCGCTGCGGGCACCGCGAAGGCGCTCGCCGACGTGATCCTCGTGTCGGGACACGACGGCGGCACGGGCGCGAGCCCGCTCAACTCGCTCAAGCACGCCGGCACCCCGTGGGAGCTCGGCCTCGCCGAGACGCAGCAGACGCTCATGCTCAACGGCATGCGCGACCGCGTCGTGGTGCAGGTCGACGGCCAGCTCAAGACGGGCCGCGACGTCGTCATCGGCGCGTTGCTCGGCGCCGAGGAGTTCGGCTTCGCGACGGCCCCGCTCGTCGTCTCGGGCTGCATCATGATGCGCGTCTGCCACCTCGACACGTGCCCCGTGGGCGTCGCGACGCAGAACCCGGTGCTGCGCTCGCGCTTCAACGGCAAGCCCGAGTTCGTCGTGAACTTCATGGAGTTCATCGCGGAGGAGGTGCGCGAGTACCTCGCCGAGCTGGGCTTCCGCTCGCTCGACGAGGCGATCGGCCACACCGAGCTGCTCGACATCGACGGCGCCGTGGACCACTGGAAGGCCAACGGGCTCGACCTCGCGCCCATCCTCGAGGGTCCCGCCTTCGCGGAGGACGAGCCGCGACGCAACCGTCGCGGTCAGGAGCACGAGCTCGACGAGCACTTCGACGTGCAGCTCATCGAGCGCGCGCAGGACGTCGTCGCCCACGGCGGCGAGCTCACGATCGAGCTGCCGATCCGCAACACCGAGCGCGCCGTCGGCACGATGCTCGGGCACCACGTGACGCGGGCGCACGGCCAGAACGGCCTTCCGGCCAACTCGATCGTGGTCGACCTGAAGGGGTCGGCCGGGCAGTCCTTCGGCGCGTTCATGCCCTCGGGCATCACGCTGCGCCTCGAGGGCGATTCGAACGACTACGTCGGCAAGGGGCTCTCGGGCGGGCAGATCGTCATCCGGCCGCCGAGGGATGCGGCCTTCGAGGCGTCCGAGAACGTCATCGCGGGCAACGTCATCGGCTACGGCGCGACGCAGGGGACGATGTTCCTGAGCGGCGTCGTGGGGGAGCGCTTCTTCGTGCGCAACTCCGGCGCGACGGCGGTCGTGGAGGGCGTGGGCGACCATGCGCTCGAGTACATGACCGGCGGACTCGCCGTGATCCTCGGCAAGACGGGCCGCAACCTCGGCGCCGGCATGTCGGGCGGCATGGCGTACGTGTACAAGCTCGACGAGGCCCTCGTCAACCGCGAGGCCCTCGCAGCGGGCGAGCTCGTGCTGGGAGAGATGGGATCCGGCGACGCCGAGATCCTCCGCGACCTGCTGACCCAGCACGTCGACGAAACCGGCTCGACGCTCGCGGCATCCCTGTTGGAAGACTTCGACACGACGCTGGACGACTTCGTGCGCGTGCTGCCCCGCGACTACGCCGCGGTGCTGCAGACGCGCCAGGACGCGGTCGCGCAGGGGCTCGACCCCGACGGCGACGTCGTCTGGAACCGCATCCTGGAGGTGACGGGTGGCTGACCCGAAAGGCTTTCTGAAGGTCACCGAGCGCGAGCTTCCGGCTCGGCGCCCGGTGCCCGTGCGCATCCTCGACTGGAAAGAGGTGTACGAGCCGGGCGACTCGGCGGTCCTGCGCCGTCAGGCCGGCCGCTGCATGGACTGCGGCGTGCCGTTCTGCCACAAGGGCTGCCCGCTCGGCAACCTCATCCCGGAGTGGAACGACCTCACGTGGCGCGGCGAGGGCCGTGCCGCGATCGAGCGCCTGCACGCGACGAACAACTTCCCGGAGTTCACGGGGCGCCTGTGTCCGGCGCCGTGCGAGAGCGCGTGCGTGCTCGGCATCAACCAGCCCGCCGTCACGATCAAGCAGATCGAGGTCTCGATCATCGACGAGGCCTTCGGCAGCGGCTGGGTCGAGCCCGAGCCGCCGGGACGCCTGACCGGCAAGACGGTCGCTGTCGTCGGCTCCGGCCCCGCCGGCCTCGCCGCGGCGCAGCAGCTCACTCGGGCGGGCCACACGGTGGCCGTATTCGAGCGCGACGACCGCATCGGCGGCCTGCTGCGCTACGGGATCCCCGACTTCAAGATGGAGAAGAAGCACCTCGAGATGCGGCTTCGCCAGATGCGCGACGAGGGCACGCGCTTCCGCGCGGGCGTCGAGGTCGGCAAGGACATCTCGTGGAGCGACCTCCGGGCGCGCTACGACGCGGTCGTCGTCGCGACGGGCGCCACGGTGCCGCGCGACCTGCCGATCCCCGGCCGCGACCTCGCGGGCGTGCACTTCGCGATGGAGTACCTCGTCGAGTCCAACAGGGCGACGGCGGGCGACTCGGTGCCGAACCAGATCACGGCCGAGGGCAAGCACGTCGTGGTCATCGGCGGCGGCGACACCGGTGCCGACTGCATCGGCACGGCGCACCGCCAGGGCGCGCTGAGCGTCACGAACCTCGCGATCGGCCGCCGCCCTCCGGGGGAGCGTCCCGAGACGCAGCCGTGGCCCATGACACCGACGCTGTTCGAGGTGCAGTCCGCCCACGAGGAGGGCGGCGAGCGGTCGTACCTCGCCTCGACGGTGGAGTTCGTGTCCAACGACGCGGGCGAGGTCCGCGCGATCCGCGTCGCCGAGACGGAGTACACCGCCGACGGCCGGCGCGTGCCCAAGAGCGGCACGGAACGCGACATCCCCGCCGACCTGGTCCTCATCGCGATGGGCTTCACGGGGCCTGAGCGCGCGGTCGTGGAGGAGCAGCTCGGCACGCAGTTCACCAGCCGCGGCAACTTCGCGCGCGAGCACGACTTCCACTCGACGACGTCCGGCGTGTTCGTGGCCGGCGACGCGGGCCGCGGCCAGTCGCTCATCGTGTGGGCGATCGCAGAGGGCCGTGCGGCCGCTGCGGCCGTCGATGCGTACCTCATGGGCCAGACGGCCCTCCCCGCCCCCGTGCGGGCCGACGATGTCGCGATCGGCCTCCAGCCCGCGTAGGCTGGCTGAGGTCGATTCCGACCCTTTCCCGACATACTTCCCCTCCCCTTTACGGAGCACATACGGATGAGACGCGCCAAGATCGTCGCAACCCTCGGCCCCGCAACCTCGACCTACGAGATGGTCCGCGCGATCATCGATGCAGGCGTCGACGTCGCGCGGTTCAACCTCAGTCACGGCGACTACTCCGTGCACGAGAACAACTTCGCCAACGTGCGCAAGGCGGCCGAGGACGCACAGCGTGCCGTCGCGATCCTCGTCGACCTGCAGGGTCCGAAGATCCGCCTCGGCAAGTTCGAGAACGGGCCGCACGAGCTCGCGGTCGGCGACATCTTCAAGATCACCACCGACGACATCCTCGGCACGAAAGAGATCGTCTCCACGACGTTCAAGGGCCTGCCCCACGACGTCAGGCCGGGTGACTTCCTCCTGATCGACGACGGCAAGGTGCGCGTCGAGGTGGTGGAGACCGACGACACGGTCGTCACGACGAAGGTCATCGTCGGCGGCCCCGTCTCCAACAACAAGGGCATCAACCTCCCCGGCGTCGCGGTCAACGTGCCGGCGCTCTCGGAGAAGGACGAGGCCGACCTCCGCTGGGGCCTGCGCATCGGCGCCGACCTCATCGCGCTGTCGTTCGTCCGCGACGCGAAGGACGTCCAGCGCGTCCACGTGATCATGGCCGAGGAAGGACGCCACGTCCCGGTCATCGCCAAGATCGAGAAGCCGCAGGCGGTCGAGAACCTCGAGGAGATCATCGACGCGTTCGACGGCATCATGGTCGCTCGTGGCGACCTCGGCGTCGAGCTGCCGCTGGAGGCCGTCCCGATCGTGCAGAAGCGCGCGGTCGAGCTCTGCCGCCGCATGGCCAAGCCCGTCATCGTCGCGACGCAGATGCTCGAGTCGATGATCGAGAACCCGGTCCCCACACGCGCCGAGACGAGCGACGTCGCCAACGCCGTCCTCGACGGCGCCGACGCGGTCATGCTCTCGGGCGAGACGAGCGTCGGAAAGTACCCCGTCGTCGTGGTCGAGACGATGGCGCGCATCGTGGCCTCGACGGAGGAGCACGGCATCGACCGCATCCTCCCGCTCACCGCCAAGCCGCGCACGCAGGGCGGCGCCATCACGCTCGCCGCCGTCGAGGTCGCCGACTTCGTCGAGGCGAAGTACCTGTGCCTGTTCACCGAGTCCGGTGACACCGCGCGCCGCATGTCGCGCATCCGCTCGAAGATCCCCATGATCGCCTTCACGCCCGAACCGGCGATCCGTCGCCGCATGGCGCTCACGTGGGGCGTGCAGTCCACGCTCGTCGAGCACGTGCCGCACACCGACCGCATGTTCATCCAGGTCGACGACTACCTCCTCGCGAACAACCTCGCGAAGGTCGGCGACAAGGTCGTCGTGATCTCGGGCTCGCCTCCCGGAATCATCGGCTCGACCAACGACATCCGCGTCCACAAGGTGGGCGACGCCGTCCACGGAGCCGCGCCGATCTACCGCCAGTAGCCGTCACCCGGCGCGGGCGAATCCCGCTCGTCCAATGGCCCTCGCTCGCTAGAGTGAGGGCCATTCGGCGTCCTGGAACGTCGTCACTCGAAAGGAACAGCCGTGTTCTTCTGGTGGTTGCTGTGGTTCTTCTACTTCGCCGCGTACCTGTACGTCATCATCTTCGTGATCCGCGACCTCTTCCGTGACCCGAAGGCGAACGGCTGGATCAAGGCGCTGTGGATCATCCTCCTGATCTTCGTGCCGTTCCTGACGGGCCTCATCTACGTCATCGTCAACGGCAAGGGCATCGCCCAGCGCGAGTACGAGGCGCGGCGCATCGCGCCCGAGAACGACGCCTACCGTCCGCAGGCCTCGTCGAGCCCCTCCGAAGACATCGCGCGGGCCAAGGCGCTCCTCGACGCCGGCACGATCTCGCAGGGCGAGTTCGACGCCCTCAAGAGCAAGGCGCTGGGCAACCAGTACTTCGGCGCGTAGCGCCGCGACGCGAGGGGATCGGATGCTGCGGCCGCGGCATCCGGTCCCTTCGTCGTTTCGACGTGCCGGTGGTGGGAGTCGGCCCCACGGCCCCTCCACGCGCCGCTCCGCAGCGCGCGGAGCCTCCGGCCGCGGGGACCCCGCCCACCGTTGGGCTTCTCCCGAGCCCACGCGGGAACGTCGAAACGGGCGTCCCCTCCGGGGGCGCCCGTTTCGACGTGCCGGTGGTGGGAGTCGAACCCACACGCCCTTTCAGGCAACCGAGTTTGAGTCGGTCGCGTCTGCCATTCCGCCACACCGGCCGGCACGCGATTGACCATACCGTAGGATTCAATGGTGACTGAGCAAGAGCAGGCCGCCTCGGCCACGGCCCCCCGCCGCGTCGTCGTCGCGGAGGATGAATCGCTGATCCGCCTCGACATCGTCGAAATCCTCCGTGACAACGGGTTCGACGTCGTCGGAGAGGCAGGTGACGGCGAGACGGCTGTGGCCCTCGCCACCGAGCTTCGCCCCGACCTCGTGATCATGGACGTCAAGATGCCGCAGCTCGACGGCATCAGCGCCGCCGAGAAGCTCAGCAAGAACCACATCGCCCCCGTCGTGCTGCTGACCGCGTTCAGCCAGAAGGAGCTCGTCGAGCGGGCGAGCGAAGCGGGCGCGCTCGCCTACGTCGTGAAGCCGTTCACGCCGAACGACCTGCTGCCGGCGATCGAGATCGCCCTGGCCCGCTACGACCAGATCATCACTCTCGAGGCCGAGGTCGCCGACATGGTCGAGCGCTTCGAGACCCGCAAGCTGGTCGACCGGGCGAAGGGCCTCCTCAACGAGAAGATGGGCCTGAGCGAGCCCGAGGCGTTCCGCTGGATTCAGAAGGCCTCGATGGACCGCCGCCTCACGATGCAGGACGTCGCGAAGGCGATCATCGAGCAGCTCGCCCCCAAGAAGGGCTGAGCCCCGCACACATCGAACGGATGCCGCGGCCTCAGGGTCGCGGCATCCGTCGTCTCCGGCGTTCCCGGCGCGATCGCCGCCCGGCCGCGGGTCAGCCCAGGTCTTTGATCAGGTTCGTGATGCGCACCGTCGAGCAGCGCCGGCCCTCGTCGTCGGTCACGACGATCTCGTGCACGGTCAGACTGCGGCCGAGGTGCAGGGGAGTGCAGACGCCCGTCACGGTGCCCGACGTCGCCGAGCGGGTGTGCGTCGCGTTGATGTCGATCCCCACCGCGAGACGGCCGGGACCGGCGTGGAAGTTGGCGTGCATCGAGCCGAGGGACTCGCCGAGCACGACGTATGCGCCGCCGTGCATGAGCCCGACCGGCTGCGTGTTGCCCTCGACGGGCATGGTCGCCACGGCGCGCTCCGGCGTGAACTCGACCCACTCGAAGCCCATCTTCGCCGCGAGCGCACCGATGCCGCGGCCACGCGCCCATGCCAGGCCGTCGTCGATCGCGGGGGAGGCCTCGGACATGCTGCTCCTCGTGCTGCGGACGCCGCGGACGCTCTCGTCCAGGGGCGTCTCGCGCGGGCGGGGGGTGTCGGATGCCCTGACTAGGCTTGCAGGGTGACGGACTCCGCAAAGCCTACCCTTCTCGTCGTGGACGGCCATTCGCTGGCGTACCGGGCCTTCTACGCGCTTCCGGTCGAGAACTTCTCGACGAAGGACGGTCAGCACACGAACGGCATCTACGGGTTCCTCTCGATGCTCATCAACCTCATCAAGGCCGAGAAGCCGACGCATCTGGCGGTCGCGTTCGACACGTCGCGTCAGTCGTTCCGCACGCGGGAGTACCCCGAGTACAAGGCCAATCGCTCCGAGACGCCGTCGGAGTTCAAGGGCCAGATCCCGCTCCTGCAGGAGTGCCTCGCCGCCATGAGCATCCAGGTCCTCCAGCAGGAGGACATCGAGGCCGACGACATCCTCGCGACCCTCGCGACGCAGGCCGCCGAGGCCGGCTTCGACGTCCTGGTGTGCTCGGGCGACCGCGACACGATCCAGCTCGTCACCGACGACGTCACGCTGCTCTACCCGAACGTGCAGGGCGTCTCGCAGCTCAAGCGGTACGACCGCCAGGCCGTCATCGACCGCTACGGCGTGCCGCCAGAGCAGTACCCCGACATCGCCGCCCTCGTCGGCGAGACGAGCGACAACCTGCCGGGCGTGCCGAAGGTCGGCGAGAAGACCGCCGTCAAGTGGCTCACCCAGTTCGGGTCGCTCGACGGGCTGCTCGAGAACGCCGAGAAGGTGACCGGCGTCGTGGGCAACAACCTGCGCGAGCACCTCGACGACGTGCGCCGCAACCGCGCCCTCAACCGCCTCCTGCGCGACGTGGAGCTTCCCGCCGGCCCCGCCGACCTCGAGGTGCAGCCGATGGACGCCCAGGCCGTTCGCGACATCTTCGCGCGCCTCGAGTTCAAGACGCTCATCCCGCGCGTCGCCGAGCTCGCGGGCATCGAGCAGCAGATGGCGGCTGTCGCCTCCGCCGCCGCGGTGCCGATGCCGACGCCGCTCACCCCATCCGCCGACGAGCTGCGCGCGTGGCTCGACGCCGCCGAGGGCGAGGTCGGCGTCACCCTCGTGGTCGAGGGGGGCCTCCCGCGCCGCGTGGGCTTCGCGACGACGGATGCCGCGGCCGAGGCGGAATGGACGCCCGAAGTGGCCGAAGCGCTCGCCCCGTGGCTCGCCTCCGATGCGCCCAAGATCTTCAGCGACGCCAAGCCCCAGGTCAAGGCCCTGCTCCGCGCCGGCGTGCGGCTCGGCGGCCTCCGCTTCGACACGATCCTTGCGGGCTGGCTCCTGCGCCCGAGCTTCCCCGACAAGACGCTGGCCGACCTGGTCGACCGCTACCTCGACGAGAAGCTCCCCGAGTCCGACCCCGCCCAGCTCGTCCCCGAGACCGAAGGCGCGACGCCGGGCCAGCTGTCGTGGTTCACGCTGCGGGTCACCGAGGCGCTTCGCGGCGAACTGCCGGAGTCCGTGGCATCCGTCCTCACCGATCTCGAGCTGCCGACGCTGCAGACGCTCGCCGACATGGAGCTCGCCGGCGTCGCCGTCTCGCACGAGAAGCTGTCGTCGTTCTCCGGCGAGCTCGGCGAGCGCGCCGACGCGATCGCGCGCGAGGCCTACGCCGCGATCGGCCGCGAGGTCAACCTCGGCTCGCCCAAGCAGCTGCAGGAGGTGCTCTTCGACGAGCTGCAGCTCCCCAAGACCCGCAAGACGAAGACGGGCTACTCGACGGATGCCGCGGTGCTCGCCGATCTGCAGGAGACAAATCCGCACCCGTTCCTCGACCTGCTGCTGCAGCACCGCGAGGCGACGAAGCTCCGGCAGATCATCGAGTCGCTCGACGTCGCGATCGGCGACGACGGGCGCGTGCGCACGACCTACCTGCAGACCGGAAGCCAGACGGGGCGCCTCTCGAGCACCGACCCGAACCTGCAGAACATCCCGGTGCGCACCGAGGAGAGCCGGCGCATCCGCTCCGCGTTCGAGGTCGGCGAGGGCTACCAGACGCTCCTGACCGCCGACTACTCGCAGATCGAGATGCGGATCATGGCGCACCTGTCCGAAGACCCCGGGCTGATCGAGGCGTTCAACTCCGGCGAAGACCTCCACCGCTTCGTGGGTGCGCGCGTCTTCGCCGTCGCACCCGAGGACGTCACCGCCGCGATGCGCACGAAGGTCAAGGCGATGTCGTACGGCCTCGTCTACGGCCTCTCGGCGTTCGGCCTCTCCAAGCAGCTGCGCATCGAGCAGTCCGAGGCCAAGCAGCTCATGATGGAGTACTTCGCGCGGTTCGGCGCCGTGCGCGACTACCTGCGCTCGTCGGTCGAGCGGGCGCGGATCGACGGATACACCGAGACCATCTTCGGCCGCCGGCGGCCGTTCCCCGATCTCGCGAGCCCCAACCGCGTCCTGCGCGAGAACGCCGAGCGCGCGGCGCTCAACGCTCCCATCCAGGGCAGCGCCGCCGACATCATGAAGATCGCGCTGTTCCACATCCACGACGACTTCGCCGCCCAGGGACTGCGCTCGCGCGTCCTGATGCAGATCCACGACGAGCTCGTCGTCGAGGTCGCCGAGGGGGAGTGGGATGCCGCGGAGCGCGTCGTCCGCAAGCGGATGGGCGACGCCGCCACCCTGACGGTGCCCCTCGACGTGCAGATCGGCCGCGGAGGCGATTGGAACGAGGCGGCGCACTGACGAGGCATCCGTGGCCCGGATCCCGCATGCTGGGACGCAGTCCGGGATTGGCCGGGACGCCGTGCCGTTTATAGGCTCGACGCATGACTGATGCACCCCGGACCCCCACGTCGATCGACAAGATCGCCGACGAGTGGGTCGACACGCTCGCGGAGCTCGACCCGTCACTGGCCACCTACATCGGACGCGACGAGTTCAACGACCGCTACGCCGACTATTCCCCGGAGGGAACGGCCCGCCTCATCGACGAGGCACGGTCCACCCTCGCCGCCTTCGACGCCGCGACTCCGGTCGATTCCGTCGACGAGATCACGAAGGAAGACGTCTCGCGCGAGATCCGCCTGGCGATCGAACTGCACGAGGCGAAGTGGAACCTCCGCGACCTCAACGTCATCGCGTCGCCCGCGCAGGAGATCCGCAGCGTCTTCGACCTCATGCCCACCGACTCGGTGGACGACTGGTCGGTCGTCTCGACGCGCCTGAAGGCGCTCCCGGCCGCCATCGAGGGCTACATCACGACCCTGCGCGAGGGCATCGACCAGGGCGTCGTGCCCGCGCGCCGGCAGGTGTCGGAGGTCGTGACGCAGATCGCGCGCTACACCAACGACTCGGGCTTCTTCGCGACGTTCGCGGGCGAGGCGGCCCCTGCCGAGGGTCAGCTCCCCGCGTCGCTCGCGCGCGACCTCGCCGACAACGCCAACGCCGCGCGGGTCGCTTACGACGAGCTGGCGTCGTTCCTCTCGAGCGAGCTCGCCCCTGCCGCCGGCGAGAAGGACGCCGTCGGCCGCGAGCTGTACAGCCTCATGTCGCGCCGCTTCCTCGGCGCGACGATCGACCTCGACGAGACCTACGAGTGGGGCGTCGAAGAGCTCGCGCGCATGGTGGCCGAGCAGGAGTCGATCGCGAACGAGATCAAGGCCGGCGCGAGCGTCGAGGAGGCCGTCGCCTTCCTCGAGCAGGACCCTTCGCACCAGCTCCACGGCACCGACGCGCTGCAGCGGTGGATGCAGGAGACGAGCGACCGTGCCATCGCCGAGCTCGGCAAGACCCACTTCGACATCCCCGAGCCCATCCGCAAGCTCGAGTGCATGATCGCGCCGACGAAGGAAGGCGGGATCTACTACACCGGTCCCACCGACGACTTCTCGCGTCCCGGGCGCATGTGGTGGTCGGTGCCGGAGGGCGTCGAGGACTTCGACACGTGGCGCGAGCTCACCACCGTGTACCACGAGGGTGTTCCCGGCCACCACCTGCAGATCGCGCAGGCGGTGTACAACCGCGCCGAGCTGAACTCGTACCGCCGCCTCCTCGGCGGTACGTCGGGGCACGCCGAGGGCTGGGCCCTCTACGCGGAGCGGCTCATGGAGCAGCTCGGCTACCTGTCCGACCCGGCCGACCGCCTCGGCATGCTCGACGGCCAGCGCATGCGCGCCGCCCGCGTCGTGCTCGACATCGGCGTGCACCTCTCCAAGCCGCGCCTGGACGGCCAGGGCGAGTGGGATGCCGCGTACGCACTCGAGTTCATGCGCCACAACGTCAACATGTCCGACGAGTTCATCCAGTTCGAGGTCAACCGCTACCTCGGCTGGCCGGGTCAGGCACCCTCGTACAAGGTCGGCCAGCGCATCTGGGAGGGGCTGCGCGACGAGGTCGCCGAGCGCGAGGGCGGGGACTTCTCGATCAAGGAGTTCCACCGGCGCGCGCTCGGCATCGGCGGGGTGGGTCTCGACACGCTGCGGACGGCCCTCATCGGCTGACCGGACGACAGGTCAGGGGAGGTCGCGTGCCGCACGGCGCGCGACCTCCTCGTCTCGGCGGAGGAGTGCGGTGGGAATGCCGACGGCCGCTCCGAGGTTTCATGCATCCGAATGGAAGGAAGGCGCATGCCTCACACCGCACCCCCGCACCTCCAGCTGGGCCTCGACACTTTCGGAGACGTCACCCGCGACGAATCCGGCGCGCTCCTGAGCGGCGCCGAGACGATCCGCAACGTCGTCGACCAGGCTGTTCTCGCCGACGAGGTGGGACTGTCGTTCTTCGGCGTGGGGGAGCACCACCGCCGTGAGTTCGCCGTGTCGAGCCCTGAGATCGTCCTCGCCGCGGCTGCGGGTCGCACGACGCAGATCCACCTGGGAACCGCGGTGACGGTCCTCTCCAGTGACGACCCGGTGCGCGTCTACGAGCGCTTCGCGACACTCGACGCCGTCTCGCGCGGCCGCGCCGAAGTGATCCTCGGCCGCGGCTCCTTCATCGAGTCGTTCCCGCTCTTCGGCTACGACCTGCGCGACTACGAGGTGCTCTTCGACGAGAAGCTCGACCTGTTCTCGCAGCTGCTGCGCGAGAAGCCGGTCACGTGGAGCGGCACGACGCGCGCGTCGCTCGAGGACGCCGATGTCTTCCCCAAGACCGAGAACGGCCTCAAGGCCTGGGTCGGCGTCGGCGGGACACCGGAGTCGGTCGTGCGCGCGGCCCGTTACGGCTACGGCCTCATGCTCGCGATCATCGGCGGCCCGGCGGCGCGGTTCCGCCCGTTCGCCGACCTCTTCCACCGTTCGCTCGACTCGTTCGGACGCGATGCGCTGCCGATCGGCGTGCACTCGCCGGGGCACATCGCCGAGACCGATCAGCAGGCGTGGGACGAGGCGTACGAAGGCTTCGAGGCGATGAACAACACGATCGGGCGGGAACGCGGCTGGCCCTCGTACAACCGGCTGCGCTTCCAGCACGACGTGGGGCCCGAAGGCGCCCTGTACGTCGGCTCGCCCGAGACGGTGGCCCGCAAGATCGCCGACACGGCGCGGACCCTCGGCGCCGAGCGCTTCGACATGAAGTTCTCCACGGGAACGCTCTCGCACGGCAAGATGATGCGGTCGATCGAGCTGTTCGGCACGAAGGTCGCCCCGCTCGTGCACGACATGCTCGCCTCGTCATAACCTCCGACGGCGCGGGCCGCGGCATCCGTACGATGACCTTCATGACGGATGCCGAGGCCCCCACCATCTCGGAGCGGCTCGACCGCCTGCCGTTCACCCGCGGGCACCTGCGCGTCGTCACGGGATCGGGAGTCGGCTGGGCCCTGGACGCGATGGACGTCGGGCTCATCTCGTTCATCATCGCCGCGCTCGCGCAGCAGTGGGCGCTGCAGCCGTCCGAGACGGCGTGGATCGCCTCGGTGGGCTTCATCGGGATGGCGATCGGAGCCAGCGTGGGAGGCCTCCTCGCCGATCGGTTCGGGCGGCGGCAGGTCTTCGCGCTGACGCTCATCGTCTACGGCCTCGCGACCGGCGCGAGCGCGCTCGTCGGCGGGCTCGCTCTGCTCCTCGTGTTCCGCTTCTTCGTCGGGCTGGGGCTCGGCGCCGAACTGCCGGTCGCCTCGACGTATGTCAGCGAATTCGCGCCGGCCCGCATCCGCGGCCGGCTCGTCGTGATCCTCGAGGCCTTCTGGGCGATCGGCTGGACGGCGGCGGCACTCATCGGCTACCTCGTCATCCCGAGCTCCGAAAACGGGTGGCGGTGGGCCTTCGCGCTCGGCGCCGTGCCCGCCGCGTACGCCCTCATCGTGCGATGGGGGCTTCCCGAGTCGGCGCGGTGGCTCGAACGGCGGGGGAGGCTCGACGAGGCGGATCGCGTCGTGCGGGAGTTCGAGGCATCCGTCGCCTCCGTCCCGGCGCAGAGCACGCCGGCGTCGCGACCGGCGGCGGGACGCGTCGCCCAGGGCGCGGCCGCGACACCGGAAGCACCGGCGCCACCGGCGGCACCCGCCGAACCGCCCGCGGCCACGACGGCGTCGGGCCGGCTCCGGGCGCTGTGGTCGCGGGAGTTCCGCGTGCGCACCGCGTGCCTGTGGGTGGTCTGGTTCTGCGTCAACTTCTCGTACTACGGCGCCTTCATCTGGATCCCGACGATCCTCGTGGCGCAGGGGTACGACCTGGTGCGCTCCTTCGGGTTCACCCTCATCATCACGCTCGCCCAGCTGCCGGGCTACGCGCTGGCGGCGTGGCTCATCGAGGTGTGGGGCCGCCGCGCGACGCTGTCGGTGTTCCTGGCCGGCTCCGTCGTCTCGGCGATCCTCTTCGGCACCGCCACAGGCGAGGCGAGCGTCATCGCGACGGGCATGGCCCTGTCGTTCTTCAACCTCGGCGCGTGGGGCGCCCTCTACGCCGTGACGCCCGAGATGTACCCGACGTCGCTCCGTGCGACGGGCTCGGGGTGGGCAGCGGGGGTCGGGCGCATCGCGTCGATCGTCGCCCCGCTGACGGTTCCCGCGATGCTCGCGTTCGGCGGCGCGCCGGCCCTCTTCGTGCTGTTCGCGGCGTTCTTCGCGATCGCCGCCGTCGCGGCGTGGGGCCTGGTCGACCGCCGCGGGCGTGCTCTCGACGACCGCTGAGACGCGGCGCCGAATTAGGCTGGACGGATGGCATCCGTTCGATACGTCGCGATCGGTGACTCTTTCACAGAGGGGGTCGGCGACGACCTCCCCGACGGCCGCGTGCGGGGCTGGGCGGACCTCGTCGCCCAGGGCTGGGCCGACGGATCGGGAGAGCCCATCGAGTACGCCAACCTCGCCATCCGCGGCCGGCTCGTCTGGCCGATCGTCCACGAGCAGCTCGAGCCCGCGCTCGCGCTGAAGCCGACGCATCTGTCGTTCAACGGCGGCGGCAACGACATGCTGCGCCCACGAACCTCCATCGCGCACGTCGTCGCCGCGTTCGACCACGTGCTGCGGCGCTGCGACGAGGAGGGCGTGCAGCTCATCGTGCTCTCGGGCGCGAACCCGTCGGCGCAGCTGCCGCTGGCACGGATGATCCAGCGGCGCGGCGATCTGCTCTCCG
This sequence comes from Microbacterium sp. F51-2R, assembly GCF_052180235.1. Lineage (GTDB taxonomy): Bacteria > Actinomycetota > Actinomycetes > Actinomycetales > Microbacteriaceae > Microbacterium. The sequence continues at coordinate 15,238 of NZ_CP197470.1, read as the reverse complement.
CGGCCGTCGTCGCGCGCCTTCAGTCACGCCCCGACGTCGTGCGAGCCCTCAACTGGCCCGACCGCGAGCTCTCGACGCCCGGTTACTGGTCGGAGGATCGCCTGCACATGAATGCGCGCGGCCATCACCGCGTCGCGGCGCGCGTCCTCACGGCGCTCGGGGTCGAGCCGCCGCCTCGTGGTGGTCGCTGCCGACGCTCCCCGATGCGGCGCGGCTGCGCAGCAGCGCGTACTACCGCGAGCACGTGGGCCCGTGGGTGCGTCGCCGCCTGACGCGCACCTCCTCGGGCGACGGACGCGACCCCAAGTTCGCGACCTGGGCGCCCGTCGAGCCGTCAGGCGTCTGATCCGCCCGCCGGCCCCGCGGCCGGGCGGTCGACGGAGTAGACGAGCTCGGCGAACTGGCCGGCCCTCCCGGCCGACTCGAGCCTGAGCCGGTCGGAACCCAGGACGCGGGGGAGCAGGGGCTTGCCCGCGCCGAGCGTCGCGGGCGCGATCGAGACGCGGATCTCATCGAGGAGACCGGCGTCGGCGAACTGGCCGACGACGTCTCCGCCCCCGACGACCCACACGTCCTTGGCGCCGGCCGCTGCGACGAGCTCGTCCCACGCATCGCGCACGGACCCGGAGTGGAAGCGCACGTTGGCGCCCGCGACGCGCGGGAGGTCGCGCGTGGTCAGCACAAGGGAGAGCCGATCGCCGTAGCCCCACTTCTCGGGGTGCGCGGCGAGGTTCTCGTGGTCGTAGACCCATTCGTAGGTCGCGGAACCCATCACCATGGCTCCGATGCCCTCGAGGAAGGCGGGGAAGGCGCTCTCGGCCTCGTCGGCCCCGGGAACGGCGAACAGCCAGTCGAGCGAATCGGAGTCGTCGGCGAGGTACCCGTCGAGCGTCGTGGCGGTGTTGTAGATGAGGCGGGTCATGACGGTCACGCTAGTCGCGGCATCCGACATCTTGACCCGTATTCAACCGCTCGGTATTTTACTTATTAGTTGAATAAGGAGACGCAGAAGTGAGCACCGCCAGCGAGCAGGATCGGCTCAGCCGCACGTTCGCGGCGCTGGCCGACCCCACACGACGCGAGATCCTCGAGCGTCTCGCTCGGGGGGAGGCGACCGTCGGCGAGCTGGCCGAGCCCTTCGACATGACCTTCGCCGCCGTCTCGAAGCACCTGCGCGTGCTCGAGGCCGCGGGGCTCGTGACGCGGGGGCGTGAGGCGCAGTATCGCCCTGCGCGCCTCGACGCGAAGCCCCTCGCCGCGGCATCGCGCTGGATCGGCGACTACGCGAAGTTCTGGGCCGATTCGCTCGACTCCCTCGATTCGTACCTCGACGTCCTCCAGCAGCTGACTCCCACGGCGGACGCCCCCGCCCCGACCGCGCACGACAAGGAGAACCCCCATGACTGAGTACTTCACGATCACCCGCGACCTCAAGGCCCCGCGCCAGCTCGTCTTCGATGCGCTCACGACGCCCGAGCACTTCGCCGTCTGGTTCGGCACCTCGGCCGTCGAGGTGCCGCTGGACTCGCTCACGATGGAGGTGAGGCCCGGAGGCGCCTTCCGCGCCGTCATGCTCCTGCCCGAAGGCGACCGCATCGACTGGGCGGGGGAGTACGTCGAGGTCGATCCGCCGTCGCACCTCGCGATGACCCTCACCGACCGGCCCGACGAGTACGCGGGCCTGCCCGTGCTCTTCGATCTCGAGGAGGTCGACGGCGGTACGCGGCTCACGATCAGCCAGGACCGCGCCGGCTTCTCGGACGAGCAGGTCGCCGCGACGATCGCCGGCTACAACGCGTTCCTCGACGACATCGAGGACGAGCTCGAGCGCATGCAAGAGGCCTGACCAGGGTAATCCGGCGGTTGTCAAGGGCCTACGTGGACCCCCGGCGACCTGCCAGCATGAAGGCCTTGGGACGCCGATCGAGGCGGGCCCGGAAAGGAATCCTCGCATGAGCATCGGTGCTGGAATCGTCCTGTTCGTGATCGGAGCGATCCTCGCGTTCGCCCTCAATGTCCAGGTGGACTGGGTGAACCTCGACCTCGTCGGCTACATCCTCATGATCGCCGGAGTCGTCATCGTCTTGATCGGGATCGTCCTTCTCATGCGTCGCCGTCGCTCCGACGTCGTCACGCGCACGGCCGTCGACCCCGTCGCCGGCGAGCAGGTGACGCGCCGCACGGCGTCGCACCCCGACGACGCTGCGGGTCTGTGACCCCTCAGGGTCTCTGACCCCTCAGATCGCGCCCGGCCGGCGCAGCGCTCCGCGTGCGGAGCCTGCGCCGGCCTTTGCGCATCCTGGGGGCGCCTCGCCCGCGAGCGCTGCCGCGAGGTAGCCCGCGGCAAAGGCGTCTCCTGCGCCGGTGGTGTCGACGACGTCGGCGACGGGTTCGACGGGCACCTCCACGGTTCCTTCGTCCCCCGTCACGAGCACGGGCTGCGCGCCGCGCTTCACGACGAAGACCGAGCGATCCGGATGCCGCAGCCGCAGCTCTTCGAGCAGCCGGGCTTCGTCGGCATTGGCGAAGACCACGTCGGGCGCGGCATCCGTCATGATCCCTTCGAGCGCAGCCGCGCCGAGCTCGCGCATCGCGGCGACGCTCGACAGATCGAGGCTCACCGGCACGCCGTGCGAGTGGGCCCACCGGCACGCGCCGAGGAGCGCGTCGCGCGAGACGGGCGCCGCGAAGCCGTAGAGCGGCAGGTGCAGCCAGCGGGTGCCCGCGAGCCACGCGGGATCGATGGGGCCGAGTTCTGCCGCCGCACCGCGGTCGGTGAGCATCGTGCGTTCGGCCGTGTCGTCGACGAGGATCACGATCGACCCCGTGCGGCCCCCGCGCTGCACCCGCACGTCGACCCCCGCGGCCTCGAGCGTGCGCGCGAGCGCGTCGCCCTCGGCATCCGCCCCCACCCGTCCGATGAAGCGCACAGGCACCGACGCCGCGGCGGCGACGGCGACGTTCGCGGCGCTGCCGCCGCGCGTGTGCGTGATGACGGCGGGATTGTCGGTGCCGACCTCGAACGAGGAGGCGCCGAGCACCACGACATCGGCGAGGAGGTCGCCGATGACGGTCAGCATCAGGCGCGGGCGGCGAGCGCCGCCGCGATCTCGGCGCCGAGAGACACGTTGCCGCGGTAGACCTCGACGTTGACGTCGAGGCTCCGCCCGCCCGTCTCGCGCTGCATGAAGTCGAGGAGGAACGGCGTCGTGTCGTGCCCCGAGACGCCCTGGGCGGCGGCCGCCGCGAGTGCGCGGGCGAGGACGTCATCGTGCAGGTCGGCGGGGAGCTGGTGCTGCGCCTCCACCGGGTTGGCGACGAGGAGCGTCGACGAGATGCCGAGGGCATCGCGCGCCGTCGCGATGTCGGCGATCTCGGCGGGGGAGTCGACCGAGTACTCGACGTCGAATCCCGAGTCGGCGACGTAGAAGCCGGGGTAGTCCGTCGTCCGGTAGCCGACGACCGTCAGGTTGAGCGTCTCGAGACGCTCGAGCGTCAGCGGGATGTCGAGGATCGACTTGACGCCGGCGCTCACGACGACCAGCGGCAGCGCCGCGAGGGTGGGCAGATCGGCCGATTCGTCGAACGTCTGCTGCGCGTCGCGATGCACACCGCCGAGCCCTCCAGTCGAGAAGACCCGGACGCCGGCTCGGCTCGCGAGGAACGCCGTCGCGGCGACCGTCGTGCCGCCGCTGAGGCCCTTCGCGGCCGCGACGGGCAGGTCTCGGAGGCTGAGCTTGACGGCGGTGTCGTCGGTGGCGAGCCGCTCGATGTCGGCGGGGGAGAGGCCCACCGTGGGCCGGCCCCCGACGACGCCGATCGTCGCGGGCACGACACCCGCGTCGCGCACGCGCTGCTCGGCCTCGAGCGCGACCTCGAGGTTGCGCGGGCGGGGGAGCCCGTGCGTGAAGATGGTCGATTCGAGGGCGAGGATCGGGATGCCGCGTGCCACGCCGTCGCGCACCTCGTCCGCCACGACGAGCTCGCCGGGCGAGCGACCGCTCACGCCGTGCCGTCGGCCACGCGCTCGAGCACGAAGACGGGGATCTTCCGCTCCGTGCGCGTCTGGTACGAGGCGTAGTCGGGCCACGCCTCGACGGCGCGGTCCCACCACGCCGAGTACTCGTCGCCCTGGAGCTCGCGCGCGACGTAGTCGCGCTTGTCGGGGCCGTCCTGCAGTTCGACGTGCGGGTTCTTCCGGAGGTTCCAGTACCAGGCCGGATGCTCCGGCGCGCCACCCATCGAGGCCACGACGGCGTACTTGCCATCGTGCTCGACGCGCATGAGCGCCGTCTTGCGCAGCGCACCGGTCTTGGCGCCGACGGTGGTCAGGACGATGACCGGCTTGCCGCGCAGCTCGGCGCTCTGGGCTCCTCCGCTCGCCTCGTACGCCTCGGCCTGGCGGCGGGCCCAGTCCGACGTGCTCGGCAGATACTGACCTTCCAGCGGCATGCTGATCCTCCTTCGATCCGATTCGGTCTCAGTCAACCAGGCCGCACGGGGGAGAGGGGTCATCTACGCCGCGTCGGACCAGCGCCGCAGCGGACGATGGTTGCGCCACGTCGAGCGGTAGATCCAGTAGCCGTACGCGAGGCATCCCGCGATGTACGCGAGGCCCACCAGCACGCCGAAGCTGACGGCGTATCCGGTCGCGGCCCCGGCCAGGGCGAGGCATCCGCCCGCGAACGGGCCCAGCACGCACGCGTTGACGACGGCGATGAACACGGCCGAGCTTCCGAACAGATGAGTGAAGCTGCGGCGCCGGAAGAACGAGTACGTCTGCTGCGACCCGCGAAGGTCATCGGCGATGGCCGCGAGGAAGTAGCGCTCCACCGTGGGGTCGAGGTCGACGTACGCCCCGCGCAGGCGGTTCATCGCGAGGACGTACATGAGGTCCTCCTCCGAGACATTGAACACGCGGGTCTGGGTCATGAGCCCGACGACGCCGAGGAAGCCGAGGAGCGAGAGCGCCGCCCCCGCGAACCAGGCCCGGAATTGCGTCGCCTGGCCGAGCAGACCGATCGTCACGAGGACCGCGGAGACCAGGGTCAGGTAGATCGTGATGCGGGTGAGCACCTCTGATTGCGCGGTGCCGCGGGCCGCGAGCAGACCCCAGTGCTCCGTCGCGAGGATCTGCGCGCGGCGGCCGAGAGCCGCGTCCGACTCGGGCGGCGGCGAGGGGCCGTCGCCGCCATCCTCCGCGGACGCGCCGGAAGGGCCAGCGACCATGCCTCATTGTCCACCCGCGGCGCGCCGCGCGACAGCGTCACCGCCGTGCTTCCTCCTCCCGTTCGATCGGCATCCACAGCTCGCACGTGGCGGTGCGGAAGTCGGGGGAGCGGTCGAGGATCGCGACGATCGAGGGTCCCGGGCGGAGCCGCCACGGGTTGGACGGGAACCATTCGCTCGCCGTCGCCGCCCACGTCGACTGCAGCACCTCCGGATAGGCGCCCTCCGAGCGGAAGACCGCCCACGTGCCGGCGGGAACCGCGATCGCGTCGAGGTCTTCGGGCACGGGGGAGGCGTCTGTGATCGCGACGCCGTGCAGATAGGTGAGGTCGCTGCCCTCCGTGTAGTCGGGATCGACGTCGTCCGTCACCTGCAGGAGGCCCGCGGGCTCGGTGTCACTCAGCGCCTTCAGCCGCGTGTGCTCCGAGGCGGGGAGCGCCGCGATGTGCGCCTGGATGTGCGGATTCTGGCCCTCGTGGAGGAGCGGCACGCGGGTGGCGTGCCCGACGAGCCGGAATGCGGGACGCTCGGCGATACGGGTGTGCATGGGGGTGTTCCCTTCGACGGTCAGGCGGAACCTGAGGTGTGGTTGCGAGCGAAGGGGACCGCCGTCGCGGCGCACGTCGCCGGGGCCGGCTCCGTGCACGGCGCGGAATGCCCGGCCGAACGCCTCGGACGAGCCGTAGCCGTAGCGCACCGCGATCGTCAGCAGGTCGTCGGCCCCGAGCACATCGGCGCCCGCGAGGGTCATCCGGCGCCGCCGGATGTACTCCGACAGCGGCATGCCGGCCAGTGACGAGAACATGCGGCGCACGTGGTACTCGGTCGTGCCGAGGCTGCGCGCGAGCGCCGCGACGTCGATCTCGTCGGTCAGATGCTGCTCGACGGCGTCGACGACCTGGTTGAGCGTCGCGATCACGGTTCCTCCTTCGACACCGAGCCTCGCCGAGCGCCTCCGAGCGCGCCCGATGATCCATGCCCGATTCGATCGGGCCCCACGGCGCCGCAGGGCGCCGCATAGCGACGGGAGAGGGCCGGGCATACGAGTTGACATAATGTGCATTATCGGAGAACCCGTGTGGAGGCGGATGCCGGGGCATCCGTCTTCGATCTCGTCAGACCGACGAGATCTCTGCGGTGCCTTCGAAGCGCAGACGGATGCCTCCACCGGCCTCGCGAAGGACGACGAGCAGCGTGTGGTCGCACGACAGGCAACGCACGATCGATGCGACGTCGTCGCGCTCGACGGACACTTCTGCCATCTCGCCGTGCGAGCCGCAGTGCGCGCACGTGATCGTGAGGGACGAGGCATCCGTGCTCATCAGTTCCGTGAGCACGCCCGCCAGCGCGTTGCCGTCCAGGTGCTGCACATTGCGGCTCATCAGATGCCTCCGAAGCGCTCGGTCTTGATGCGTCGCGGCGAGTGGCCGCGCGCCACGAGCTCGTGTGCGACGAACTCGACGAATCCCGTCGGGCCGCAGACGTAGACGACCGGATCGTCGGCCACCGGCCAGACGGCCGCGTCGAGAGCCTCGGCGGTCAGGCGGCCGACGTGGCCGGCCCACGATGCCGGCGCCTCGCGGGTGTAGGCCCACGTGACGTCGACTCCCCCGCCGCCGGGCACCGATTCGAGCTCATCGCGATATATCGCGTCTTGAGGGGTCCGCACCGACACGAGCAGCCGGAAGGGCTGCGCCGTCGCCGCGGCCAGCCTCGAGCGCACCATGGCCCGCAGCGGGACGATCCCCGAGCCGCCCGCGATGAGCTGCACGGGCGACGGATCGCTCTCGCGCCACACGAAGTAGCCGCCCAGGGGTCCGAGCACCTCGAGGCTGTCGCCCGGCGCGACGTCGCGCACGAGGTACGGCGACACTTCGCCGTCGGGAACCTCGTCGACGCCGATCTCGAGGGTGCTCCCCTCCCCCGCGAGCCCCAGCGAATAGGACCGGACGGCCTGGTAGCCGTCCTCCGCCGTGAGCCGGATATCGACGTGCTGACCGGGAAGGCTCCCCTCCCAGCCTGGCACCGAGAGGGTCAGGATGCGCGCATGCGCGTTCGCCTCGACGACCTCGAGCACGGTGGCCTCTCGCCAGGAAGTGCGTCCAGCCGTGGTCACCAGTAGCGCTCCTCGGTCCACGGGTCGCCGTGCAGATGGTAGCCGTTCTGCTCCCAGAACCCGGGGTCGTCGTGGTGGTGCAGCACGAGGCCCCGCACCCACTTGGCGCTCTTCCAGAAATAGAGGTGGGGTACGAGCAGCCGGGCAGGGCCGCCGTGCTCCGGCTCGAGCGGCTCGCCGTCGAACTCGAACGCGATCCACGCCTTGCCGCCCAGCAGATCCTCGAGCGGCACGTTCGTCGTGTAACCCCCGTAGGAGAGCGCCATCGCGTACTCGACGTCGGTGTCGACATCCTCGAAGAGGGTGTCGAGCGAGACACCGCGCCACTGCGTGCCGAGCTTCGACCAGCGCGTGACGCAGTGGATGTCGGTGTCGACGTTCTCGATCGGCAGGGCCATGAACTGATCCCACGTCCAGGTCGTCTGCATGTCCTTCTCGGTGCGGATCGTGAAGCGCCACTCGTCGAGATCGACATCGGGCGTCGGCCCCGCCGACAGCACCGGGAAATCCTCGGTCAGGTACTGGCCCGGTGGCAGGCGCGGGTCGGACTCCCGGCGCCTGGCCCCGAAGCCGCGGGAGAAAACAGCCATCGAACCCCTCCTCGCACAACGATCGGCGCCCGTGCGCCGACGGGTCAAGGCTAGCGACGGCGGCACCGGCGCGACAGCGCGCCTTTGCGCGTCGAGTTGCCAGACGTTGTGGCATCTCGACGTCGGGTTGCCACATCCAGTGGCAACTCGGCGACGCAGAGCGACCCGCACCGTCACAAATGGGTGAACGCGGCGCGGAATTGCCGGGATCCGGCCGGGTGCGGGGCTAGGCTGTGGCCGAACCTTCACAGGAAACACTCAGAAAGGGCTCGCTCCCATGACCACCGAATCCGCAGCCGAGAAGTCAGCTGTCAACGGCATCCGCACCGCCTTCGGCGTCGGCGGCGTCCTGTCCGTCATCATCGGAATCCTGATCCTCGCGTGGCCGGGCAAGACCGCCGTCGTCGTGACGGCCATCATCGCGATCTATGCGATCGCGGCCGGCCTCGTCTACGCGGGCCTGGGGATCTTCTCCAAGTCGAAGGGCGGATGGGCGCGCGTCGGCCACATCGTCCTCGGCCTCCTCTTCATCGCGGCGGGCATCTTCGCCTTCGTGAACCTGCAGGCCGCGACCGGCTGGTTCGCCGTGTTCCTCGGCATCCTCGTCGGCATCCTGTGGATCATCGAGGGGATCGTCTCGCTCTCGACGCTGGGTGACGCCGCCTCGAAGGGCTGGACGATCTTCTTCGCGATCATCAGCATCCTCGCCGGCATCGTGCTGCTGTTCACGCCCCTCTACGGCGCCTTCGTGCTGTGGTGGCTGCTGGGCATCGCGCTCGTCGTGCTCGGCATCATCCAGATCATCCGCGCGTTCCGCTTCTCAGGCACCGACCTCTGAGCTGATCGCAGAAGAAGGCCCCGGGAACGTCGGTTCCCGGGGCCTTCTTCACGTCTTCACGCCTGCATCACGTCGCGGGCAGGTATCGGTCCCACCAGTCGAGGATCGCGTCGAACCGCTCCACGCGGTGCCGAGGCTGGCCGCCGCGCGTGAGCTCGTGGTTCTCCCCCGGGAAGATGAGCAGCTCGGCCGGCGTGCCCTGGCGCTTCAGCGCCGAGTAGTACCGCGTCGCCTGTTCGAGGGGGCACCGGAAATCGAGCTCGGAGTGCACCACGAAGGTCGGCGTCGTGACGTTCCCGACGACGGCCATGGGGCTCTGCCGCGCGATGTCTTCCGCCGAGATCCCGACGTACTCGTCGCCGAAGAACGAGCCGATGTCGCTCGTGCCCTGGAACGTCGCGGGATCGAGGAATCCGCGCTCCACGATCGCCCCGGCGAAGCGGTGGTCGTGCGCGATGACCCAAGCCGTCAGGTAGCCGCCGTACGACCCGCCCTGGATGCCGACGCGCGAGCCGTCGAGCGCCGGGTCGGCCGCGATGGCGCCCTCCAGGAAATCGATGACGTCGTGGAAGTCCACCGTCCCCATCGCCTGGCGGATGACCCGGCCGTGCTCGCGTCCGTAGCCGGCCGAACCGCGCGGGTTCGAGTAGACGACGGCGTATCCCGCGTCGACGAGCACCTGCGTCTCGTCGAAGAGGTGCACGCCGTACGAGGCGTACGGCCCGCCGTGGATCTGGAGGATGACGGGGAAGGGCCCCTCCCCCTCGGGCTTGGCGACCCAGCCGTGCACGGGGTATCCGTCGCGTCCGTCGACGGTCAGCTCGCGGGGAACGGAGATCCCGGATGCCGCGGCCCCCGCGCCGAACGCCGTCAGCGTCGTGGCGGCCCCGCCGTCGGCGCCGCCCTCGACGAGCACGAGCTCGCCGAAGGACTCGGGCGTCGCGACCGCCGCGACGATGCGCCCGTGGGCCGTGGCGTGTCCGACCACCTCGACGTCGCCGCCCAGCACCTGCGACACATCGCCCGCGCGCGTCACACGCAGGAGCCGCACGCGGCCCCGCGTCCGGTCCTGCACCAGGACGTCGTCGCCGTCGAACGAGACGTGGCTGCCGACCTCGCCGAGGTCGATCGTCTCGGCGTCGGTGAGCCGGCGCGGGACGCCGTTCTCGACGATGTGCAGCGCGACACCGGGCGCGATGAAGTCGGTGAATCCGGGGCCCGCGTCGCTCGCGAGGATCACGACCGCGCCGTCGGGTGCGACGTCGACGTCGCCGATCGAGAGCCCGGCGTCGCGCGAGACGACCTCGCGCTCCCCTGACCCGTCGACGGCGACCGCGACGAGCGCCGTGCGCAGGTCGCGCTTGTCGGGCTCGAGCACGTCGCGGATCGTGAGGACCTCGTCGCCGAGGAAGGCGACGTCAGAGTGCGACGCATCGCCGTGCGTCAGCTGCGTGGCCTCCGCCGCGACGAGGCGCTTCGAGTCGGGCTTCTCGTCGTCGCCGAGCACCCGCGCGGCGGGCTCGTAGAACGGCTCGGAGTCGGTCTCGGGCGCCGCGATGACGAAGACGTGTGCGGGACGATCGGCGATGTAGCCCAGTCCGTTCGCGTGCCACCGCACGCTCGTGATGTGCCGCGGGGCCTCGGCCGAGGCATCCAGTCCCTCCACGGTCCCGTAGCGCCCGCGCTCGGGCACGCGCGCGACGAACGCGAACGACCTGCCATCGGGCGACCAGGCGAACTGCGAGACGCCGGCTGCGGCATCCGTCGCCTGAACCGGCTCCCCTCCCCCGGCGTCGACCACGAAGATCTGCGGCTTGCTCTTGGCGTCGGCGCGCAGGAACGCGATCCGCGCGCCGTCGGGCGAGAGCCGCGGGCCGGAGTCGGCGGTGCCGCGCGTGAGCCGGCGCGGAGTGCCGGCGGGAAGGTCGACGCGCCAGAGCTGCCCGACGGCCTTGTTGGCCGCGAGGTCGGGACGCGAGGTCGCGAAGACCGCGAAAGTCCCGTCCGGTGCGATGTCGGGGCGGCCGACCGAGATCAGCTTCTCGATGTCGTCAGCGCGCACGTCACTCCTTGCCGAACGAGTCGGTGTCGCCCACGAGGCGCGTGTTGTCGCCGGGCACCGGGTCGAGGGCCGCCCGCGCGACCTCGGCCGCGAATTCCGACACGTTGTAGAGCTTTCCGGCGTCCTCGCGGCGCGCCGCGATGGCACCGGGGTTCGCCCGCTCGAGGAGCGTCGCCGTGATGGTGCCCTCGATCATGTCGCCCGAGACGACGACGAAGCCGACGCCCTTCTCGGTCAGCGCGGGGATGCGCTCGCGCAGGGCGTCTTCGCCCGCGCGCTTGGAGAGCGCGACGGGCTCGTACTCGGGCATCGTCGGCGTCGTGCGGATGAAGTGCGCCTGGTGGCTCGTGACGAAGACGACCCGCGACCCCTCGTGCAGGAGCGGCAGCGCCGTCTCGAGCACGTTCACCTGCGCGTCGCGATTGAGGGCGAGCGCGTAGTCCTCCGCCATGCCCGACTCCATGCCGCCGGAGGCATTCAGCACCAGGATGTCGAGTCCGCCGAACGTGCGCTCGACCTCGGCGAACATCGCCTGCACCGATTCCGGGTCGGTGAGGTCGGCGCCGACGACGAGCGCCTCGACCCCGAGGCCGCGCAGCTCGGTCGCGAGCTTCTCGGCGCGCGGCGCCTTGTTGCGGTAGTTGATCACGACGTTCGCCCCGGCCTGCGCGAAGTAGCGCACGGTGTCGGCGCCGATGCCGCGCGACGAGCCGGTGACGAGAGCGGTCTTGCCGCTGAGCGACCCCTGAGGCAGGGGCGTGAGGGTTTCGGACACGTGATTTCCCAACGGGTGCGAAGGTGCCGAGCGGACGGATGCCGCGGCCGCCGCGGAGGTGTGGCGCGGCGCCCTACGACCCTACCAACCTGCTTCCCCGGCACCCCGTCCAGGCCGGAATCACCGTGATAGGTTCGGGAAAAGGAGGCACACCGTGGATCTCATCCAGACCATCGAAGACTGGGCGTGGATCGGGTGGCTCGTGCTGATCCTCCTCTTCCTCGTGATCGAGATGCTGACGCTCGACTTCACCTTCCTGATGCTCAGCATCGGCGGCGTCGCGGGACTCGCATCCGACCTCCTCGGCGCTCCGCTGTGGCTCCAGGTCGTCATCGCGGCCGTCGTCGCCGCCGTGCTCGTGCTCTTCCTGCGGCCCCCGCTCCTGCGCCGCCTCCGCCGCGGGGAGGATCCGACGCCGAGCAACGTCGACGCCCTCATCGGGCTCTCCGGCCGCGTCCTGTCGACGGTGTCGTCCGACGCCGGTCAGGTCAAGCTCTCCAACGGCGACATCTGGACGGCGCGGGCCGAGGCATCCTTCGCGACCCTCGCCCTCGAGCCCGGAACGCCTGTCCGCGTCTCACGCATCGACGGCGCCACCGCCTTCGTCCGCCCCGACACCACCGAGGAGCTCACCTCATGAACCCCGCCGACATCATCCCCGCCACGATCGGCTGGGTGCTCGCCGCCGCGGTCTTCATCTTCGTCCTCGTGGTGATCTTCCGCTCGATCCGGATCATCCCGCAGGCCAGCGCCGGCATCGTCGAGCGGCTCGGCCGGTACCACAAGACGCTCATGCCGGGCCTGAACCTGCTGATCCCGTTCATCGATCGCCTGCGTCCGCTCATCGACCTCCGCGAGCAGGTCGTGTCGTTCCCGCCGCAGCCGGTCATCACGGAAGACAACCTCGTCGTCTCGATCGACACGGTCATCTACTTCCAGGTGACCGACGCCCGTGCGGCGACGTACGAGATCGCGAACTACCTCGGCGCCGTCGAGCAGCTCACGACGACGACCCTCCGCAACGTCGTCGGCGGCCTCAACCTCGAAGAGGCGCTGACGAGCCGCGACGAGATCAACGGCCAGCTGCGGGTCGTCCTCGACGAGGCGACCGGCAAGTGGGGCATCCGCGTGGGACGCGTCGAGATCAAGGCGATCGACCCGCCGCTGTCGATCCAGGACTCGATGGAGAAGCAGATGCGTGCCGAGCGCGACCGCCGCGCCGCGATCCTCACCGCCGAGGGCTCCAAGCAGTCCCAGATCCTCGAGGCCGAGGGCCGACGGCAGGCTGAGATCCTCAAGGCCGAGGGAGACAAGCAGGCCGCCGTCCTGCGCGCGCAGGGCGAGGCAGAGGCCATCGAGACGGTCTTCAACGCGATCCATGTCGGCGACGCCGATCCCAAGCTCCTCGCGTACCAGTACCTGCAGATGCTGCCGAAGATCAGCGAGAGCCCCTCGAGCAAGCTCTGGATCATCCCGAGCGAGTTCACCGAGGCGATCAAGGGCGTGAGCGGCGCATTCGCCGGCACCCTGGCCGACGCCGCGAAGCGGACGGATGCCGCGTCCCCCGCGCCGCGCGTCGAGCCGCCGTCGGCGTGACGCATCCCTGGTTCGAGGGGGTCGAGCGCCCGCGTGTGCTCGCCCACCGCGGGCTGGTCCGAGCCGACACCGGCGAGGACGCGATCGCCGAGAACTCCTTCGCAGCCGTCGCGGAGGCCCACGCCGTGGGTGCGCACTACGTCGAATCCGACTGCCACCTGACGAAGGACGGCGTCGTGGTGCTCTTCCACGACGCCGACCTCTCCCGCGTCACGGGCGACTCCCGGCGGGTCGACGAGGTGACGCTCCGGCAGCTCGACGACCTCATGGCAGGGCACGGCGGTGTCATCACGCTCGCGCAGGCGCTGGACGCCTTTCCCGACGTGCGGTTCAACCTCGACGTGAAGGCGGCCGCCGCCGCAGAGGAGGTCGGCCGCCTCATCGCCCCGCACGGCGCGCGCGTCCTCCTCACGAGCTTCTCCGACGAGCGTCGCCGCACGGCTCTGCGCGCCGCCGAGACGGCGGGTGGCGGCATCCGTCCCGCGACCTCGGCGGGCACCTCGATCGTGACGCGCTTCGTGGCCGCCGTGAACCTGCGCTCGCGGCGGGCGGCGCGCCGGGTGCTGAGCGAGGTCGACGCCCTGCAGGTGCCGGAGCGACAGCAGCGGGTGCGCATCGTGACGCCGCGGCTCCTCGACTACGCGCACGAGGCCGGTGTCGAGGTGCACGTCTGGACGATCAACGATCCGGGCGACATGGCGCGCCTCGTGGCGATGGGCGTCGACGGCATCGTCACCGACCGTGCCGACGTCGCTCTCGCGACCCTGCACTGACCGCACGCCGCGAATCTCGGTCTCACGGTCGGCGAGACCGCGTTCCAGCTGTGCAATCACTGTGAAAGGGTGATGCAGACCCTCCGTTCGGATGAGACGCCCAGGTCCTTTCGTTATACCTGAACAGCGACGAGAGGACCCGAAACCATGGCAGATCGCAGCCTGCGAGGCATCCGACTCGGCGCCCAGAGCCTGCAGAGCGAAGAGGGCGTCGTGTTCCATGAGCGCGCACAGCACATCTACACGTGCACGTCGTGCGGACGCGACACCACCCTGACCTTCGCGGCAGACGCCGAGGTTCCCGAGAGCTGGGAATGCCGCACCTGCGGCTCCGAGGCTCTCCTGCGCATCGGCGAGGGCACCGCGACGGTCGACCACAGCGGAGACAAGGCTCCCCGCTCACACTGGGACATGCTGCTCGAGCGGCGCACGCTTCCCGAGCTCGAGGAGCTCCTCGAAGAGCGTCTCGCCTACGTCCGCGCCCGCCGTGGCGCCGGCGAAGACGTGACGGTCGACAAGATCAGCGCCTGACCCGCATCAGACATTCTCTGAGACGCCGGTCCCCTCGGGGGCCGGCGTCTCGCTGTGCGCGCCGCGGCGACGCCGGATCCTGACGACGACCCCGAACGCCGCGAGAGCCGCGAGGCTCCCCCACGCCAGGAACGCCTTGATCCACGGGCCGAGGATGACGGCGGGCGTGAGGCCCGTCCGCAGCGGCACATCGGTCAGCAGGTGCCCGGCCTCGTCCGCCGGGAGTCCCGCGATGGTCGACCCGTCCGGCGCCATGACCTGGCTCGTCCCCACCGTGGAGAGGTTGACCACGGCGCGACCGGTCTCGATGGCGCGCATGCGGGCGAACGCCAGCTGCTGGAGGTTCTCGTCGGTGCCGCGGAAGTCGGCGTTGTTCGTCTGGAACATGTAGACCTCGGCGCCGTCCTTCGCGCCCTGCCACACGACGTCGTCGTAGATGACGTCGAAGCAGATCGCGAGGCCCACCCCGACGCCGTCGACGTCGAACATCGGCGACGACGTGCCGGGCGTGTACTCGCGCTGGATGAGGTCGATGAGGTCGGGCGCGAAACCCCGCCAGAGCCAGCGGTCGGGCACGTACTCCCCGAAGGGGACGGGATGCCGCTTGTCGTACGTGTCGACGGGATTGTCGGCGCCCTCCTCCCACAGGAGCGACGAGTTGAAGTACTCGTCGCCGCGCTGCGTCACGGCGCTGACGAGGAGCGGGGCGCCGATGCGTGAGGCGAGCG